>NZ_CM009578.1:3702008-4002008 GCF_002993885.1 Sphingopyxis lindanitolerans
GTGGCGGCGTCGAAGGGATAGGTGACGCGCTTGCCATTTTCGACGATCGAGATGGTCGAGCGGATCGTGTCGACCGCGGTCTCGAGCCCCTCTGCGCTGATGTCGCTGCGCCACAATATCGCGTCGCCCTGACCGATCAGCATCGCATAGACCGAATCGCCGACGACGAGCATCTTCAGATAGGCCTCGTCGGGGCGCAGCACCCGTTGCAGCTCGGCAAGATCGAGCTTGCCCGACGCGACGACGCTATATTGCGGATAGGCGCCGAGCTTGGTGACCGTTTCCGCCTGCTGGAACGACAGATTGTCGAGCTGGATCTTGAGGTCGGCGCGCATCGCGTCGACCTCTGCCGTCTCGGGCAATTGCGCGAGCCGGGCATCCTCGATCCGCGCGCGCTCGACGTCGCGGTTCAGCGTCGTCGCCTGACGGAACAGGCGCGCGCCATCGTCGCTGCCCGCCGACAATTCGCGCGCAAGGAGCGCCTGGGTGTCGGCGACGCCGGGCCGGACCTGGAGCTGGCTGGCGACGAAGAAATCCTCCGTCGCCTTGGGATCGGTCGCGGCGCGGCTGGCGAGCAGGCGGTAATAGGGCGCCATCATGTTCGCCATGCCGGTGGTCGAACGCTGCGAACTGGCGAGCGCGCCGACGACATCGTGATAGATGGCGAGCGCCTTGTCGTCCTCGCCATGACGGGTGAGGAAAGCGGCGTAGCGCGCGCGCGCCGAAGCGAGCGCATTGGTTTCGGGATATTCGACCGCGAGCGCGCCGATCGATTCCTGAAAGCGCGCGTCGGCGGCGCTGTTGTCGCCGAGCGCCTCTTCGCTGAGCGCCAGCTCGCCGAGCATCTGCGAGCGCAGGCGGACGATCGAGGTCACGCGCCCGTCGCGCACCGCGAGCGCGTCGGCCAGCCCCTTGAGCTGCGCTGCCTTCGCGGCTTTTGCGTCGCCGCGCAGCCGCTCGACCGTGCCGAGCAGATGGACCGCCTGCGCGTCGATGATCTGCGCGCGTTCGGCCGGGGTCAGCCGCTCGCGGTCACCGCCCTGGCGCACCGCGCGGGCATTGGCGCCGCTGTTGACCCCCGCGACGATCTCGGGGGTCAGCGTGACCGCGTCGCCATCGACCTTGACCTCGTTGACGAGCGGCGGAATCGGGGTTTCGAGCAGCGCCTCGGCGCCGCCATAATCGCGCTGGTTGAGCGCGTGGATCGCACGGAAGTTGCGGCGCAGGCGAAGCTGGACCGGGTCGCTGGTCGGAATCGCCTCGACCTCGCCGAACAGGCGATCGGCTTCGGCGAATTCGCCGAGGTTCGAGCGCTGGAGCGCGCGATTGAGCGTGAATTCGGTCGGATCGATGCCCGCGGCCGCCTGTTCGTCCTCGGTGCGCAGCGACAGCGCTTCGAAAAATTCGGCCGCCTCGGCATAGTCGCCGGCATGGTTGCGGCGATATCCCTCGGCCAGCGCCTTGTCGACGTCGATCGTCCCCGCGAGCGTCCGCGCAAAGCCGTCGCCGCCGCCGACCGAGGTCGTCGCGACCTTGATCTGGCCGGGCGCGACCTTTCTTTGCCGGATCGATTCGAGGGCAAGGGTCAGCGCGTCGCCATAAGCGGCGAATCCCTCGACCGCATAAGCGGTGTTGCCGTCGGCCTCGATCCGGGTTTGCCACGCGACATGGCTGTCCTTGACCGTGCAGGCGCCGTCGGCGGCGCAGTCGATGGTTCCGGCGCGCGCCGCCTCGATTCGGGCGCGGGCCTCGTCGGCGTTCGCGCGCAGCATGCGGACCGTGCCGACGGGCTGGCTGGCATCGCGGCAGACGATCACCCAGGCGCGGTCGAACATGCCCTTGATCACCGGATCGCGGAGCGTCGCCTGGACTTCGCACAGAGCCCCGCCCTGGTCGCCGATCGAAAAGCTGTCGCGAAGCGTCGGGTCGTCGGGTTGCGCCACGGCGGGGGGCGATAGCCCCGCGGCGAGCGCAGCCAGAATCGGCACGAAAAACGGACGTCGAACGGTCATCACCAATCCCCCAAAGACGAGCTTCGACGCGCCATGCCTGCGATGTCGGGGGCATGGCGCAGTCTATACGCTGCGGTACGACCCATTCCCGTCGCCGCGGACCCTAAACCCTTCGTCTGCAAAAGGGAAGTGATCTGCCGCACAGCCGCCTTGCGCGCCATGGCGGGGTAACCTATCTGGGAAGGACAATTCCATTCCGGTGAGGACAAGATGAGCGCATTCGACGATCGTAAACGGGCCGAGGAAGCGAAATATGTGCGCGACCAGGACGTGCTGTTCCGCATCACGGCGCGCCGCAACCGGCTGGTCGGCGAATGGGCCGCCGAACGCATGGGCCTGACCCCCGAAGAGACCGACGCTTATGCCAAGGCGGTGGTGCAGGCCGATTTCGAGGAAGCGGGCGACGAGGATGTGATCCGCAAGCTGGCGGGCGACCTGACCGCCGCGCAGGTCGAGATCAGCGACGCCGAAATCCGCGCCGCGCTCAACGAAAAGAGCGCCGAGGCGCGGCGCCAGTTCATCGACAGCGAGAATTGAGGCCGATCCGATGGGCATGCGCGAGGATGAGCTGAAGACGATGATCGAGGCGGCGCTTCCGGGCGCGGTCGTGACGATCACCGATCTGGCGGGCGACAACGACCATTATTCGGCGCATATCGTCAGCGAATCCTTTCGCGGCCTGACCCGCGTCGCGCAGCATAAGGCGGTCTATGCCGCGCTCGGCGGACGCATGGGCGGCGAACTTCATGCCTTGCAATTGACCACCGTCGTTCCTTCATAGGGACAAGACGCAATTTTTTCGGCGCGCCGCGCCACCGGAGACTTTGAAATGAGCGAGACCGCCACCCCCCAAGCCACTGGCGACCGCATTGCGAAGCTGGTCGCCGACCATCCCGTGCTGTTGTTCATGAAGGGCACGCCGCTGTTTCCGCAATGCGGCTTTTCGTCGCGCGCGATCGCGATGCTCGACCGCCTCGGCGTCGAATATGACACCGTCGACGTGCTTCAGGACATGGACGTCCGCCAGGGGATCAAGGAATTTTCGGACTGGCCGACGATCCCCCAGCTTTATGTGAAGGGCGAATTCGTCGGCGGCAGCGACATCATGATGGAGATGTGGGAAGCCGGCGAACTGCACCAGTTGATGGACGGCGTTCCGACGCGGGCGGAATAGGCATTGGCGACCGGGCGCTTTGCAAGCAGCCTGTTGCTTTTGGGTCCATCGCTGCTCTTTTTTGCTTCGTCATCCTGAATTTGTTTCAGGGTCCACGGCCTGCCTTTGCCACCCATGCAGCGCTGGACGCGCGTTCAGGCCATGGATGCTGAAACAAGTTCAGCATGACGAGGCATGGGGTTCGGTTCTCTGCCGAAATTATTAGGGATCGGAGCGTCGATTGTAACGTCTCGACGTCCGGCTTCGTATCTGGGACATATCGCTCGTCGAAGCCTGTGGAGGCGTAGCGCGTCATGATCCTTTTCCTTCTTGCCTATCTGGGCGGTGCGCTGACGATCGTCAGCCCGTGCATCCTGCCGGTGCTACCCTTCGTCTTTGCGCGCGCCGATCAGCCGTTCGCGCGCAGCGGGCTGCCGCTCCTGCTCGGGATGGCGATCACCTTTGCCGGGGTCGCGACGCTGGCGGTGGTCGGCGGCGGCTGGGTCGTTCAGGCCAATGCCTATGGGCGCGTCGCGGCGCTCGTCGTCCTCGGCCTGTTCGGGCTGCTGCTGTTGTTCCCGTCGCTCGCCGACCGCGCGACGCGGCCGCTGGTCGCGCTGGGCGCCCGGCTGTCGCAAAATACCGCGGGGCCTGCGCGCTCGACCTTCCTCTCCTCGCTGCTGCTTGGGGTCGCGACCGGGCTTTTGTGGGCGCCGTGCGCGGGGCCGGTGCTCGGCCTGCTGCTGACCGGCGCGGCCTTGCAGGGCGCGAGCGCGCAGACGTCGCTGCTGCTGCTTGCCTATGCGCTCGGCGCGGCGACGTCGCTCGCGCTCGCGCTGCTCGTCGGCGGGCGCGTGTTCGCGGCGATGAAGCGGTCGATCCGCGCCGGCGAATGGCTGCGCCGGGGGTTGGGCGCGGCGGTGCTGGCGGGGGTGATCGCGATCGGGTTCGGCCTCGACACCGGGCTGCTGACCCGGCTGTCGCTCGCGAGCACGGCGCGTTTCGAGCAGTCGCTGCTCGACCGGCTGCACCCCGAAGGCGCGATGCCGAAGGCGATGCCGGGCGCCGATGCGCTGGCCGACAAGGGGCCGTTTCCATCGCTCGCGGGGGCGACCGGCTGGATGAACTCGCCGCCGCTGACGGCCGAGGGGCTGCGCGGCAAGGTCGTGCTGATCGATTTCTGGACCTATTCGTGCATCAACTGCCTGCGCACGCTGCCCTATGTGAAGGCGTGGGACGCGAAATATCGCGACAAGGGGCTGGTCGTGATCGGGGTGCATACGCCCGAATTCGCGTTCGAGCGCGATCCCGCCAATGTCCGCAAGGCGATCGCCGACCTTGGCATTCCCTATCCGGTCGCGCTTGACAATCGCTATGCGATCTGGCGCGGCTTCGACAATCAATATTGGCCCGCCCATTATTTCATCGACGCCAAGGGGCGGGTGCGCGCCGCGCGCTTTGGCGAGGGCCATTATGCCGAATCCGAACGGATCATCCAGCGGCTGATCGCCGAAAATGGCGGCGCGGTGGGGACGATGGACGCGGTCGAGGTCGCCGCGACCGGCGTCGGCGAGGCCGAAAGCGCGCGCAAGGACCGCTCGCCCGAAACCTATGTCGGCTATGCCCGCGCGGCGAATTTCGTCTCGCCGGGCGGCTTCGTGCGCGATGCGCGGCACGATTATGTGCTGCCCGCGCTCACGCAGCGCAACGATTGGGCGCTTGGCGGCGCGTGGGTCGTCGGCGGTGAGCATGCGGTGTCGGCGGCGCCCGGCGCGCGCATCGCCTTTCGCTTTCGCGGCCGCGACCTGCACCTTGTCCTCGGCGCCGCCGACGCAAAGGCGCCGGTGCGCTTCCGGGTGACGATCGACGGCAAGGCGCCGGGCGCCGATCATGGCCTCGATGTCGATGCGGCGGGGAATGGCGTGGTGACCGGCCAGCGGCTCTACCAGCTCGTGCGCCAGCAGGGACCACGCGAGCGCAGCTTCCAGATCGAATTTCAGGATCCCGGTGTGCAGGCGTTCGCCTTCACCTTTGGCTGATATCCGGCGGCTGATGGAAAAGCATCCGGGGGGCGGGGCCTGATGGCCGCTCCGCCCCCCGTCTGCATCGGGGGCAAGTGGGGGTTGTCCCGGTGGGGGCAGGGGGCATCAGGGACCAGACCGATGCCCCCCACCGCTCCATATGAGCGGAACACTCGGGAACATCCTATACCATACAAGGGCCGTGCCAATTCGCCGCTGCCGCGGGTTTCGGGGCCGGACGCTGGTTAGCGAATCCTTACCGCGCCATGGGGGTGTCAAAAATCCCGACACCCGCGCGACGCCAGCGATTGGGGGCGCGCCTCGATGCTTTTTCGCCCCCGCGCCCTTTTCCTTTGGCGGGGGGAATGCCACATGGGATGGATGAGCGAAGACAAGCCCTGGCCCGACACGATCCGCGCCGGCGAGTGCGAGCAGCACGAGCCGCTGGTGCGCCGCGTGCTCGCGCCCAATCCGTCGCCCTATACCTTCACCGGCACCCAGACCTGGATCGTCGGCGCGGGGAGCGACGTCGCGGTGATCGATCCGGGGCCGACGGGATCGGGGATGAGCATCGGCGATCCGCCCGACGCCAACGGCACGGGGCACGTCGATGCGATCCTGCGCGCGACCCAAGGTCAGCGCGTCGCCGCGATCCTGTGCACCCACACCCACCGCGATCATAGCCCCGCCGCCGCGCCGCTCCAGGCGGCGACCGGCGCGCCGATCATCGGCTGCGCGCCGCTCGCGCTGACCGACGACGGGCCGCGCGCCGACTCCGCCTTCGATCCCGACTATGCCCCTGACCATGTGCTGGCCGACGGCGAGCGCGTCGCGGGCGACGGCTGGACGCTCGAAGCGGTCGCGACGCCGGGGCACACGTCGAACCATCTCTGTTTTGCGTTGGTCGAAAGCGGCGCACTGTTCACCGGCGACCATGTCATGGCCTGGTCGACCAGCGTCGTCAGCCCGCCCGACGGCGACATGGCGGCCTATATGGCGAGCCTGTCGAAGCTTTATGAGCGCAGCGACCGCGTCTATTATCCGGCGCACGGTCCCGCGGTGACCAAGCCGCGGCAGCTTGTGCGCGGCATGCTGGGGCACCGCAGGCAGCGCGAGCGGCAGATATTGCGCGAACTGGAAAAGGGCGCGGCTGTGATCCCGGTCATGGTCGGCCATATGTACAAGGGGCTTGATCCGCGCCTGACGGGTGCGGCCGGCCGTTCGGTGCTGGCGCATCTGCTCGACCTGAAGGCGCGGGGACTGGTCCGCGCCCACGAAGAGCAATGGGAGCTTGCATGATAGTCTCGCTGATTCTGGCCGCCGCCGCGGGAGCCGTCGTGCCTGCGCCCGGTCCCGTCGTCGCGCTGGTGGCGGAGGAAGGGACGAGCCAATGCCTGCCCGACCACAGCCTGTGCCTGGAGGTCCCTCCGGTCGAGGACGGCGATGCGGGCGAAGCCGTGCTGCGCGTCGCCTCGCCCGGCGCCGCGACCGCTTCGCTGGCGCTGCCCGCATTCGCCGAGGCAGAGACGGTGGCGCTTTGGCCGAGGCTGATCCGGGCGAAGGGCGGCGAGGGCGCGCCGCGCTACCTCGTCGGCATTCTCAGCGGGCAGACGAGCATGTATTCGGGCGGCGGCGGTTCGGCGTCGCAGCTCCACCTTCTCGAACTGAGTGCGGCGCCCGGCGCGGCGCGGCTGGGCGGCGAGGCGCTCGAACTGCCGTGGGACGGTTCGCTGATGATCCGCGCCTGCTTTTCCGAGCAGGACAGCAAGGATCGGCTGGAGGCGTGCCACGACGAATATGAATTCGGCGCCGATCTGACGGCCGCTACCGCGTCGGGCGATGCCGTCTTTCCCACGCTGACCTATCGCGCCGTCGCCACCGCCTTTCCGCGCACCTCGCGCCGGTCACAGGATAATAGCGCGACGAAGCTGAAGCGCGCCGATCTGGTGCACGCCGAAGACCCGGCCTGCACCTATGATCGCGTGCTGCGCTATGATGCGGCGACGGCGCGCTATGCCATGGACCGGGCGGCGCCCGATTGTTCGGATTATACGACACCATGACCGACAGGACCGACCCCTCTCCCGCCCCGCGCCTGTTGCCGCGCCTGATCCTGCTCGCCGCCGCGGCGCTGCTCGCGCTCGCCGCGTGGTGGACGGTGTCCGCCTGGCGCGACTGGCAGCGCGGCTATGATCCCCAGACGGTGGTCGCCGCGAGCTTGCAGGGGTTGCAGGAACAAAATGTCCTCGTCCCCTTTACCGCGCGCTATGTCGCGGTCGTGACCTCGACGCAGGCGCGCCTCGGGCTGGAGGCGAAAAAGACGCTGATCATGCCGGGAACCGTGCGTTACGAGCTCGATCTCGGCAGCCTGAAGCCGTCCGATCTCGACTGGGACTCGGGCGTCAACGCGCTGACCGTCACGCTGCCGCCGCTGCGCCTCGCCGGGCCGGAAATCGATATCGACGCGATCAGCGAATATCGCGACGGCGTCATCCTGCTGACGCTGACCGACGCCGAAAAAACGCTCGACGCCGCGAACCGCAAGGCGGCGCAGGCGGAACTGATCAAGCAGGCGAGGGGGACGACCCCGATGCGGCTGGCGCAGAATGCCGCGCGCGTGGCGATCGAACAGAGCTTTGCCATGCCGCTGAAGGCCGCGGGGATCGACGCCAAGGTGACGGCGCGTTTCGCGGGCGCGCCGCCGCGCTGAATGCCGCTTTCCGTGTTCGTGCCCATGCTGTAAGATAGCGCAGGGTGCGGCCGGAGGGGGCGTGGCATGGCAACGATTGCGCAGGAGCCGCTCGTCGCGGCCGAAAAGGATCGTTTTTATTTTTGTACCGCGGTGGCGATGGCATTTGTCGTCGTGGCCGGCTTCACGACGCAATTGGTGATGGGGCGATCCACCTTTGCCGTGCGGCCTCTGGTCCATGTCCATGCCTTCGTCTTCATGGGCTGGGTGGCCCTTTTCGTCACCCAAAGCTGGCTTGCATCGCGCGGGTCCGCTGCGCAGCACCGCCAACTCGGGCGGATCGCCGCTGCGTGGGTTCCGTTGATGATCCTCATGGGGTTCTGGCTCACGATCGACGTCGTCCAGCGCGGAACGGCTCCCTTCTTTTTCCAGCCGCAGCATTTCCTCGTCGCCAATCCGATCGGTGTGCTGTGCTTTGGGGGCGTGGTCGCGGCGGCGTTCCGTCTGCGTCGGCGGAGCGACTGGCGCATGCGCCTTCAGATTTGCGCCATGGCGGCGATCATGGGTCCGGCGTTCGGGCGGCTGCTGCCGATGCCCCTGCTTATTCCCTATGCGTTTCAGACGGCGGTTCTGTTCGGCCTGCTGTTTCCGCTGACGGGAGCGCTGCGCGACTGGCAGCGCGATGGGCATGTTCATCCGGCCTGGTGGTGGGGCATGCTGGGCGTCGTCGCGGTGATCCCGATCGCGCAACTTGTCGCCTTTTCCTCGTTTGGCGATGCTCTTTATGCCTCGGTGACCGCCGGTCATCCGGGTGCTGCGATCCCGGGCCTTGCCTTCGCATCGCCGCCGCCCATGTAGGGAGCGGCGAATTGCCCTGCCGCCGGTCGCGGTGTAGGGGGTTCGCCAAGGCCAAAGCCACATAAGGAAACGCCATGACTGCTCCCATCCGCGAGTCTCTCTCGGGCCTCGACCTGCGCGCCGAAATCGACCGCCTCCGCAAGGACCGCAACGCCGTCATCCTCGCGCATTATTACCAGAAGCCCGAGATTCAGGATCTCGCCGATTTCGTCGGCGATTCGCTCGAGCTGTCGCGCAAGGCGGCGGACACCGACGCCGACGTCATCGCCTTTTGCGGGGTCAAGTTCATGGCCGAGACCGCGAAGATATTGTCGCCCGAAAAGATCGTCGTGCTGCCCGACATGGATGCGGGGTGCAGCCTCGAGGACAGTTGTCCGCCCGAACAGTTCAAACGTTTCCGCGACGCGCACCCCGATCATATCGCGCTGACCTATATCAATTGCTCGGCGGCGGTGAAGGCGCTCAGCGACGTCATCGTCACCTCGTCGAGCGCCGAGACGATCATCAGCCAGATCCCGCCCGAGCAGAAGATCATCTTTGGCCCCGACCGCCACCTCGGCGGCTATCTCAACCGCAAGTTCGGGCGCGACATGCTGCTGTGGCCGGGCGTGTGCATCGTCCACGAGGCGTTCAGCGAAACCGAGCTGCTGAAGCTCAAGGCGCAGCATCCGGACGCGCCGGTCGCGGCGCATCCCGAATGCCCGCCCTATATCATCGACCATGCCGACTATGTCGGGTCGACCAGCGGCATCCTGCAGTTCGCCAAGACCTTTGCCGGCGACACGCTGATCGTCGCGACCGAGCCGCACATCATCCACCAGATGGAAAAGGCGCTGCCCGAAAAGAGCTTCATCGGTGCGCCGGGGGCCGACGGCAACTGCAACTGCAACATCTGCCCCTATATGGCGCTCAACACGATGGAAAAGCTCTACCTCGCGCTGCGCGACCTGCAGCCGCGGATCGAGATGGACGAGACGCTGCGCCTGGGCGCGAAGAAAAGCCTCGACCGGATGCTCGAGATGGCGTCGGGGACGGTGGGGAAGGGCGATTTGGGGCGGGCTTGAGTCGGCGTCCGACGACTCAGCCGCCTGTCGATACATCCGAGTCGCGACGGCGATTCGTTTGGTGCGATGCAGCAATCGAATCCGAAAATGCTGCGCGTCTGTTACAAAAATGCTGCGCGGAATCCGCTTGTTGCTAATGCCGGACTTATCCACAAGCGTGGAGGATGTGGGCGGGTTTTACGCGCTTTTTCTGTTGGCGGCCGGGCCGGTTCGTGACAGCTTCCAATCATCGGACGACAGAGACGTCGGATCACCGGAACCCAAAGGGTGGTTGCAAGACCAGCCGGACGGAAACGGACCGAACCGACGAGGACATCGACCGATACCCGATCACGGAACGCCGCGATTCCCACGAGTTGAGGTGGACCCGATCGGACAGGAAACGCAGTCCATCGCTTCGGAAGAGCGACTGCTTCGGCAGAGACTCGGACAAGATGATGAAGGGCTTTCCAGGTGAGGCCGGCCCCCGCAAGGGGGCCGACCGAACCATCGCCGGATCGTTCCGGCGCCAGCGGCAACGCCTGGTTGCGGTCCCTTGGCCGAAAGGTCGATGGAGCGAAACGGCGCGGAGCGCAGCGCAGGGGGAAACCGGATAGTGGGGGTTGGCAGCGATGCCGACCCCCATTTCGCATGCGCCCGGCGCGCAGCAGTGTTCCTGCGATCTTTTTCGCGGTCGCCCGCAAAAATCTTCCCTCAAAAACCGCCTCCTGTGATGTCGGTCACACCGCGGTCGGCGAAGCCTGCCTATCGCCGTCGTTGCGACCCGGAACAGTTCCCCGACCGGAACTGATCCTCCTGTCCCGGCCGCGCCCTTCGGGGCTGCGGCCGGGAACCTTTCGCAGCCTTCTCGCATTATTCCTTCATCGGGCGAGCGACGCCGGGGTCCGGCCTCGCTTGCGCATTTCGGTTGCTGCCGGGTGCGTCGTCCGGTTGCTTCGGGTCCGGTCGGTTCGGGCCCGCTTGGTTCGGGAAGGAAGGATCATGCGAGGATTCGTCATCGCCCCGGTCGTCGTCGGCGGCCCTGGATGAACCCGCCGACCCCCGCCGCGCGATCGCCGCCATTTCGCTAGGCGATTGCAGATATTTAGGTTAGCATCGACCCGCCTGTCCCATCAGGCGCCATAATGATCATAGGGGGTCATAACATGATTGATTTCATTATCGCACTCGTCATGGGCGGCATCATCGGCTGGCTCGCCAGCATCGTGATGCGCACCGATGCCCAGCAGGGCATCTTCCTCAACATCATCGTCGGTTGTATCGGCTCGATCCTCGGTCGGCTGCTGCTCGGCGGTGTCTTCGGCGGCGGCCATTTGCGCGGCGACGCCTTCGATTGGCGAACGCTGGTGACGGCCTTCATCGGCGCGATCATCCTGCTCGCCATCGTCAACCTGATCCGGCGCGGCAGCGTGCGCTGACGGAAAAGCCGGCGCTCCGGTCCGATCCGGGCCGGGTCCGGGTGAAATGGGGGCGGTCGACCTGGGTCGGCCGCCCCCATTTTCATGAACGCAAACACTGGAAATCATGGGCCGGCTTCTCTATGGCGCGGCTCCCTGGGGGATGGGGAAGCGGCAATCCATCGCCTCTTGCGCGCGGTGATTTAATAGGGTAACACACCTTCAGAGGATATCCTGCCCCGCGGGCCGGGCGCTTTGCCGACGGCGACGCGCGAACGGTGGCCGCGGACGGCGGAGGGGACGTGGCGTGAACTACGAACGGAAAGTGGATTCGATGGACAGCCTGGCGGGGACGCAAAGCTTTTACGAAGAGACGGACAATCGCCGCAAGCGGACGCGGCTGATCGTCGCCGTCGTGCTGATCGTCCTGGCGCTCGCGGCGGCCTGGTTCGCCTTTTCGAGCGTCAAGGGCGACGGCGCGGCGCCGGCGGGCGGCCCCGGAGCGCAGGCGGTTCCCCATGTGACCGTCATGATTCCGGGCCGCGTGCCGGTCGTTGCCGCGATCGCGGTGAACGGCACGATCGCGGCGCGGCGCGAGATGCCGGTCGGCATCGCGGGCGAGGGCGGGCAGGTGGTTCGCGTGCTCGTCGAGCCCGGCCAGTGGGTCGGCGCCGGGCAGACGCTCGCCGTCCTCGACCGGTCGGTGCAGACGCAGCAGGCGGCCAGCCTGTCGGCGTCGATCAAGGTGGCGCAGGCCGACGCCAATCTGGCCCAGTCTGAACTCGATCGCGCGCAGGCGCTGGTCGGCCGCGGTTTCATCTCGAAGGCCGATCTCGACCGCAAGCGCGCAACCCGCGATTCAGCGAACGCGCGCGTCCGCGTCGCGCAGGCGCAATATCAGGAAGCCGTCGCGCGCAACGGCCGGCTCAACATCGTCGCGCCCGCGGCGGGACTGGTGCTGACGCGCCAGGTCGAGCCCGGTCAGGTCGTCGGCGCGGGCGCCGGCGTCCTGTTCCGCATGGCGAAGGGCGGCGAGATGGAAATGCTCGCGCAGCTTGCCGAAGCCGACCTCCAGCGCGTCAAGATCGGCACCCGCGCGACGGTTACCCCGGTTGGCAGCGACCTGAAGATCGCGGGCCAGGTGTGGCAGGTGTCCCCGATCGTCAACATGGACACGCGGCAGGGCACGGTGCGCATCGCGATTCCCTATAGCAGCGCGCTGCGCCCCGGCGGCTTTGCCGACGCGCGGCTCGTGGCGGGCTCGGGCGAGGCGCCGCTGCTTCCCGAAAGCGCGGTGCAAAGCGGCCCCGAGGGCAATTTCGTGCTGATCGTCGGCAAGGACGACAAGGTCGAACGGCGCGCCGTGAAGGTCGGCACGGTCACCGACGGCGGCGTGTCGATCGCATCGGGCCTGGCCGGTACCGAAAAGGTCATCGTGCTCGCGGGCGCTTTCCTCAATCCCGGCGACAAGGTGAAGCCGGTGTTGCAGAAATCCGCGCAGTAAGCAGCACCAACCGCAAGTGCAGGAACCGCTAGTGCCAAGGGCGTTCGAACCATGAGCTTTCGCAATATTTCCGCCTGGTGCATCCGCAATCCGGTGCCGCCGGTCGTGCTGTTCATCCTGTTGCTGCTGGCCGGCGTCGTCAGTTTCAACCGGATGGACGTGAACGATCAGCCGGACATCGAATTCCCGGCGGTGCAGGTCATCGTGGTGCAGCCCGGCGCGGCGCCGTCCGAGCTGGAGACGCAGGTAACCCAGCGCATCGAGGCCGCGGTGCGCAGCGTCAGCGGGGTCGACGAGCTGTCCTCCTATGTCAGCGAGGGCAACAGCCGGACGATGGTGCAGTTCGCGATCGGCACCCCGATCGACCGCGCCTATAATGACGTCAACCAGGCGGTTCAGCAGATCCGCAGCGACCTGCCCGACGGCATCCTCGAACCGCAGGTGGTGCGCGTCGACATCGCGGGCGGCCCGATCACCTACTTCTCGGTCGAGGCGTCCGACATGACGCTCGAACAGCTGAGCTGGTTCGTCGACAATACGGTCGCCAAGGAATTGCTGTCGATCCACGGCATGGCGAAGGTCAGCCGGTCGGGCGGCGTCGACCGCGAAATTCGCGTCATCCTCGATCCCGCGCGGATGCAGAGCTATGGCCTGACCGCCAGCCAGGTGAACCAGGAACTGCGTCAGACGAACGTCAACGCCGCCGGCGGCCGCACCGAGATCGCGGGATCCGAACAGGCGGTCCGCGTCCTCGGCAACGCCGCCAGCGCCTTTGCGCTTGGCGAGACGCGCATCGCGATCGGCAATGGGCGGACGATCCGGCTGGGCGACGTCGCGAAGGTGACCGACGGCTATGCCGAACAGCGCAACCTTGCGAAAATTCGCGGCAAGCAGGTGCTGTCCTTCTCGATCGAAAAAGCCAAGGGCGCGTCCGACGTCACCGTCCATGACGATGCGATGAAGAAGCTGGCGGAGATCAAGAAGGCCAATCCGAAGGTCAATTTCAAGATCCTGTTCACGCGCACCGAATATACGAAGGAACAATATCGCAGCTCGATGGCGGCGATGATCGAGGGCGCGGTGCTGGCCGTCGTCGTCGTCTTTCTGTTCCTGCGCGACTGGCGCGCGACGCTGATCAGCGCGATGGCGATCCCGCTGTCGGCGATCCCGACCTTCTGGTTCATGGACCTGATGGGCTTTTCGCTGAACAGCCTGTCGCTGCTCGCGCTCAGCCTGGTGGCGGGGGTGCTCGTCGACGATGCGATCGTCGAGATCGAGAATATCGTCAGACATATGCGAATGGGCAAGACCGCCTATCAGGCGTCGATCGACGCCGCCGACGAGATCGGCCTCGCGGTCGTCGCGACGACGATGTCGATCGTCGCGGTCTTCCTGCCGGTCGCGCTGATGCCGGGCATTTCGGGACAGTTCTTCATCCAGTTCGGAATGACCGTCGTCTTTGCGGTGCTCGTCAGCCTGGCGGTCGCGCGCATGATCACGCCGATGATCGCGGCCTATTTCCTGTCGGCGCAAGGCGCACAGGAGCATGCCTCGGGGCCATGGATTCACCGCTATGAGCGCATCCTGGCGTGGACGCTCGACAATAAGAAGCATCACAGGGTGCGCGCACAATATGAACCCGAGCCGACGCGGCTGGTCTATCTGACCGTCCCGCTGGTCGCGGCGGCGCTCACCGGGCTGATGATGGTGTTCAGCTATTTCCAGCCGGTTCCGCTGGGGCAGGATGGCCCCAATCCGGCGCTGCATTTCCTGCTGAAAACCCCGTTCATGATCGTCTTCGCCTATCTTGTGGTCGGACTGCTTCAGATCATGGTCGGCGCGCTCGCTTATGCGGCGGGCATGCGCGAATGGGCCTTTACCCGCTGGGCCGCCTTCATGGCCCGACGCGCCTATGCCCGATTGTTCGACCATCGCGTCTGGATCGTCGGCATCGGGGGCGCGGCGTTCGTGCTGAGCATCATCCTGTTCGCGACGCTGCCGCAACAGTTTCAGCCGACGATCAACAGCGATTTCAGCCAGATCAAATATGAACTGCCGCCGGGCTCGACGCTGGCGCAGAGCGAGGCGATCGTCCGGCAGATCGGGGCGATTATCGACGACAATCCAGCCGTCGAAACGGCCTTTTACGATGTCGACGTCGGCGGCGGGAACGCCTTCATCACGCTGAAGAAGCATCGCGAGGTCAGCAGCGTCGAATGGGAACGCGGATTGCAGCCGAAGCTGGCGGCGATCCCCGACGCGCGCGTGACCTTTCAGAGCCAGTCGGGCGGCTTTTCGGGCCGCGACATCACGATGGTGATCGGCGGCGACGATCCGGTGCAGCTCGAAAAGCATGCGTTGAAGATCGTCGGCGAGATGAGCAAGGTCAAGGAAGTGCGGTCGCCGCGCATCGAAGGCGACATTCCGCGACCCGAGATCATCGTCAACCCGCGCATGGACCTGGCCGCCGAACTCGGCGTCACCACCTCGGCGCTCAGCCAGACGATCCGCATCGCGACGCTGGGCGACATCGACCAGAATGCGGCGAAATTCTCGCTGTCCGACCGCCAGATCCCGATCCGGGTGCTCTTGTCCGAGGATTCGCGCCGCAGCCTGGCGACGATCGAGAATCTGCCGGTGCCGACCTCGCGCGGAACCACCGTGCCGCTGAAATCGGTTGCCGTGATCGGCTTTGGCGCCGGGCCGACCGAATTGCGCCGCTATAACCAGACGCGGCGCATCGTGATCGGCGCCGACCTGGCTCCGGGGCTCGTCACCGGTGATGCGCAGAAAAAGATCGACGCGCTGCCCGCGGTCAAGACCATGCCGCAGGGGGTCCGCAAGATCGTTCAGGGCGATGCCAAGTGGCAGGCCGAGCTGATCCAGAATTTCGTCATCGCGGTGGTGTCGGGTCTGCTGCTCGTTTTCTCGACCCTGGTGCTGCTCTATCGCCGCTTCCTGTCGCCGCTGGTCAATATGTCGTCGCTGCTGCTCGCGCCGCTCGGCGGATTGCTGGGCCTTCTGATCACCGGCACGGAAATCTCGATGCCGGTCTATATCGGGCTTTTGATGCTGCTCGGCATCGTCGCGAAAAACTCGATCCTGCTCGTCGATTTCGCGATCGAGGAGATGGATCATGGCATCGAGAAGGGCGAAGCGCTGCTCGACGCGGGGCGCAAGCGCGCGCAGCCGATCGTGATGACCACCGTCGCGATGGTCGCGGGCATGGTTCCCACCGCGCTGTCGCTGTCGGGCGATGGCGCATGGCGCGCCCCGATGGGCATCGTCGTGATCGGCGGGTTGATCCTGTCGACCCTGCTGACGCTGTTGATCGTCCCCGCGGGCTTCAGCCTTGCCGACAGCATCGAGAAACGGCTCGGCCGCTTTTTCTCGAGCAATCTGCTCACCTATCGCAAGGGTGACGATAGCAAGCCGCACGGCGCGCCAAAGCCGCACGCGGCCGAATGATGGAGGGCAGCCGGCGCCGCGCCTGGCCGCGCCGGTTGCAACCTTCCGCGCGTTTCGCCATTTGACAGGCATGACCGACCGCGCTTTCCCCCGGCCGTTGGGCATTGCCGTTCCGACCGGCGGGCTCAATATTCGTATTTTTGCGACGGGCCTGCTCGTCGTGATGGCGGCGATTTTTTTCGGCGCCCGCTATTATCAGGACGCGCACCCCGCGATCGGCTTTGTCCGCGCCTTTGCCGAGGCGGCGATGGTCGGCGGGCTTGCCGACTGGTTCGCGGTCACCGCTCTGTTTCGCCACCCGATGGGCATCCCGATCCCGCATACGGCGATCGTGCCGCGCAACAAGAACCGCATCGGCGACACGCTCGCGCGCTTCCTGCTCACCAATTTCCTGCTGCCGCGCCTGATCGCGCGCAAGATGCAGACGCTCGACGTCGCGGGCGCGGTCGGCAAATTCCTGTCGCAGCCCGCCGAGGGTGGTGGGCGGCTGAGGCTTGGCGCGTCGCGGATCATCGCCGACGCGCTTGGCGCGCTCGACCAGCAGCGGCTGGGCGGCATGGTCAAATCGGCGATCGCCGATCGGCTGCGCGAACTCGACGTCGCGCCGCTGCTCGGCCAGGCGATGCAGGCGGCGCTCGCCGAGGGGCGGCACCAGCCGTTGCTCGACGCGATGGTTCAATGGGGGTCGAAGACGCTCGAACTCAACGAGCATCTGATCCACCAGATGGTCCATGACAACAGCAATGCGATCGTCCGCTTCACCGGCCTCGACGAAAGCATTTCGAACCGCATCGTCGCCGGGCTGTCGAAGCTGCTCGGCGAAATGGCGGGCGACGAGACGCATCCGCTGCGCATCCGCGTCGAGGAAGGGCTCGCCAAGATGGCGCTCGACCTTCAGAACGACCCCGAGGTGCAGGCGAAGGTCGCGACGGTGCGCGACGAACTGCTGGAGAATAAGGCGGTCAAGCGCTGGCTCGACGGATTGTGGGAGCAGGGGCGCGGCGCGCTCCTCAAGGCCGCGCGCGATCCCGAAACGATGCTCGCGGGGCGCATCGGCGAACTCGTCACCCAATTCGGCGCGATGTTGGGCGAGGATGTCTCGATCAAGCGCACGCTCAACCGCTATGCGCGCCGCGCGGTCGTCGGCATGGTCGATAGCTATGGCGAGACGGCGCTGAAACTCGTGTCGGACACGATCCGCGGCTGGGACGCCAAAACGATCACCGACCGGCTGGAAAATGCGGTCGGCGACGACCTGCAATATATCCGCATCAATGGCACGCTGGTCGGCGGGCTGGTGGGGGTGGCGATCCACGCGGTGGATGTGTTGCTGTAAACCGCCGCCCCCGCGCAGGCGGAGGCCGCCATCGGCGTAGCGCAAGGCTGCCGGCCCCCGCCTGCGCGGGGGCGACGGTCATCGGCAGGCGGCCAATCCCTCGCGAAAACTCGGATAGCGCGGGGTCCAGCCGAGCAGCCGCTTCGCCTTGCCGTTCGCGACGCGGCGGTTTTCGGCATAGAAGGCGCGCGCGGCGGGGGACAGGTCCGCTTCGTCGAGCGTCCGCAGCGGCGGCAACGGCGCCGCCAGCATCGCGCAGCCCCATTCGACGAGCCGGTTCTGGTGGCAGGGCTCGTCGTCGGCGAGATTGTAGAGGCCCGCCGGCCCGCCGAACGACGCGATGACGCCGCCCGCGATATCGTCGACATGGATGCGGCTGAACACCTGTCCGGGCAGGGCGATCCGGTGCGCGCGACCTTCGCCGACGCGGTCGAGGATCGAGCGGCCGGGGCCGTAAATGCCGGGAAGGCGAAACACGCGCGCATCGCCGCGCAGCGCCGCCCAGGCGGCGTCGGCGGTGTTGCGGTCCGGGCGGCGGCCTTTGACCGGCGCGCTCTCATCGACCCACGCGCCGCCGGTGTCGCCATAGACTCCGGTCGAGGAGAGGTAGCCGACCCAGGTTGCGGGCGCGAGTGCGATCGCTTCGCCATAGCGGGCCAGGACCGGGTCCGCGCCGTCCACCGGCGGCACCGACGACAGAATATGCGTCGCCGACCGCAGCGCGCCGAGCACCGCGCTCGTATCGGTAAAGGCGATGCTGTCGCCGCGCCCGTCGCGCGTCGTGCCCGCAACGTCCCAGCCGCGCGCGCCGAGCCGGTCGGCAAGGCGCCCCGCCGCATAGCCCATTCCGAAAATCAGCATCTTTGCCATCGCCGCCCTTATTGCGCGCTTCGCGGCGCAAGCCTAGGATAATGAACAAACCTTTTTCCGTTCGTGCTGAGTTTGTCGAAGCACCGTTCTTCCTTCGGAGTCGCAGAAGGAGAGAACGGCCCTTCGACAAGCTCAGGGCAAACGGTTCTTCTTCAAGGCATCTCCCGCGCATGACCGACGCTTCTTCCTCTCCCGCCATCCCCGTCACCATCCATCGCGGCGACTACCGCGCGCCCGAATGGCAAATCCCCGATATCGCGCTCGATTTCGCGCTCGGCATCGACCAGACGCGGGTGCGGTCCGCGCTGTCGGTCGTCCGCCATGCCGATACGCCGGTGCCGCTGACGCTGCGCGGCGACGGGCTGACCGCTGCGGCGGTGCGCGTCGATGGCGAGAGCTGGAACGACTGGCGCATGGAAGGGCCCGACCTGATCGTCGACCTTGGCGACCGGACTGCCGCGACGGTCGAGGTCGATACCGTCATCGATCCGGCGGCGAACACCCAGCTCATGGGGCTTTACGCGTCGAACGCCATGCTCTGCACCCAGTGCGAGGCCGAGGGGTTTCGCCGCATCACCTTCCACCCCGACCGCCCCGATGTGCTCAGCCGCTACAAGGTGCGGATGGAAGGCGACAAGACGCTTTTCCCGATCCTGCTGTCGAACGGCAATTGCGTCGCGTCGGGCGAGGGCGAGGGGGGCCGCCATTGGGCGCTGTGGGAAGACCCGTGGCCGAAGCCCTCCTATCTCTTCGCGCTGGTCGCGGGCGACCTCGTCGTCAATCGCGACCATTTCACCACCCTGTCGGGGCGCAAGGTCGAGCTCGGCATCTGGGTGCGCGACGGCGACGCGCCGCGCACGCACCACGCGATGCAGGCGCTCAAGAACAGCATGGCGTGGGACGAGCGCGTCTATGGCCGCGAATATGACCTCGACCTGTTCAACATCGTCGCGGTCAGCGATTTCAACATGGGGGCGATGGAGAATAAGGGGCTGAACATCTTCAACACCCGCTACATCCTCGCCGATCCCGACACCGCGACCGACATGGATTATGACGGGGTCGAGGGGGTCGTCGCGCACGAATATTTCCACAATTGGTCGGGCAACCGCGTCACCTGCCGCGACTGGTTCCAATTGTCGCTGAAGGAGGGTTTCACCGTCTTTCGCGACCAGAGTTTTTCGGCCGCGATGGGATCGCCCGCGGTCAAGCGGATCGAGGATGTCCGGCTGCTCCGCGCCGCGCAATTTCCGGAGGATGCCGGGCCGCTCGCGCACCCGATCCGCCCCGATAGCTATCAGGAAATCTCGAACTTCTATACCGCGACCATCTATAACAAGGGTGCCGAGATCATCCGCATGATGGCGACGATGATGGGGGCGGAGCGCTTTCGCAAGGGCACCGACCTTTATTTCGAGCGCCACGACGGCGAAGCCGCAACGTGCGAGGATTTCGTGCGCGCGATGGAAGAGGGCGGCGGCATCGACCTCGCCCAGTTTCGCCGCTGGTACGAACAGGCGGGGACGCCGCGGCTGCGGCTGGCGCTGGTCGAAGAGGGCGGCGACTGGTTCCTCGATGTCGCGCAGACCGTGCCGCCGACGCCGGGCCAGCCCGACAAGCAACCCGCGATGATGCCGCTGCGCATCGCCGCCTTTGCGATGGACGGCAGCGGCGCCGCGCTGCCCGACACGCTGGTCACGCTGACCGATGCCACGCAGCGCATCGCGCTCGGCGCCTTTGCGGCGCGCCCGGCGCTGTCGGTCAATCGCGGCTTTTCGGCGCCGGTGATTGTCGATTGCGAGCGCGCGCCGGGCGAACTCGCCTGGCTCGCGGCGCACGACGACGATCCGTTCGCGCGCTATGAGGCGTTGCAGCAACTGATGCTCGACACGCTCGTCACGGCGGTGTCGGGCGAGGCGGCGGACAATCGTGCGGTGATCGACGCCGTCGCGCTGACGCTGGCCGGGCGCGCCGCCGATGCCGCTTTCGTCGCCGAGGCGGTGCTGCTGCCCAGCGAAGCCTTTATCGGCGACCAGATGGTCACCGTCGATCCCGACGCGATCCGCGCCGCGCGGCTGGCGCTGCAGGCGGCGATCGGCGCCGCGCTCACCGGCGAATGGCGCGCGATCCTGTCCGAAGCGCCGCCGCCCGCGACCGAGCTGACCCCCGCCGCCAAGGGGCGCCGCCGGCTGCGCGGCGTCGCGCTCGCCTATCTAGCCGCGACCGACATGGCCGACGTCCCGGCGCTGGCATTTGGCATCTTCTCGACCGCCGACGGCATGACCGAGCGACAGGCCGCACTCGCGACGCTGGCGCACGGCGACAGCGACGAGCGGGTGGCGGCGCTCGACATCTTCTATCAGCGCTATCGCGACAATCCGCTGGTCCTCGACAAATGGTTCCAGGCGCAGGCCTGGTCGATGCGGCCCGACACCGTCGATGCGGTAAAGGCGCTGGCCGGGCATCCCGATTTCACGCTGGCGAACCCCAACCGCGTCCGCGCGCTTTACGGCGCGCTCACCGGCAACCAGGCTGCGTTCCATCAGGCCGACGGCGCGGGCTATCGCCTGATCGCCGACCTCGTCATCGCGCTCGATCCGAAGAACCCGCAGACCGCGGCCAAGATGATCCCGCCGCTCGGGCGCTGGCGGCGTTTTGACGAAGCGCGCGCGGCGATGATGAAGGCCGAGCTGGAACGGATATTGGCGCAGCCCGGCCTGTCGCGCGACACGACCGAGCAGGCGAGCAAGAGTTTGCTGGGGTAGGGCGGCTGTGGGGTGGGAAGCGGCCGTTGAAGGATGGCGCTGATGTCCCCTCCCGCGTGCGGGAGGGGCAGCGAGACTTACGAACTTTGTTCGTTAGTCGCAGCGGGGTGGGCCATTGCGGCGTTGCTACCCACCCCCGACCCCTCCCGCTTGCGGGAGGGGAGAAGAGCGGCACCTCCCGGTCGAAAGCGCCCTTACCCAGGAGGGGCGCTATCGTCCCGTCAGCCCTCCAGCCACCCGGCGACATCGACCGCGACCTTGTTCGCGGCGCGGGTCAGCGCTTCGCCGACGGGCTTGGCCTCGATCTTGCCGGTGATCGGCTCGCGCACCTCGAAGCGGCGCTGGGTGATGGTCTTGCCGCCGGCCGCCACCAGCATCGCCTGATAGACGACGACCGCTTCGTTCGAGCGGGCGTCGACCCCGAAGTCCATGAGCTGCCCGGCGAGCTGCTCGCCCGGCGCGGTCAGATATTGGCCTTCGTCGAGGACGACGCGCGACGTGCGCGCGGCGACGGTTTCGGAAACGAGCCGCTGGAACAGGCGCTGCGGCGCCTCGACCCACTGGGCGTCCTTGACATAGGTGACGCTGGCGTCGTCCTGCTGCACCGGGATGCGCGGGGTGCGCAGTTTCTGCGGCGCGGTAGGGATCAGGATGGTCAGCGTCGCCGCGTCGCTGGCGGTGCGCGCGGCGCCGACGGCGGGCGCCGCGTCGGCGTCGAGGGTCAGCAGAAAGGGCGGGGTCTTGCCGCCGAGCCCGATACAGCCCGAAAGCGAGACAGCCATGAAGGCAGCGAGCAGGGGAGCGCGAAGGGTTCGCATCGTCGTCATCCTCATTTCTTGTAATCGGGAAGCTTGCTGCCGCCCAGCACCGCGCCGGCGCCCTGCTGGTCGAGCTTGTCGGTCAGGCTCGACAAGGAGGTCGAGGTGCGGCGCAGGTCGCGGATCAGCGCATTGGCTTCGGGAACGGTGGTGTCGCTGAAGGTCTTGAGCCCCGGCCGGGCGTCGGCGACCGCCGCCTCCAGCGTCTTCATCGATTCATTCGCCGATTGCAGCGTGTCGCGCAAATTCGCCATGGCGGGATCGACGTTGCGGTCGATGGTGCCCTGCGCCGAGGCGGCGAGATTGCCGATCTGTTCGGCGGCGTTGCCGGTTTGCTGGATCGCGATGCGCGAATCGGCGAGCGCTTTCTCGAGCGCCGGGCCATTGCGCGCCAGAATTGCGGTCGATGCCTCGACATTTTTGAGGATGCCCTTGATGCTCGCCTGATTTTCATCGTCGACCAACTCGGCGAGCCGTTCGGACAGCGTCGACAGGCGTTGCAGGAGCTGCGGCGCGGTGTTCAAAAGCTCACCCAGCCCGCCGACGCGGGTCGGGATGACGGGCTTGCCCGCCGGCCCCTTGTCGGTGATCGGCGGTGCGCCCTTGACCGCGCCGTCGAGCGAAATTTGCGAGACGCCGGTGAAGCCGACGCCTTCGAGCGCGGCGGTCGTTCCCTGGAGGATCGGCACGCCCTCATTCACTTCGATCCGCACGCGCACGAACTGCGGATCGTCGGGCCACAGCGCGATCTGGCGCACCTGTCCCGCGGGGACGCCCGAAAATTGCACCTGCGCGCCCTTGTTGAGGCCATCGACCGATTGTTTGAAGAAGACGTCATATTCGCGCTTCGTGCCGCCGCTGTCGTTCGCGAGCCAGACGACGAAGACCGCAAGCGCGGCCATGAAGAAAAGGACGAACGCGCCGACGAGCACATTGTTCGAGCGTGTTTCCATCAGCTTTTCCTATCCTGCCGCTCGGCGGCGATATTGCAGCCGGCGGCCGCGCGGCCGCGCGGCCCGTTGAAATAATCCTGTATCCACGGATGCTCGGTGGCAAGCAGTTCCGGGATGGTACCGATCGCGATCACCTTCTTCTCGGCCAGCACCGCGACCCGGTCGCAGGTGGCATAGAGCGAGTCGAGATCGTGGGTGATCAGGAAGACGGTGAGCCCCATCGTGTCGGCAAGCTCGCGGATCAGCTCGTCGAACTTGGCGGCGCCGATCGGGTCGAGCCCCGCGGTCGGCTCGTCGAGGAAGAGCAGCGCCGGATCGAGCGCAAGCGCGCGGGCCAGCCCGGCGCGCTTGACCATGCCGCCCGACAGCTCGGCCGGATATTTGGGGCCGGCATCGGGGGGCAGGCCGACCATCGACACTTTATAGGCCGCGATTTCATCGAGCAATTGCTGGTCGAGCCGCGGATAATATTCGCGCAGCGGCACCTGGATATTCTCCGCCACGCTCAGCGTAGAAAATAGCGCGCCGCCCTGGAACATCACCCCCCAGCGGCGGCGAAGGTCGCGCGATTCCTCGGCGTCGGTGATGGTGTCGAGCGTCTTGCCATACACCTCGATCTCGCCCGCGGTCGGGGTTTGCAGCCCGACGATCGAGCGCATCAGCACCGACTTGCCGGTGCCCGACCCGCCGACGACGCCCAATATCTCGCCCGAACGCACGTCGAGGTCGAGCCCGTCGTGGATGATGGCGTCGCCGAACTGGTTGCGCAGTCCGCGCACGTGGATCGCGTATTCGAACGTTTCGGGCCGCACCGCGTCGGCGGCGGCCAGCTCGTCCTTGATCTCGGCCGGGGTCTCCTCGTTCATCAATTCCATCCCAGCGATGAAAAGAAGACCGCGAAAAAGGCGTCGAGCACGATGACGAGGAAGATGGCGGCGACGACCGCCGAGGTCGTCCGCTTGCCGACTTCCTCGGCATTCTGGCGCACCTGCATGCCTTCGTAGCAGCCGGTGACGCCGATCAGGATGCCGAACACCGGCGCCTTGATCAGCATGATCCAGAAATCATGCATCGGGATGATCTCGCGCAGCCGCTGCACATAGGTGAGGGGGGGGATGTCGAGGCCGACCCAGCAGAAAACCCCGCCGCCGATGATCGCGCAGATGCTGGCGTAAAAGCCGAGCAGCGGCATGGTGATCGTCGAGGCGGCGACGCGCGGCAGCACGATGGCCTCCATCGGCGACACGCCGATCGTCCGCATCGCGTCGATTTCCTCGGTCAGCTTCATCGTGCCGATCTGCGCCGCAAAGGCCGAGCCCGATCGGCCCGCGACCATGATCGCGGTCATCAGCAGGCCCAACTCGCGGATCGAGGCGCGGCCGACGAGGTTGATCGTGAACACCTCCAGCCCGAATTGTTCGAGCTGCACCGCGCTCTGCTGCGCGATGACGACGCCGATCAGCACGCTCATCAGGCCGATGATGGGGAGGGCATCGACGCCGACGGTCTGGAAGCGGGTGACGACCGCGTGCCAGCGCAGCCGCCGCCGCGCGCGAATCTGGATGCCCAGCGCGACGATCATCGCGCCGAAGAAATCGACGATGCCGATCAGTTCGCGCCAGATCGCGACGCTCGCTTCGCCGACCTGTTCGAGCATGCGCTCGATCGCCGAGCGGCGGTCGCGGTGGACGCGATATTCGCTCTTGTCGTCCTTCAGCGCCTCGAGCAGCCGTTCGGCCTCGGGGCTCGCGCCGGTGACTTTCGCGCCATAGTCGTTGACGGTGCGGGTGACGATCCACGCCCCCACGGTGTCGATCCGTTCGACCCCCGACAGGTCGATCGAGGCGATGGGGCCAAGCTCGCCCAGCCTTGCGGGCAGGTCGCCAAGGCGCGCCAGCGTCAATCGGCCGGTGAAGCGAACCGCGACCCCATCGGCGCCGTCGCTGTAATCAAAATCGGCCCTCGCCACCATCTCGCGGGGGACATTGTCTTATTTGCCCTGGCACGGCAAGCAATTCCCGCCCTTGGCCGCGCCGCCGCGGCACCCTATTGTCGGCCCTATGGAAACGCCATCCGCCCCGCCCGCGACCGGCCCCGTTCACCGCGTGGCGATGTACGACATGGACCGGACGATAACGCGATCAGGGACTTACAGCGGGTTCTTGATCCATGTTGCAAGGCGGCGCCAGCCCTGGCGGTTGCTGCTGTTGCCGCTCGTCGGGCTTGCCGGGCTCGCTTATGCGCTGCGCCTCATCGACCGGACGCGGCTCAAGGCGATCAATTTGCGGCTGCTCGTCGGCAAGCGCTTTCGCCGCAGCGAGATCGCGCCGCTCGCCGAAAGCTATGCCGACAGGGTGGTCGCGCGCGGGCTGCACCCCGCGGCGCTCGACCAGATCGCCGCCGATCGCGCGGCGGGATACCGGCTGCTGCTCGCGACCGCGTCCTTCCACCTTTATGTCGATGCGATCGCGCGGCGGCTGGGCATCGACGATGTGCTGGCGACGCAGCTCGACGAACCCGATGGCGCCGATCATATCCACGCGCGGCTGGCGGGCGAGAATTGCTATGGCGAAGCGAAATTCGCGCGCATTTCGGATTGGCTCGCCGACAATGATATCACGCGCGAGGAGGCGCATATCCGCGCCTATTCGGACCATGTCTCCGACCATCCGATGCTGCATTTCGCCCATGAAGCCGTCGCCACCACGCCGTCGCGGAAGCTGAAGAAGCTGGCGCCCCGGATGGGCTGGCAGGTGGTCGATTGGCGGGGGAGGAGATAGCCGGCGATCATGTGTTCATCCGTCATCCCGGCGAAGGCCGGGATCTCGCCGGCGCGTCAATCCGATAGGGTGAGATCCCGGCCTTCGCCGGGATGACGATAAGAGCAATAATCGCAACCGGCCCACCGCATTGGCCGCGCCATGCTCAAACCGCCTCCAGCGCCTGCGCGAAATCGGCGATCAGATCGTCGGCATTCTCGATCCCGATCGACACGCGCACGAGGTTGTCGGTGATGCCGAGCGC
Organism: Sphingopyxis lindanitolerans; assembly: GCF_002993885.1. NCBI lineage: Bacteria > Pseudomonadati > Pseudomonadota > Alphaproteobacteria > Sphingomonadales > Sphingopyxidaceae > Sphingopyxis > Sphingopyxis lindanitolerans. The sequence continues at coordinate 3,727,941 of NZ_CM009578.1, forward strand.
CTTCTTGCGCTCGTCGGGGACCGACAGATGCGTCATCGCGGCGGGGTGACTGGCGAGCGTCTCGGTGCCGCCGAGGCTGACCGCGAGCTTGGCGATGCGGAGCGCGTCGAGGAAGCGGAAGCTCTCGGCCTCGCCGCCCCTGATGAACAGCGAAAAGGTCGATCCGGCGCCCGAGCAATGACGCTCGAAAATATCCTGCTGGCGCGGATCGGCGATGAAGCCGAGATAGCCCAGCCCCTCGACCTTCGGATGATCGCGCAGAAAGGTGCAGACCTTCAGCGCATTCTCGCCCGCGCGGGTCATGCGCAGTTCGAGCGTTTCGAGGCTGCGCAGCAGCATCCAGGCGGTGTTGGGGTCGCAGATCGTGCCGATCGTGTTGCGCATCGGCCGGATCGCGTCGATCAGCCTTTGCTCGCCCGACACCCCGCCCGCGACGAGGTCCGAATGACCGCCGGCATATTTGGTGAGGCTGTAGACGACGAGTTCGGCGCCCTGGTTGAGCGGTTGCTGCCAGAGCGGGCCGAGGAAAGTGTTGTCGATCGCGATCGCCGGCTTCGCCTCGCCGGGGAAAGCGGCGTCGCGCGCGCCGCGCACCGCCTCGACATCGACGAGCGCGTTGGTCGGGTTCGCCGGGCTTTCGAGATAGACGAGCGCCACCTTGCCGCCCTTTTCATCGGCGAGCGCCTTGGCACGGACAAGGACCGCGTCGATCTCCTCGCGCGTCGCGCCGGCGGGGAAATCGACGAAACCGACCCCGAAACGCGACAGGATGCGCGCGATCAGCGATTCGGTCGCGGCATAGAGCGGGCCCGAATGGACGACCACGTCATTCTGGCTGACCAGCGCGAGGAGCAGGGTGGCGATCGCCGACATGCCGCTCGAAAAGACGAGGCTGTCGTCGGCGCCGTCCCAGACCGCGAGCCGATCCTCGAGGATTTCCTGGTTCGGCCCGTTGAAGCGCGAATAGACGAGGCCATCGGCGGGCCCCTGCCTTTTGCCGGTGATATGCTCGAAGAAGCGCTTGCCCGCGGCGGCGCTTTCAAAGGCGAAGGTCGAGGTCAGAAAGATCGGCGGCTTCAGCGACCCTTCGGAGAGGACCGGATCATAGCCGAGCCCCATCATCAGCGTCGCGGGGCTGAGGTCGCGGTCGCCGATTTTCTTGCTGTTCCTTTTGGGGGTGCCGCGCATGGCCATGGGGGTGCTCCTGTGGGTGATTGGCGCTCGCTATAACAGTAGCGGTTTCGATTGTAACTAAATTGCGCGGGCCTTTTCTCCGCTTGTGCAAAGAGATTCGTCATTGCGAGGAGCGAAGCGACGAAGCAATCTCCAGCCGGCGCTCTTTCAGGACGATAGCTGGAGATTGCTTCCCCCGGCTTTCGCCGGGGTCGCAATGACGAAGGGCTTCATTCCGCCCGATCAATCCTCGACGATCAGGCTGCGGTTTTTGGTTTCGGGAAGCAGCAGCGTCGCGACCCCCGCCATCGCGATCACCGCGGCGACATAGAAATAGAACAGCCATTCGACCCCCTGGCCCTTGAGCCAGAGCGCGATCATCTCGGCCGTGCCGCCGAAGATCGCATTGCCGATCGCATAGGGCAGCGCGACGCCGAGCCCGCGGATATGCGCCGGGAACAGTTCGGCCTTCACCAGCGCATTGTTCGCGGTATAGCCGCTCTGCAAGGTCAGCGGGATCAGGATCAACAGCGTCGCGGTGACCGGCGAGGTCACGGTTTCGAGCGCGAAGAAGGTCGGCGCCGCGACGATCGCGCCGCCGATGCCGAAGAGAAGGAGCATCGGTTTGCGCCCGAAACGGTCGGCGAGGGCGCCGAAGACCGGCTGCATCGCCGCGAACCACAGCAGCGCCGCCGCGATGATCCAGGTCGCTGTCTGCTTGTCGAAACCGACGCTGTTGAACAGGAATTTCTGCATATAGGTAATATAGGTATAGGCGCCGAGCCCGCCGCCCGCCGACAGCATCGCGACGAGGATGGTTTCGCGCCGATGCTCGCGCCACAGCAGTTTCGCGGTCGAGACCGGCCGGTCGGCCGCCTGGTTTTCGAACGAGGGGGTTTCGGCGAGCCGGCGGCGCAGCACATAGACGCCGAGCGCGAGCAGCGCGCCGATGACGAAGGGGATGCGCCAGCCCCACGCGGTCAGTTCGGCCTCGGTCAGAAAGGCCTGCAGGATGATCGCGACGAAGATCGCGCAAAGCTGGCCGCCGATCAGCGTCAGATATTGAAAGCTGGCCCAGAAACCGCGATGCGCGCGCGGCGCCATTTCGGACAGATAGGTCGCGCTGGCGCCATATTCGCCGCCGAGCGACAGCCCTTGCAGGACGCGCGCCGCGATCAGCACCGCGGGGCCGAACAGCCCCGCCTGCGCATAGGTCGGCGCGCCGGCGATCATCAGCGAGCCGCCGAACATCAGCGCCACCGACAGCGTCAGCCCCGCCTTGCGCCCGCGCGCGTCGGCGAAGCGCCCCATCACCCACGCGCCGATCGGCCGCATGACGAAGCCGACGGCAAAGATCGTCGCGGTGCTCAACAGTTGCGCGGTCGGATCCTCCTTGGGAAAGAAGACCGGAGCGAAATAGATGGCGAAAGCGGCATAAGCGAACCAGTCATACCATTCGACCAGATTGCCCGCCGAGCCGCCGATGATCGACAGCAGGCGCTTGCGCGGTATCGCCAAGGCTTTCATTCCGTCCCCCAATTCTATCGGCCTTTACACGTCATCCCGGCGAAGGCCGGGATCTCACCCTATCGTTTTGACGCACCGGCGAGATCCCGGCTTTCGCCGGGATGACGAAGATTAGCTTGGTGGTTTGAACCCGATCACCGAAATCTGCCGCCCATAGCCGTTCTCGCCCCGATGGCACGCCCGGCGATAGCTGAAATAGGCCGCTTCTTCCGCATAGCTATCCTGCCCGCCGATCGCGACGGTGGTTACCCCCGCCGCGGCAAGGCGCGCGGCGACATAGGCGGCGATGTCGAACATCGCGTGCCCCGGCCTGGCGGCCGCGAAGAAATGTTCGTTCGCGGGATCATCGGCAAGGAAGCGGGCGACGAAGCCGTCATCGACTTCGTAGGAGGCGCGGGCGATACACGGGCCGATCGCGGCGACGATGCTCTTGCGATCGGCGCCCAAGCTTTCCATCGCGTCGAGCGTCGCGTCGGTGACCCCCGCGATCGCGCCCTTCCACCCGGCGTGGGCCGCGCCGACGACGCCCGCTTTCGCATCGGCGAACAGCACGGGCACGCAGTCGGCGGTAAGGATGCCGAGCAGGACGCCGGGGGTGCGCGTCGCGAGCGCGTCGGCCTCGGGCCGCGCGGCGAGGTCGCTTGCCGCGTCGACGATGACGCAGCGGTTTCCATGCACCTGATAAAGGCCGGTCAGCGCGGCTCCGGGCAGTATCGCCGCGGCGGCGCGGCGGCGGTTCTCGGCGATCAGCGCCGGATCGTCGCCCGAGCCGAGCCCGCAATCGAGAGACGCGAGGTCGCCGCTCGACACGCCGCCGCGGCGGCCGAAGAAGCCGTGCGGCACGCCCGCGAGCGGTGCGGCGGTGGCGAAGGGCGGGGTCACAGGTCGAGCCTCCAGATACGGTCCTCGTCGATATGATTGCCGACGCGAAACGGGTTGCGGCCGATATCGACGAAATCATAGCGGCGGTAAAAGGCCTGCGCGCGCGGATTTTCGGTAAAGACCGACAGATAGAGGATCGCGGCGCGCGCCCGTGCCCAGGCGATCCCCCATTCCATCAAAGCCGCCGCGACGCCGGTGCCCTTTGCTTCGGGGGCGACATAGAGCTGGTGGAGTTCGGTCGCCTTGTCGGTGGGGTGTCCCGCGGGGACCGCGAAATCGATCGGCCCGAGCTTGACGAAGCCAAGGATCGCACCGTCGTCGCCCCGGATCAGCGCGATCGTCCATTCGGGGTCGGCGATCTGCGCGGCGATGCGCGCGGGCGGGTTCCAGTCGGCGAGGAAGGTCGCAAGGTCGGCGGGGTCATAGATATGCCCGAAGGTGTGGGTGAAGGCGGTTTCGGCGAAGCGCGACACGTCGTCGGCCTCTTCGATCTTTGCAAGCTGGACATGGGTCATGCGGGGACTCCTGAAAATGGTCCGGTTCGCGGTAGATCCAATAGGCTTCCCCGCAATGCCAAGCTGTTCCCCCGCGAAGGCGGGGGCCCATCACCCGCCGTTTCCTCCTGTCGCAAGGCGCATTGGGAACGATAGGCCCGGTGATGGACCCCCGCCTTCGCGGGGGAACAGGGCTGGGCGGGGCTATTCATGGCTTGCACCTTCCGCGTCGGCGAAGCCGGCGGGCTGCGGCCAGCCGGGGGCGGTGGCGGCGATCAGCTTGAACAGGTCGCCCATCGCATCGGCGGTGACGAGCCGGTCGCGCTGGCCTTTCAGTTCGTCGGCGCGGTCGGGCGCGGCGGCCACCAGCGCCTTCAGCCGCGCGTCGATGCCGAGCCGCCGCAGCCAGTCGCCTTGTGTCGCAAGAGGGCTCACCGTCAAGCCCGCGGGCCGCGCCGCCCCGGCCAGCGCCGTGAAATCGACATGCGCGGTCAGGTCGGCCTCGCCGGGGTCGGTGAAGGCGTCGGCGAAGCGATGCGCCCTGACCGCTTGCAGCGTGTCGCCCGCGGCGGGCCCGGCATAGCCATAGTCGATCGCCAGCATCGCGCCGCCCTGCCGCGCCAGGCGGAAAGCACAGCGCTGCATGATCGCCGCCGCGACCGGCGCGGTTTCGACGATCGTGCCTTCGGGGCGGCGATGCAGGGCAGGGGGGACGGCCTCGTCGGCCGAAACCGTGCCGGCCACCGGCACCAGCTTGCCGCCCTGCCGCTCGACCATCCGCTCGCGCCAGCCCGCGGTCGTGCGGACATATTGGTGGATCGGCAGCGCGTCGAAAAATTCGTTCGCGACGATGACCAACGGCGCGTCGTCGGGAAGGGCGTCGACCTCGTCATGGTGCGCCGCTTCGGGCAGCCGCGCCGACTGCGCGGCGCGCAGGGTCGGGCTCGTCTCGACCAGATGGATGCCCAGCGGCGCGCAGCCGAAGCGCGACGCCGCGCGCAGCGCGTCGGCGGCGAGCGTGCCGCGGCCGGGGCCAAGCTCGACATAGCGAAAGGGCGGTGCCCCCGCGCGGCTCCACAGGTCGGCGATCCAGACGCCGATCAGCTCGCCGAACATCTGGCTGATCTCGGGCGCCGTGGTGAAATCGCCCGCCGCGCCGAGCGGGTCGCGCGTCGCGTAATAATGGGTGTTTGCCCACGCCATATAGTCGGCGATCGTCGTCGGCCGCGCGGCGGCGATGTCGTGGATCAGGTGTTCGGGGATCAGCCGCTCGGGGGTCGGTGGGCCGTCACGCAACGCTGTCCGTCCCCGCGATCGGCTCGACGCGCTGGCGCCGCCGCTTCGCGGTGGCGACGAGCCAGACGCCGATCAGGATCATCGGCACCGTCAGCCATTGGCCCATCGACAGGCCGGTCATGTCGACGACCCACTGGCGCTGGCTGTCGGGTTCGCGCACATATTCGACCAGAAAGCGGCTGAAACCATAAAGGATCGCGGCGAGTCCGAACAGGAAGCCCGGCTTGTAGCGCGCGTCGGTGCGCCAGAAGAAGAAGGCGAGCACCGCCATCATGAGAATCCCTTCGAGCCCGGCTTCGTACAACTGGCTCGGGTGGCGCGGCAGGGCGTCCGCGCGCGGAAAGATGATCGCCCACGGCACCGTCGTCGCGCGGCCCCACAATTCGCCGTTCACGAAATTGGCGAGGCGGCCGAGGAACAGCCCGATCGGGACGACGCAGGCGACATAGTCGCAAAAGCGCAGGAAGCTGAGCTTTTCCTGGCGCGTCACATACCAGATGGCGATCAGCACGCCGATCACCCCGCCGTGCAGCGACATGCCGCCGTCCCACAGGCGAAAGATGTCGAGCGGCTTTTGCGAATAAAATTCGAAATTATAGAAAAGGACATAGCCGAGCCGGCCGCCGAGGATGATGCCGAGCATCGCATAGAAGATCATGTCGTCGGCATGGCGCCGCGCCATCGGGGCGCCGGGCTGCGCGATCAGCTTGAGCAGATAGCCGTAACCGAGGAAGATGCCCGCGAGATAGGCAAGCGCATACCAGCGGATTGGCAGGCCGAAGACGCTGAACGCGACCTCGCTATGCTCTCCCATCAAATCCTGGAAGTTCACATATTGCGTCGCTTCGGTTAAGGTTGCAAAAAGAAACATAAAGTCGCGCTGTCCTTCCCCAGGAGAGGCCTTCCCCATAGGGGGTAAGGCGAGCGAGACCAAGAGGAGAGATGCCCCATGCCTTCCGCGCTCGATCTGCGCCTGGAAACCGCCTATAATCTGATCACCGGCCCCGGTGGCCCGATCGAGGTCGGTTCCGTCGAACGCTTTGGCCGTCCACTGCCCTTCATCACCAATGCGCCGACGAATCTGGCCGACTATGTCGCCTATTTCTGCACGCTGCATGGCGATGCGACCTTCCTGGTCGAAGGCGACGAGCGGCTGAGCTTTGCCCAGGTCCACGCCGGCGCGCGCAAGGTCGCGGCGGCGCTGATCGACGGCCATGGCGTGCAGCGCGGCGACCGCGTGGCGATCGCGATGCGCAACGCCAACGCCTGGTGCGTCACCTATCTCGGCGTCCTGCTCGCGGGCGGCTGCGCGACCCTGCTCAACGGCTGGTGGCAGGGCGCCGAACTGGCGGCGGGGATCGAGGATGCCGAGGCGACTTTGGTCATTGCCGACCTCCCGCGCGCCGCGCGGCTGGGCGAACCCGGCGTCAAACATGGCGCAAAGCTCATCGCGCTCGACATCGCGCAGCCACTGGACGCCGCGCTGGCGCCGATCACCGACGCGGGCGGCGGCGCCGATACCGCGCTGCCGGTGCTGACCGGGCAGGATCTGGCCACCATCCTCTTCACCTCGGGCTCGACCGGCCAGTCGAAGGGCGCCTATTCGCGGCACGAGGCGGTGGTGCAGGCGATCTTCAACTATGTGACGCAGACCGCCAGCATCGTCCATCTGCTGACCGAGGACGGGCTGATGTCGGACGCCCAGCCCGCGACGCTGATCTGCACGCCGCTGTTCCATGTCACCGCCGAAATCCCGGTGTTCCTGCAAAGCCTCGCGATCGGGCGCAAGCTCGTCCTGATGCCCAAATGGAGCGCCGACGAGGCGATGCGGCTGATCCAGGATGAAAAGGTCAATTATTTCGTCGGCGTGCCGCTGATGAGCTATGAAATCCTCATCAGCCCGAACCGCAAGATCTACGACCTGTCGACGTGCAAAAGCTATGCCGGCGGCGGCGCGCCGCGTCCGCCCGAGCATGTCCGCCGCCTCGCGACCGAGATGGGCGACGGCAAGCCGCTGCTCGGCTATGGCCTGACCGAGACCAACGCCGTCGGCTGCGGCATCATCAACGAAAATTATCTCGAAAAGCCGCTGTCGACCGGCCCGGCGTCGAAGCCGCTCGTCGATCTCGCGATCCTCGACGACAATGGGGCCGAACTGCCGCAGGGCGGCGTCGGCGAGGTGTGCATCCGCTCGGTCTGCAATTTCGAGGGCTATTGGAACAACCCCGAAGCGACGAAAGCGGCGATCTTCGACAATGGCTATTTCCGCTCGGGCGACCTTGGCTATGTCGATGCCGACGGCTATTTGTTCATCGTCGACCGCAAGAAGGACATCATCATCCGCGGCGGCGAGAATATCAGCTGCCAGGAAGTCGAGGCCGCGATCTACGAGCATCCCGAAACCAATGAATGCGCGGTCTTCGGCCTGCCCGACGAGCGGCTGGGCGAGGTCGTCGGCGCGGTGATCTGGATGCAGCCGGGGTCCAGCGTCACCGCCGAGGACATGACCGCCTTCCTCGGCCAGCGGCTCGCACCCTACAAGGTGCCGCTGCGGACCTGGATGTCGAACGACGCGCTGCCCAAGCTCGGCAGCGAAAAGATCGACAAAGTGTCGCTGCGCGCCCGCTATCGCGAACAATATGCGGTGGAGGTCGTCGCTTAAAGGCGGTTCTCCTTGCTTGAAAATCCTGTTCCCCCGCCTTCGCGGGGACACGCTGGTGTTTGAATGCGCTGCGCATTGATTATGAACGCGATCCCGCTATCCTGAGCGGGCAGGGGCACAAAAGATCATGAGGTCGCGCCCATGTCCATTCTCCGTCCCTTCCTTTCGCGCGTCGTCCGCCGCGGGCGGTTGACCGTCGTCGATCCCGACGGCGGGGTCGAGCATTTCGGCGAGCCCGCGCCGGGTTTCCCCCAGGTCGCGGTGCGCTTCACCACCCGCCGCGCGATGCGCCGCGTCATCCTCGACCCGCGTCTTGGCGCGGCCGAGGCGTTCATGGACGGCGAGATGGTGCTGACCGACGGAGATATCATGGCGCTGATCGGCCTTCTGCGCCTGAACACGCCCTGGGACCGCGGTGTCGAGCTTCGCGACAAGACGTGGCTCGGTCGGCGGATCGAGGGGGTGCGGACGCGGCTCGGTTCGATCAACCGCCGCCGCCGCGCGCGCGCCAACGTCCACCATCATTACGACATCGGCAACGACCTCTACCGCCTCTTCCTCGACGCCGACCTGCAATATAGCTGCGCTTACTGGCCGCGCGCGGGCCTGACTCTCGACGAGGCGCAGGCGGCGAAGAAGGCGCATATCGCGGCGAAGCTCGCGTTGAAGCCGGGCCAGCGGGTGCTCGACATCGGCTGCGGCTGGGGCGGGATGGCGATCACCCTCGCAAAGCTCGAACAGGTCGAGGTGCTGGGGATCACCCTGTCGGACGAGCAACTCGCGCTCGCGCGCCAGCGCGCGGCGGCGGCGGGGGTCGCCGACCGCGTCCGTTTCGAGCTGATCGATTATCGCGACCTCGCCGCGCGTGAACCGGGGCGGTTCGACCGCATCGTCTCGGTCGGCATGTTCGAGCACGTCGGCGCGCCGAATTACGAAACCTTTTTTCGTGCCTGCGCCAACTTGCTCAGCGCCGATGGCGTGATGCTGCTCCACACGATCGGCCGCTTCGGGGGGCCGGGGGCGACCGACGCCTTCACGCGCAAATATATCTTCCCCGGCGGCTATATCCCCGCGCTCAGCGAGACGCTGGCGGCGAGCGAAAAGAGCCGGATGATCGTCACCGATGTCGAGACGCTGCGGCTGCATTATGCGCTGACGCTGCGCCAATGGTATGCGCGCACGCTGGCGCACGAGGCGGAGATCGCCCAGATGATGGGCGAGCGCTTCTTTCGCATGTGGACCTTCTACCTCGCCGGCGCGACCTCGGCGTTCGAGAGCGGCGGGATGGGCAATTATCAGATCCAGTTCGCGCGCAGCCGCCACGCGCTGCCGCTGACGCGCGGCTATATGGCGGCGGCCGAAGCGGCCTATCGCGACACCGTCTGAAGGCCGGAATCCCGGTGCGAAAGGCTAGGTTGGAATCTCTTGGGCCAAAGAGCTATGAGCCGACCGGGGGCCATCCCCTCTTTAGAAATATTGCGGGATCGCACCATGACCAATTCGCCCCTGTCGCAGGGTATCGCGCCTTTCCGGGCCATCGAGATCAGCCACCTCGCCCGCAAATTGCGCGCGGAGGGGCGTTCGGTGATCCATATGGAGTTCGGCCAGCCCTCCGACGGCGCGCCCGCGGGCGCGGTCGCGGCGGCGCGCGCGGCGCTGGACGAACCCGACATGGGCTATTGGGAAAGCGTGCCGCTGCGCCAGCGCATCGCGCGCCATTATGCCGATCAATATGGCGTCGATCTCGATCCGCAGCGGATTTTGCTGACCTGCGGCGCCTCGCCCGCGCTCGTACTGGCGCTGCTGACCGGCTTCGCGGCGGGCAGCCGCGTGATGACCGCGCGGCCCGGCTATGTCGCCTATCGCAATTCGCTGCGCGCGTTGCAGATGGAGCCGGTCGAGGTCGAATGCGGGGCGCCCGACCGCTTCCAGATCCACGCGCGCCATATCCGCGAGGCCGATCCCGCGCCCGATGGGCTGATCGTCGCGAGCCCCGCCAATCCCACCGGGACAATCATTCCGCCCGCCGAACTCGCCGACCTCGCCGCGGCGTGCCGCGAGCGCGGCGTCCGCATCATCTCCGACGAAATCTATCACCGGCTAAGCTATGGCGCCGAAACCCACAGTATGCTGCAATATGACCCCGACGCCTTCGTCATCAACAGCTTCTCCAAATATTATGGAATGCCCGGCTGGCGGCTGGGCTGGATCGTCTGCCCGCCCGATCTGGTCGCCGAAGCCCGCGCGCGGCTCGGCAATCTGTTCCTGTCGCCGCCCGCGCTCAGCCAGCAGGCGGCGCTCGCGGCCTTCGACTGCGAGGAGGAACTCGACGCGCGCGTCGCCATGTATCGCCGCAACCGCCAGTTGCTGATCGAGTGTCTCGGCAGGCTCGGCATCACCGACATCGCCCCGTCGGACGGCGCTTTCTATGTCTATGCCTCGATCGCGCATCTGACCGACGACAGCCTGGCCCTGTGCAAAAAGTTGCTGGAAGACACCGGCGTCGCCACCGCGCCGGGGCTCGATTTCGACCCCGAGCGCGGCGCGCGCTTCATCCGTTTCAGCTACGCCGTGACCACCGACATGGCGCGCGAGGCCTGCGCGCGGCTGGAAGCGTGGTTCGGGAACAATGCTTGGGAATTGCGGAGTTAAGTGCACTGTCACCGTATCCACTCTTGACAGGCGCTTGAGTGGCAAGCTGCAGAGTGCATTCTATGGGCGTTTCAACCGGAAGATTATCGACGGGGTACATCGTCTTCCTATGCCCGTGAACTGTCCCGTGAGGAGTGGAGGGAATGAGCGAAGGTGAAGTTGCGCAAGACACCCATCCGGCGGATCAGCTTGGCGCGATAAGAACTGCCGTTAATCAGCTGCGCGGCGGGGAATTGTCGGACCGGAACTATGAAATGATTCTTTCGGCAGCTGAAACTCTCTTTAACCTGGCTTCGACGGGCCGGGCCGGCTGTTCTGCGGCGGAAGCCAATGTGGCGCGATGGACTGGCGGTCATGTTGTGAAAAGCTATGACGCGGGATATGATGTCGTTGCCCGCTCGGGCGCAAAGCTTGAGGTGAAGTTCAGCAAGCTGAACCAGCCGAACAGGGGGCGAGACAGTTTCCGCTGGAACTGGACGAACATCCTCGGGAACGTCGCTGCCTTGCGGAAGGATTATGGTTATCTGATCTTGGTGGGGCAAAAGGATCACCGGTTCGAAAGCGACTATCCGCTGGTCGACGGCGAGTTCGTGGTTTTCGCGATCCATCGCGACGAGATCGAAGGCGATCCGCTTGCCCTGAGATTGTCACCAGCCTCTCGGGGAACGATCGCCCTGTCGACACACCCCAATATTGCGCACACGCGGAATTTTGCTGAACGCTTTGCCGTTTCGGCATCGCAATTGGCTTCCCTTTGAACAGATAAGCGGGATTACGGGATTACGGTGACAGTGCACTAAATTGACAGCGAACCGACCGAAATCTCACCCCTGTAGGCGGGGACCGAAAACGCGGGAGTTAAGCGCACTGTCACCATAATCCGTAATCCTGTCACCGTAATCCGTAATTCCACCGTGATTCATAAAGGCCGTCAGCGCAGCAGTTCGCTCACCAGCGAGGGCTTTTTCGCAATCATGGCGAGCAGCACCTGAGCAGGGCCGCTGGGGTGTCTGCGGCCATGCTCCCAGTTGAGCAGCGTGCCCTTGGCGACGCCGATGCTGCGCGCGAACGCGCCCTGCGACAGACCCGTGCTGGCCCGGATCGCGGCGACATCGACGCTGGGCACCTCGATCCGGTGAACGCGCGCGCCGATATCCTTGCCCTGGGCATGGTCCAGCGCCTCGTTCAATCCCTGCATGATGCTTTCATAAGCGCTCATCTGTGGTCTCCATAGGTTGCGACCAGGGCCTTGGCCAAGGCGACGACCGCCGCCTGTTCGGTCCTGGTCAGGTTATCCTTCTCGTTCTTGGCGAACATGGTGACGAGGAAGATCGGCATATGAGGGCCGCCGAACACATGGATGGTCCGGTAGCCGCCGCTCTTGCCGCCGCCTTCGCGGGGGATGCGGACCTTGCGCAGTCCACCGCCCAGCGAGACGCCCGCCTCCGGGTTGGCCGCGATATAATCCACCAGCGCCACCCGCTCGTCGTCGGTCATGATCGCCTTGGCGCGTCGCAGAAACTCCGGCAGCTCGACGATGGTCTGCAAGGTGGTCATGCGCTCTAATTATACGCCATTGACGCATACGTCAATGGCGTATAACGGTTGTCCTTGAACCGCACCCGCCGATCGGGTCACATCGCCCCATGATCGCGACGCAATTGCAGTGACGGTTTACTTTGGCGATTATATGGATTGCAGACAGCTTCGCCTCCTGTCTCTCGGCGGCGATGGCCTCGCTGTTTCAGGGGCCATGGCCTGCCCTCGAAGTAATCGCGGCGATACACGGAAGCTCGGGCCATGGATGCTGAAACGAGTTCGGCATGACGAAGCGGTGGGACGTCGGCGCGATCTGGAAACCGTCCGTGCGTTTGCGAACGACATGATCGCCGTTGCGTCGCCCCGATCGGCGAGTTGGCCTCAAAACCGCTGTCCTACAAAATCGGACTGCGCTAGCCTCCATCTTATGTCGTGGTCCGTGCCCTCCACTTCCGCTTCCGCTTAAAGCCACAAAGGACACAGTTTCGATGCGTGCATGCGGGGCTTTTGTGTCCTTAAGCGCCACTGCCGATATGGAACGGGCATCCGAAAATGCGAATCGCGCGTGAAGTTGCGCGCTTTTCCGTCCCTTTTTCCGATCAGGCCGTTGCGCCGCGCGGGCTGGCCTGCTAGCCGCGCCCGCGTCGTCTCCCGCCAGAAGGTGTCCCCATGTCCGAGTCCATCAAGCGCGTCGTCCTTGCCTATTCGGGGGGGCTCGACACCAGCGTCATCCTGAAATGGTTGCAGGTGACCTATGGCTGCGAAGTCGTGACCTTCACCGCCGACCTGGGGCAGGGCGAGGAACTGGCGCCGGCGCGCGCCAAGGCCGAGCTGATGGGGATCAAGCCCGAACATATCTATATCGACGATGTCCGCGAGGAATTCGTCCGCGATTTCGTCTTTCCGATGATGCGCGCCAATGCGCGTTACGAGGGCGATTATCTGCTCGGCACCTCGATCGCGCGGCCGCTGATTTCCAAACGGCTGGTCGAGATTGCGAAGGAAACCGGCGCCGACGCGGTCGCGCATGGGGCGACGGGCAAGGGCAATGACCAGGTGCGGTTTGAGCTGTCCTGCTATGCGCTGAACCCCGACATCAAGGTGATCGCGCCGTGGCGCGAATGGGATCTGACCAGCCGCACCGCGCTGATCGATTTCGCCGAGAAGAACCAGATTCCGGTGCCCAAGGACAAACGCGGCGAAAGCCCGTTCAGCACCGACGCCAACCTCCTCCACACCTCGTCCGAAGGCAAGGTGCTCGAGGATCCCTGGGAAGAGACCCCCGATTATGTCTATTCGCGCACGGTGAACCCCGAGGATGCGCCCGACACGCCCGAATATATCACCATCGATTTCGAGCGTGGCGACGGCGTCGCGCTCAACGGGCAAGCGATGTCGCCCGCGACGTTGCTCGCGGCGCTTAACGATCTCGGCCGCAAGCATGGCATCGGCCGCCTCGACCTCGTCGAAAACCGTTTCGTCGGCATGAAGTCGCGCGGCATGTACGAGACGCCGGGCGGCGAAATCTATGCGCGTGCGCACCGTGGCATCGAATCGATCACGCTCGACCGCGGCGCGGCGCACCTCAAGGACGAGCTGATGCCGAAATATGCCGAGCTGATCTATAACGGCTTCTGGTTCGCGCCCGAGCGCGAGATGCTTCAGGCGGCGATCGACCACAGCCAGGAAAAAGTGTCGGGCACGGTGCGTTTGAAGCTCTACAAGGGCAACGTCGGCGTCGTCGGCCGCAAGTCGCCGAACAGCCTCTACAGCGAGCGCCATGTGACGTTCGAGGATGACGCCGGCGCCTATGATCAGAAGGATGCGGCGGGCTTTATCAAGCTCAACGCGCTGCGCCTCAAGCTGCTCGCCAAGCGCGACCGCTGAACCCGAGAGGGGGGGCGCCCGCTCTGGATCGCCGCTCGCAAGGGCGATTCGAGAGTTTGGACGCACCCCTTCGCTACCCGATTGGCGATCGGGCCGCACGCTGTTATAAGACTCCGGGGGGCTGCCGACGACAGAGAGGTTGGTGGCGAATGTCCGACGACGCGCCGGTCGATCCTTCGCTTTATGAATGGCAGCCTTGTTCGCTGCTCTTTCCGCGCATCGCGAAGTTGATGACGCGCGATGGAATTCACACACGACTGATCATTCCGGGATATTATTTCGTCCGCCGGTCGCGGACCTATGGCTGGTGGATATATCGCCACCATCACGACGACGACGACGATTGATATTTGGGGGTGGCGTGCGCGCCGGACAGGCGCCAGAACGGATGACCTGACCGGTTTTTGCCGAAGGGGACATCGTTCGTGCGTTCTTTCGATTTCTCTTCGTGGCAGAGCATCGGCGCCACCTTGCTGGGGCTGGCGCTCTTCACTCTGATCGGTGTCGGCATCCGCCTGATGGTGATGATGACGATCCAGCAGCGCCGCGAGCGGATCAACCGCCAGATCAACGAGCGGTTGCGCACGCTGATGGCGGCCTACAAGACGCTCGGCGGGTCGTTCACCGGCAATCTGATGGTCGATCCGCGCCACCTGCGCGATCTTCGCCGCGGCGAAGCGGCAAGCGGGGAGATTGTCGGCTACCCGGCGGCCGGAGCCGCGGGCGGCGATTCGGATCGGCCGCGCCGGATTCGCGACGCGGTCGAGGCGGCGCTGTCGGACATCATCCTGCTCGGCACCGCCGATCAGGTTCGCCTCGCCAGCCGCGCCGCGCGCGAACTGGTCGAGGGACGTCCCGTCCATGTCCACGACCTGGTCGTCGCACTGCGCGATTTCATCCGTGAAGCGCTCGATCTCGACCCGGTGCCGCCCGATATGGCGATCCCGCTGCAGGGGCCGACGCGGCCGTCGAGCGGCGGAAAAGGCGGCGGTTCGGGTCGCGGCGGCGAAAGCGGCGGCGGGGGAGGGCGCGGCGGCGGCAGTGGCGGCGGCATGGGGGGCGGTATGGGCATGGCCGGCGGGCTTGGCGTCGTCGGCGGCGCCAGTCTGGCGCATGGCGCGGCGGGCGATGACGATGCCGACGATCCGGCCGGACTGCCAAAGAATTAATGCGTTAGCGCGGCGCGCCAAGCTGCGCTAAGGGGCGGCTCGATGACCGCTTCGCGCTTTTTCTCGGACAATGCCGCCGCCGTGCATCCCGCCGTGATGGAGGCGCTCGCGGCGGCCAATCATGTCGATACCGCTTATGACGGCGACGCGCTCAGCCAGTCGCTCGACGCCGCCTTCTCGGAACTGTTCGAGACCGACTGCGAAGTCGTCTGGATCGCGACCGGCACCGCCGCGAACAGCATCATCCTCGCGCATTTCGTGCGGCCGTGGCAGGGCATCCTCTGTTATGAGGAAGCGCATATCGAAGTCGATGAATGCGGCGCGCCGACCTTTTATTCGGGCGGCGCCAAGCTGATGACGGTGCCGGGCACGGGTGCGAAGATCGACGCCGCGGCGCTGAAGGCCCGGATCGCCGGCATCCGCAACGACGTCCACCAGGTGCAGCCCGCCGCGATCAGCATCACCAACGCCACCGAATATGGCCTCGCCTGGCGCGCCGGGGAGATCGGCGCGATCAGCGAGATCGCCCGCGCCAGCGGCATGAAGCTCCATATGGATGGCGCGCGCTTCGCCAATGCGGTCGCCTTCCTCGGCTGCGCGCCCGCCGACGTGACGTGGCGCGCCGGGGTCGACGCGCTGTCCTTTGGCTTCACCAAAAATGGTGCGATGATGGCCGAGGCGCTCGTCTTTTTCGGTGGCAGCGGCGGGCCGGGGGTGCGCGAACTCAAGAAACGCGGCGGCCATCTGCTCAGCAAGGGGCGCTTCGTCGCGGCGCAGGTGCGCGCGATGCTGAAGGACGATCTGTGGCTCGCCAACGCGCGCGCCGCCAATGCCGGCGCGGCGGTGCTGGCGGCGGCCTGTGGCGACCGGCTGATGTATCCGGTCGAGGCGAATGAGCTGTTCGTCCGCCTGAGCGGCGATGAGGCGGCGGCGCTGCGCGCGCGGGGATATGATTTCTATGACTGGGGTGAGGGCGCCGCGCGCCTCGTGACGAGCTGGGACCAGGACGTCGCGGCGGTCGCCCCGCTCGCGGCCGCCATCGCGGCGCTATGAGCGCCAAGATCGGCGCGCAGCCAGCGTCGCTGCTCAGCCCGCGCGTCCTCATCCCTTTCGCGCTCGTCACGCTGATCTGGGGATCGACCTGGATCGTCATCAAGGGACAGCTCGGTATCGTGCCGCCGAGTTGGTCGGTCACCTATCGCTTTTCGGTCGCGGCGGCGGCGATGTTCGCCTTTGCCGCGATCCGGCGCGAACGCCTGTGGCTCGAACCGCGTGCGATGGCCTTTGCGATGCTGCTCGGGATCGCGCAGTTCACCTTCAATTTCAATTTCGTCTATCGCGCCGAACAACATATCACCTCGGGGCTCGTCGCGGTGCTGTTCGCGCTGCTGATCGTTCCCAACACGCTGCTCGGGCGCCTGTTCCTGAAATCGCCGCTCGAACGACGCTTCCTTGCCGGAGCGGGGATCGCGATCGTCGGCGTCGGGCTGATGATCCTTCACGAATATCGCGCTGCGGCGCTCGGCGCGGGTGAGGTTCTGCTCGGCACCGCACTGACGCTCGCGGGGGTGATGAGCGCGTCGACCGCCAATGTGATGCAGGGAACCGCGATCGCCCGCGCGCAATCGATGGTCGTCATGATCGCCTGGGCGATGCTGTTCGGCGTGGTCGCCGATGGCAGCTATGCCTGGATCACGACGGGCCCGCCTGTCGTCGAGACGACTCCCGTCTATTTCGGCGGCGTACTCTATCTTGGCATCATCGCCAGCGCGGTCACCTTTCCGCTCTATTTCAACGTCATCCGCGCGGTGGGGCCGGGGCAGGCGGCGTGGTCGAGCGTGCTGATCCCGATCATCGCGATGGGCTTTTCGACCGCGTTCGAGGATTATCACTGGGCGCCGCTGTCGATCGCGGGCGGCGCGATGGCGCTTGTCGGCTTGGTGATCGCGGTAGCGAAGCGGCCCGAACGGCCGTCGGTCAGCGGCAATATGGTGTCGGTGCCGGTCGAGGATTAGGCGCCTACCTATCCCGCGCTGATCCGCTCGATATCGGCGCCGACCGCCTGCAATTTTTCCTCAAGCCGCTCGTAACCGCGGTCGAGGTGATAGACGCGGTTGACCTCGGTCTGCCCCTCGGCGGCGAGGCCGGCGATGATCAGGCTCATGGAGGCGCGCAGGTCGGTCGCCATCACCGGCGCACCGATCAGCTTGTCAACGCCGCGCACCACCGCGCTGCGGCCACGGACATCGATGTCGCAGCCCATGCGCGCCAGTTCGGGGACGTGCATGTAGCGGTTTTCGAAGATCGTCTCGGTAAACAGCGAGGCGCCGGTGCCGAGCGTCGCCATCGCCATGAACTGCGCCTGCATGTCGGTCGCAAAGCCGGGGTAGGGGGCGGTCGACAGGGTGACGGGCTGCGCGCGGCCCGACATGGCGACGCGGATGCCGGCCTTGGTCGCCTCGACCGTCGCGCCGGCTTCGCGCAGCGCGGCGAGCGTCGCCTCCATCTCGTCGGCCTTGGCGCCGACCAGCTCGACATCGCCTTCGGTGATGACCGCGGCGCAGGCGTAGCTGCCCGCCTCGATCCGATCGGCCATCACGCGATAGGTTGCGCCGTGCAGGCGATCGACGCCCTCGATCGTCAGCGTCTCGCTGCCGATGCCGTCGATCTCGGCCCCCATGGCGACGAGGCAGTTGCACAGGTCGACGATCTCGGGCTCGCGTGCGGCATTTTCGAGGACGCAACTGCCCTTGGCGAGAACGGCGGCCATGACGGCATTTTCGGTCGCGCCGACCGACACGACCGGAAAGGTGAACTTGCCGCCCGCAAGCCGTCCACCGGGGGCGCTGGCCTTGACATAGCCCGAGGCGAGCTCGATCTCGGCGCCCATGGCTTCGAGCGCTTTGAGGTGAAGGTCGATCGGGCGGTTGCCGATCGCGCAGCCGCCGGGCAAGCTGACCGTCGCTTCGCCCGCGCGCGCGAGCAGTGGGCCGAGGACAAGGATCGACGCGCGCATCTTGCGCACGATGTCATAGGGGGCGACGGTCGAGGTCAGCGTCGTCGTGCGCGCGGTCATCACGCGCCCGAAATCCTCGGGCCGCGATCCCTCGATCGTCGTCGAGCAGCCGAGCTGGTTGAGCAGATGGCCAAAGCCATCGACGTCGGCGAGCCGTGGCAGGTTGCGCAAAGTCAGCGGCTCGTCGGTGAGCAGCGCGCACGGCAATAGCGTGAGCGCTGCATTTTTGGCGCCGGAGATGGGGATACGGCCCTTGAGTCGCTGGCCGCCGCGAATGACGATCTGATCCATCGGCTGTCCTTAGCGCATGGGTGGATGGGCGCAAGCGTGGGCGCGCGGCTTTCGCGGTGGCGTCGGGAGAAAAAATGTGACACCATCGATATGGATAGTCGAAGGAAATGAGGGCCATAGGGCAAAGAGTTCAACAGGGGAGAAAGTCTATGCGAAATCCCGTCGTCGCGGCCGTCGCGGCCGCTTCGTTCGTCGCCAGCCAGCTTGCCGTTCCGGCCTTTGCCCAGACCACCTACCCCTATCCACCGCCGAGCGGATCGGCGGGATATGATCAGGGCTATGCGGGCACGATCCGCTGCGAATCCTCCGGCAACCGGCAACAGCGCTGCAAGGTGAAGACCAGCAATCGCGTCGAACTGGCCCGCGTGATCGGCGGGCGCTGCTCGAAAGGGCGCGATTGGGGTTTCGATGCCAAGCAGATCTGGGTTTCGGGCGGGTGCCGGGCGGAGTTCCGCTATGGCTATGGAGGCGAAGGCGCTCATCCGGGCGGCGATTACGCCGGGACGCTGCGCTGCGAATCGCGCAGCAATCGCTACGAACAATGCAATGCCCAGACGAACGGCCGTGTCGAATTGCTCCGCAAGCTCGGCGGCAAATGCAACGCCGGGCGGCAATGGGGGTATGACGCGGGCTTTATCTGGGTGACGAACGGGTGCCGCGCCGAATTCGGCTATGGCTATGCCAATCTCGCGCCGCTGCCGGGGCCGAAGCCCGACAAGGATAAGGGGCCGAGCACCGGCCTGATCATCGGCGGCATCGTCGTCGCGGGCGGCCTGATCGCGCTGCTCGCGAGCCAGAAAAAGAAGAAGGATGGCGGCAGCGCGCAGGAGAGCGCCCCGCCGCCGGCCACGAGCGGTCCCGCGACGCTCAGCGCGAACCTTGGCGATTTGCCGAGCGCGTCGCGCCCGTCGGTGCAGAACTGCATGACCGACGCCGCGCGGCAGATCGGCGCGACCGGCGGGACGCGGCTGTCATACGACAAGCTCGTCTCGCTCGAGCAGGGCAATGGCGGCTGGCGCATCCGCGCCGCAATGACCGCGACCTATCCCGACGGTGCGAAATCGCTCGAGATGTATTGCCGCGCGACGCCGAGGGAGATCATCCAGCTCGATTTCAACTGAGGGGGCGGTGTTCGGGGCAGGGAACGTTGGCTTTGGGATTGTGAGCTGCCATTCCAAACCTCGTCACCCTGAAACAAGTTCAGCATGACGACAAAAGGAATGTTGCCCTTCCGGTCGCAAACGGTCGTCAGCCGAGCGCCGCTTCGACCTGGTCGAGCCGGTCCTTGCCGAAGAACATCGCGTCCCCGACGAAGAAGGTCGGGATGCCGAACACGCCGCGGGCGACCGCGGCCTCGGTATTTTGGACGAGCTTCGCCTTGATGGCGGGCTCCTGCGTGCGCGCGAGCAGCGCGGGACCGTCGAAGCCATTGGCCGACAGGAACGCCGCGATGATCTCGGCATCGTCCATCTTGAGACCGTCTTCCCACATTGCGCGATTCACCACGTCGACATAATCGTCGAGCACCCCCTCATTTTCGGCGACGATCGCGCCGCGCATGATGATGAGCGTGTTCACCGGGAAATGCGGGTTGAGGCGGAATTTGGCGAGATTGTGCCGGGCGATGAAGCGCCGCATCTCCAGATGTTCATAAGCCAGTTTCGCGGGCGCGTCGGCATATTGGACCATCGGCGCCTTATTGCCGGTCGCCTTGAAGATGCCGCCGAGCAGGCACGGCGTGATGACGAGGTCGGCGCCGGTGCGATCGAGCAGTTCGGGCAGCGCCTTTAACGTCAGATAGGCGTTGGGACTGCCGAAATCGAAGATGAGTTCGAGGGTTTTTGCTGGATTTTTGGTCACCATCTCTCTCCCCAGGGGCGAAGGTCGAGTTCGTGGGTCCACGCGCTTTTGGGCTGCTGGTGGAGCATCACATAATTGGCGGCGATCGCGTGCGGATTCAGGATCAGGTCCTGCGCTTTGGCCGTGTCGAAATCGGGGTGGCGGCTTTTGATGAAGTCGGTGTCGATCGCACCGTCGATGATCGTGTGGGCGACGTGGATGCCCTGCGGGCCGAGTTCGCGCGCCATCGACTGCGCGAGCATGCGCAATGCCGCCTTGGCGCCCGAGAAGGCCGAGAAGCCCGATCCGCCGCGCAGGCTGGCGGTCGCGCCGGTGAAGATGATGGTGCCGCGGCCGCGTGGACCCATGCGTTTCGCCGCCTCGCGGCCCATCAGGAAGCCGCCCAGACACGCCATTTCCCAGACCTTGGTGTAGACGCGCACGGTCGTCTCGCTGATCGGAAAATTCACATTGGCGCCGATGTTGAACACCGCGACCTCGACCGGGCCGACTTCGACCTCGACCTGGTCGAAGAGGGCGATCATCGCGTCTTCGTCGCGGGCGTCGGCGGGGAAGGCGCGCGCGCGATGGCCGTCGTCGCGGATCGACTGGGCCAGCGTTTCGAGCGCGACGGTGTTGCGTTCGCGGCGATTGACGCAGACGGTGAGTCCTTCGGCGGCAAAGGCGCGCGCGATCGCGCCGCCGGTGGCATCGCCGGCGCCGATGATGACGGCTGCGGGTTGGGGCATGCGCGACTCTCCTCTTGCGCCCGATAGTAACTATGATAATCATAGTGACAAGATATTTCTTTTGAAGAATGGGATGAGGATGTCGGCAACCGGAATTTCGTCATTGCGCGCGCAGCGAAGCCATCCACGGCGGTCTATGCCGTTCTGGGTGGCTTCGCTGCGCGTGCGATGACGGGGGCGGGGCGTCGATCGTGCCCAAGCGCGCCGATCTGTCGGATACTTTCTGTCCCGTCGGTCGGGCCGCCGAATTGCTCGGCGACCGCGCGGTGCTGTTGATCCTGCGCGAGCTGTTCTTTGGTCGGCGGCGGTTCGAGGTCATGGCGGCGAACACCGGGCTTGGCCCGCAACTCGTCTCGGCGCGGCTCAAGCGGCTGGTCGAGGAGGGGGTGGTCGACCGCCGCGCCTATCAGGAGCGCCCGCCGCGCCACGAGTATCGCCTGACCGCGAAGGGCAGGGATCTGTTTGGCATACTTTATGCGATGCGGGGCTGGGCTGAACGCTGGGCCTATGCGCCGGGCGAGACGGGCGCGGGGCCGGCGATGCGCTATTTTCACCGGGCGTGCGGCGCCGATGTCGGGACATCGACGATCTGTCCGGGCTGCGGCGAGCCGCTCGGCTATGGCGATTTGAAAGGGGACCCATCCCCCGCGCTCAGGGCCGAGCAGGCGGCGCGGGAGGGGTAGCGAGAGTTGCGAACTTGTTCGCGACTCGCAGCGGGGTGGGCAGGATGGCGCAGCGATAACGCCCACCCCGTTGCGACTAGGACCAATCGACATTCAGCCTTCGCGGTCTGCAAATGGCGGCTTTCCGAGCTTCCGGTGCTCACGTGCAGAAAGCACGCTGCGCTCCGGGTCACGGAAAACCACCATTTTCGACTCGCCATCTTCTGAATGTCGATTGGTCCTAGGTCCGGCTTCGCCGAACCAAGTCTCACTGCCCCTCCCGCCTGCGGGAGAGGGAGGACTGGCTCATGCCTTTTCCAGCGTGCATTGCAGCGGGTGCTGGTTCTGCCGGGCGGCGTCCATCACCTGGGTGACCTTGGTCTCGGCGACTTCGTAGCTGAAGACGCCGCAGACGCCGACACCCTGTTGGTGGACGTGGAGCATCACCTGCGTCGCCCGCTCGATATCCATGTTGAAGAAGCGCTGGAGCACCATCACGACGAATTCCATCGGCGTATAGTCGTCGTTGAGCAGCAGCACCTTGTACATCGACGGCTTCTTGGGCTTCGCGCGCGTGCGCGTCGCGATGCCGACGCCGGGGGTGCCGGACGTGTCGTCATCCTTGCCCGCCATTGCGCGGACGACATGAGGGATCGAGGCGGGAAACATCATCATCGGGAATATCGCAAGCCGGGGCGGAATCGCAAGAGGGAGGGGTGGTTAATTGCCAAAAGCCCTCTCCTTCGGCGGGGAGGGTCGGGTGGGGTGCGCGCAAGTGACCGCTTTCGCAGCGAGACACTCCCTTGTGCTGCGACCAGCCGGCACGCCGTCTAGTCTCGCTGCCTCCTCCATCAAGGGGAGGGATGAGGGGAAAGCAAGAACCGCCCGCTTCCGGGGGGAAGCGAGCGGTCTTGGGTGTCGGCGCGGGCGGGAGAGGAGGGGGAAGCCCGCGCCAACGGGAAGAGGAAAGCCTTAGGCTGCCTTCATCTTCGAAGTGATGACCGACACGCGATTCGAGATCGGCGCGAAGCTGTCGTTCGTCAGCTTGACGACGAGTTCGCTGGTCTTTGAGGTCTGCGCGACAGCGGCGTCGAACGCCTTCTTGCTGTTTTCGGCGTAAAGCTTGAAGAAATCAGCCGGCGTCTTGATGGCGGTATAGCCCTTCAGCGCGGCCGACGTGTCCTCGAAGCTCTTGCGAGCGAAGGCGACGCCTTCCTGGCCGAGGGTTTCGATGCCCTTGGCGGCGATCTTGCCGGCTTCGACGAGCGCTTCGACGTTCGCCTTGTTGAATTCGACGGCTTCCTCGGCGATCTTGCTCGACTTGGCGAGGGCGTCCTTCGAACGCGCCTGGAAATCGGCGGTCAGCGCTTCGGCGCGGGTTTTGGCTTCGTCGGTGAACTTCTTGACGGTGTCGTTCATGGTCTTGAATCCTTTGGTAACGGCGGCGGCCGGCTTCGGCGCTGCCTTGAGGGGCTTGGATGCAATTTTCACGGCCGCCTTCTTGGGGGCGACCTTCTTGGCAACCGCCTTGGGGGCGGCGGCCTTTTTCGCAGCCGGCTTGGCTTTTGCCTTCACCGTCTTGATTTTCGCGGGGGTCGCAACCGGCGCCACTGCGGGAGCAGCGGTTTGGACCGGAGCGGCCGGAGTCACCACCGGCTTGGCGGCGGTTTCCAGCGTCGCGGCTTCGAAAGCCTTTTCGGCACTATCCATCTTGGTAGCCATCGGGACAACTCCTTTATGTTGCAGTGCACAATATAGGAGTGGATCGGTGATTTCAAGGAAAAATTGTGCGGTGCACAAAAATAATCGAGAGGCCGGCCCGAAAGTGGTATAAACGCCAGATATTACCGTTGTTTGACGTAGCGGCCCGGCGCGTCCTCGATCGCCTTTTTAGGGCCTTTGCCGGGAATGCGCGAGCCCTTGGTGGGCGTTTTTGCGCTATCCTGCCCCGAAATCCAGCCGATCCAGTGCGGCCACCAACTGCCCTTGGTCTCGGTGGCGCCCGCGACGAAATCGTCGAGCGTCGGGGCGCTATTGTCGCCGGTCCAATATTGATATTTGCCCGCCGCGGGCGGGTTGACCACCCCCGCGATATGGCCCGAGCCCGCGAGCAGGAAAGTCTTGGGGCCCGACAAATGGTCCATCAGCCGCCAGACGCTGGCGAGCGGCGCGATATGATCCTCGCGCCCGGCCTGGATATAGGCGGGGGTGCCGATCTTCTTGAGATCGATCGGCGTTCCCATCGCCGACAGGCTGTTCGGGATCACGAGACGATTGTCGCGGTAGAGATCGACCAGATATTGCCGGTGCCATTTCGCGGGCAGGTTGGTGACGTCGCCGTTCCAATAAAGGAGGTCGAAGGGCGGATAGTCGTTGCCCAGCAGATAATTGCTGACGACATAATTCCAGATGAGGTCGCGCCCGCGCAGGCTGTTGAACGTCGCGGCCATATAGCGGCCGTCGAGGAAGCCCGGCGCCGAGAGTTGTTGAAGCAAGTTGAGATAGCTGTCGTCGACGAACATTTTGAGATCGCCCGCCAGTTCGAAATCGACCTGCGCGGTAAAGAAGGTCACCGATTGGACCTTGGCGGCCTCGCCGCGCGCCGCCAGCATCGCGAGCGTGGCGGCGAGCGTGGTGCCCGCCACGCAATAGCCGATCGTGTGGACCGTCGGCACGTTCAGCCCTTCGCGCACCATGTCGATCGCATCGACCTGCGCCGCGATATAATCGTCCCAGACGATCTCGCTCATCGAGGCATCGGCGGATTTCCACGACACCATGAACACGGTCAGCCCCTGTTCGACCGCCCAGGCGACGAAGCTTTTCGCGGGATTGAGGTCGAGGATATAGAAACGGTTGATCCACGGCGGGAAGATGAGGAGTGGAACGGCCAGGACGTCCTTCGTCGTCGGCGCATATTGGATGAGCTGGTAAAGGTCGGTCTCGTGGATCACCTTGCCGGGGGTGGTCGCGATATTGACCCCGACCTCGAACGCATCGGGATCGACATGGCTGAGCTGCCCGCGCGACAGGTCGGTCAGCATATGCTTCAGGCCCTTGAGCAGGCTCTCGCCGCGCGTTTCGACCGCGCGGCGGATCACTTCGGGATTGGTGATCGCAAGGTTCGAGGGCGACAGCGCCTCGGCCATGCCCTTTGCCGCAAATTCCATTTTTGCGCGTGCATGGTCGTCGAGCCCCGTCATCTGGCGCGTCGTCGTCAGCAATTGATCGGCGAGCAGCCCATAGCTCTGGTGGATCAGCGCGAACACCGGGTTTTGGGTCCAGTCGGGATCGGCAAAGCGTTTGTCCCTGGGGGCATTGGCGGCGGGCGCGTCGGCGGCGGGCGCGAAGGGCGATTGCAGCGTCGCGAGCGAGGTCCAGAAAGCGGCGCCCTGTTCCCACATCTTCGACGATTGTTCGGCCCACGCCTGCGTCGTCGGATTCTGCAGCCAACGGGCGGGATCGAACAGGCCGGCGGCGGCGCTGTTGCCCTGGTTCGCCTGGCCGAGCGCATATTCGAGCATCAACTGCTGCGCGCGGCCCATCACGCTCGCCCAATGCTGCATGTCGTCGGGCGACGGCATGAAGGGATTCGGTGCCTCGGTCGCCGTGTCCTTGCCCGTGTCGTTCATGCTCGTTCCTGCTGGTCAGTGCGGATATTATGCCTATAACAAGCCGCGATGCGGCTGGCGAGGTTGCCGCTCGCGTCAATTCAGAAGCATAGGCCAAAACACATACGTAAAGGAGTTGTTCTAGTTTCCCATGTCCGAAGATGAATTCTATCGCATCAAGCGCCTGCCGCCCTATGTCATCGCTGAAGTCAATGCGATGCGTGCGGCCGCCCGCGCCGCGGGAGAGGACATCATCGACCTGGGGATGGGCAACCCCGACCTGCCGCCGCCCGCGCATGTGATCGAAAAATTGTGCGAAGTGGCGATGAAGCCCGACGCCCATGGTTATTCGCAGTCGAAGGGCATTCCGGGGCTGCGCAAGGCGCAGGCCAATTATTACGGCCGCCGTTTCAACGTCGATCTCGACCCCGAAACCGAAGTCGTCGTGACGATGGGGTCGAAGGAAGGGCTGGCGAGCCTCGCCACCGCGATCACCGGCCCCGGCGACGTCGTGCTCGCGCCGAACCCCAGCTACCCGATCCACACCTTCGGCTTCATCATCGCCGGGGCGACGATCCGCAGCGTGCCGACGACGCCGAACGAGGATTATTGGCGCGCGCTCGACCGCGCGATGGCCTTTACCGTGCCGCGCCCGTCGATCCTGGTGGTCAATTATCCGTCGAACCCGACCGCCGAAGCGGTCGATCTGGCTTTCTACGAACGCCTCGTCGCCTGGGCGAAGGAGAATAAGGTCTGGGTATTGTCGGACCTTGCCTATTCGGAGCTGTATTACGACGGCAACCCGACGCCTTCGATCCTGCAGGTGCCGGGGGCCAAGGATGTCGCGGTCGAATTCACGTCGATGTCGAAAACCTATTCGATGGCGGGGTGGCGCATGGGCTTTGCGGTCGGCAACAAAAGGCTGATCGCGGCGATGACGCGCGTCAAATCCTACCTCGATTACGGCGCCTTCACCCCGATCCAGGCGGCGGCCTGCGCGGCGCTCAACGGGCCGCAGGACATCGTCCAGCGCAACCGTGAACTCTATCAGAAGCGCCGCGACGTGATGGTCGAGAGCTTTGGCCGCGCCGGCTGGGACATTCCGAGCCCGCCCGCGTCGATGTTCGCCTGGGCACCGCTGCCGCCCGCGCTGAAAGAGATGGGCAGCCTCGAATTTTCGAAGCAGCTTTTGACCCACGCCAAGGTCGCGGTCGCGCCGGGCGTCGGCTATGGCGAGGACGGGGAAGGCTATGTCCGCATCGCGATGGTCGAGAATGAACAGCGTATACGGCAGGCGGCGCGCAACGTGCGCAAATTCCTGGCGATGCACGGCGTGAACACGCCGTCGGTCGCGGCCGGTGGCGGGGGCTGATGGCGACGTCGGCTATCGACGCCATCGCCCAGACGATTCAGCTTTCGGTCACACCGGTCTTCCTGCTGGTCGCGACCGGCAGCCTGCTCAACGTCTTTACGGGACGGCTGGCGCGCGTCGTCGATCGGTCGCGCGTGCTGATGGATCAGTGGGCGAATACCGTGGGGGCCGAGCATGACCGCATCGTCGCCGAATTGCGCGTGGTCGACCGCCGCATCGACATCATCAACAATTCGATCGCGGCGGCGGTCGCGTGCGGCATCGTCGTCTGCCTGCTTGTCGCCTTGCTGTTCACCCAGGCCTTTACCGGCCTAAACCTCAATGTCGCCGCGGCCTGGGTGTTCGTGGTCGCGACGCTGCTTCTGCTCGCGTCGCTGATTCTCTTCCTGATCGAGGTGCGGCTCGCGACTCGCATCGTCCATGTGCCGATGGAGGCGCTCGGGCTGGGGGCGGCGGGGCGACGCGAGCGGAAGCGCCGCGGTCAATAAGGCGGGGCGGCTTTCGCGCGCTGCGCCGCGGCGGCGTCGATCCACCAGGCGAGGTCGTCGGCGAAGCGCGGAAAGGCGCGGTCGAGCCGCACGCCGTCTTCCCCCGCCGGTCTGCCGTCGGTATCGAAGGCGCCGCCGATCCGCGCCAGCGATAACGCGGTCGATGTGACGACCATGCCCATCGCGCCCAGCGTCGTCCGCCACGCGGTTGCCGAGCGCACGCCCGCGAAGGGACCGGCGGAATAGGAGGCAATGGCGGCGGGACGCCACGCGAATTCGGGCAGATAATGATCGACCAGATTCTTGAGCCCCGGTTGCAGCCCGCCATTATATTCGCCGACGACGAAGACGAAGCCGTCGGCCGCCGCGATCGTCGCGGCGAGCGCGGCCATGGCGGCGGGGGCTTCGCCCGGCGGATAGTCGCTGTGCCGCCGGTCGAGGATCGGCAGGTCGACCGCTCTGGCGTCGATCAATGTCGCGTCGTCGCCGCGCGCGCGGAGCGCTTCGACGATCCAGTCGGCGAGCTTGATACCCTGCCGATCGCGGCGGTAGCTGCCATAGAAGACGAGAATGGTGCGGGCCATGACGCTCTCGTGCCACGGTGCGGCGCGGGGCGAAAGGGGGCGTGACGAATTTCGCCGTCCATGGACAAGCAGGGCCTGTTCGCTAAGCTGTCCCCCGGGAAGAGGGGGAGGGGACCGATATGCGGATCTATCGCACGCCGGACGCGCGCTTTGAGGGGCTGCCCGACTGGCCTTACGCGCCGAAATATGCCGAGATCGAAGGCGGGCTTCGCGTCCATTATGTCGACGAGGGCGCGGCCGACGCGCAGCCGGTGCTGATGCTGCACGGCGAGCCGACCTGGTCCTATCTCTATCGCCACATGATCGGACCTGCGGTCGAGGCAGGATTCCGTGTCGTTGCGCCCGACCTGATCGGCTTTGGCCGCTCCGACAAGCCGCAGGGCCGGTCGGACCACAGCTATGCCGCGCAGGTCGCGTGGATGCGGGCGTGGATCGAGGCGCTCGACCTTCGGAACATGATCCTGACCTGCCAGGATTGGGGCTCGCTGATCGGGCTGCGCCTGGTCGCCGAAATGCCCGATCGGTTCGCGGGCGTCGCGCTGGCGAACGGTGGGTTGCCCGAGGGGCAACCGGCCCCGCGCGCCTTTGCGATCTGGCGCGCCTTTTCGCGTTACAGCCCGGTCTTTCCAATCGGCAAGATCGTCAAGGCGGGGGCCAAGCGCGAGTTGAGCGCCGCCGAAATCGCCGCTTATGACGCACCCTTTCCGACCCGCGCGTCGAAGGTCGCGGCGCGGGTCTATCCGTCCTTCGTGCCGCTCGGCGACAATGTCGCGGTGCCCGACCAGAAGCGCGCCTGGGCGGCGCTCGAACGCTTCGACAAGCCGTTCCTGTGCTGCTTTTCCGACGGCGACCCGATCACGCGCGGCGGTGACGCGCTGTTCCGCGGCCGCGTGCCGGGCGCCACAGGCGTCGCGCACCGCACCTTGAAGGGCGGGCATTTCATCCAGGAGGATGACCCGGCGGGCTTTGTCGCTGCGATCCGCGATGTGGCGGCAGCAGGGCAGGGGCGCTGACCAAAGCGGCGTGCCCCCCCCTTCGCGGGGACACACGGCCCGGACAATTGGTCTGCTTTAATCGCTGAACGGATCGCGGATCAGGATCGTGTCCTCGCGTTCGGGGCTGGTCGAGACGAGCGCGATCGGGGTTTCGATCAACTCCTGCACCCGCTGGACATATTTGATCGCCTGCGCGGGCAGGTCGGCATAGCTGCGCGCGCCGGCGGTCGTTTCGTGCCAGCCGTCCATTTCCTCGTAGATCGGCTCGACCTCGGCCTGGTCGGCCGAATGCGAGGGGAAATAGTCGAGGATCTTGCCGCGCAGCCGATAGCCGGTGCAGATGCGGATGGTGTCGAAACCGTCGAGCACGTCGAGCTTGGTCAGCGCGATGCCGGTGACGCCCGATACCGCGCAGCTTTGCCGCACCAGCACCGCGTCGAACCAGCCGCAGCGGCGTTTGCGGCCGGTGACGGTGCCGAATTCATGCCCGCGTTCGCCGAGCTTTTGCCCGGTCGCGTCGTCGAGTTCGGTGGGGAAGGGGCCGCTGCCGACGCGCGTCGTATAGGCCTTGGCGATGCCGAGGACGAAGCCGACCGCGGAGGGGCCGAGGCCCGACCCCGCCGCGGCGGTGCCGCTGACCGTGTTTGAGCTGGTAACGAAGGGATAGGTGCCGTGATCGACGTCGAGCAGCACGCCTTGCGCGCCTTCGAACAGGATGCGCGCGCCCGCCTTGCGCACCTTTTTCAGGCGCTTCCACACTGGCTGGGCATATTCGAGGACATAGTCGGCGATTTCGGTGAGGTCGGCGATCAGCCGGTCGCGATCGATCGGCGGCTCGCCGAAGCCGGCGCGCAGCGCGTCGTGATGCGCGGTCAGGCGGTCGATCTGCGGGTCCAGCTTGTCGAGATGGGCAAGATCGCAAACGCGGATCGCGCGGCGCCCGACCTTGTCCTCATAGGCCGGGCCGATGCCCCGCCCGGTGGTGCCGATCTTGCCCGCGCCCGCCGCGGTCTCGCGCAGCGCGTCGAGGTCGCGGTGAAAGGGCAGGATCAGCGCGCAATTGTCGGCGATGGCGAAATTCTCGGCATTGATCGTCACGCCCTGACCGCGCAGCTTGGCGATCTCGTCGCGCAGCGCCCACGGGTCGAGGACGACGCCATTGCCGATGATCGACAGCGTCCCGGTGACGATGCCCGAGGGCAGCAGCGACAGCTTGTAAACCTGTTCGCCGACCACGAGGGTGTGACCGGCGTTGTGACCGCCCTGGAAACGGACGACTGCGTCGGCACGGCTGGCGAGCCAATCGACGATCTTGCCCTTGCCCTCGTCGCCCCATTGCGACCCGATGACGGTGACATTTGCCATGATGCTGTCCTGCTGAACGGGGCCATTTGGCCCGGCGCGGCCTTAGCGGATTTGGGCGCGGAGGCAAGGGTGATGGATGAAATTGGGGTGCGATCGAGCGATAAGCCCCTCCTCTTCAGAGGAGGGGTTTGGGGTGGTGAACGTCGGTGCAGGAGCACCACCCCGCTGCGACTAGGGCGCAAGCGCCCAAGTCTCGCTGCCCCTCCTCTGAAGAGGAGGGGTGTGATAGGGCAGCGCCATGACGAGTCCCGACGCCCCCTATCACGCCCATATCTATTATGACCTCGCCGAGCACCCTGCAGCAGCGGCGCTGCGCGAGGATTTCGGCCGCGACCCCGCGATCCTGTTCGTCGGCGCGATGACCGACGGCGGGGTCGGGCCGCATCCGATCGCGCAATATGAAGTGCATTTCCTGGGCGCATCGATTCCCGCGGTGACGGCCGCGATCGAGGCGACGGGGCTGCGTGCGCTCGTCCATCCGCTGACCGACGATGACCTTGCCGATCATACGACGCTGGCGCACTGGATTGGCGAGCCGGTCGAACTCGATGTCACCGTGCTCGATCCGCCCGGTGTTAATCAGGGCATTCCGCGTTTCGGGGTATCGGATTTCTAACCAATTCGTCATCCCGGCGAAGGCCGGGATCTCATCGTCACATTCCGACGCATCGTCGAGATCCCGGCCTTCGCCGGGATGACGATCAAAATATTAGCAGCTTAGACCTCAACCGGCCCATCGGGACCAAGACGCCAGCCGCAGCCGAGCGCGCGCGCATCGTCGCTTTCGGACAGCGCCGCCACCGTCTGCCAGTCGTCGGCACGTAGGCTCGCCGCGAGCGCGGGCTCGTGGCCGAGCGGCAGGAAGATGCGGCGGTCAGCATCGTCCTCGGCGCCAAGCCCTGCGTCGATCAGCGGATCGGGATAGAGCGAGAAACCGACCGCCGATTCTTCCTGTTCGCCGACAGGAATCGAATAGCCGCCACCGCGGCCGACCGCGTCGCCCTGACCGGGCACGAAAATCTGGAAACCGAACCAGCTTTGATAGGCGAAGCCGTGGCGTTCGGTGGGATCGAGAGTCAGCGTAACGCGGCCTCGCACCGGCGCCGCGATGGCTTCGAGCGCGTCGATCCGCGCCGCCAGGACGTCGGCGCTGTCGAAGACGCGAAGGTCGGCGATCGCCTGGTCGAACGGGCCAGTAGCGCGGAGCAGCGGCAGATAGGCCTCGGCGCCGAGGCGGACGAGCGCGCCGGCGTCCTTGGCGTCGAGCGCGTCGCGCAGGCTGGCGATGCTCGCCGCGACCGGGAGCGGGCCGCGCGCGAGCAGATCGACGACGTCGGGGAGGGTGAAATCGATGGTGACCGGGCCGATGTTCGCGGCCTCGAGCGCGTCGATCGCGACGGTCACGATCTCGCGCGCCGCGGCGACGCTGTCGCTGCCGATCAGTTCGGCGCCGACCTGGAGCATTTCGCGCGCCGGGCGAAGCTGGCTCGCGCGCAGCTTCACGACCTGCCCGGCGTAGCAGAGGCGCAGCGGGCGCGGGGCATTGGCGAGCAGCGATGTGGCGATGCGGCCGACCTGCCGCGTGATGTCGGGGCGCAGCGCGAGCGTGCGCTGCGACACCGGATCGGTGAAGCGCAGGAGGTCGCGCGCGGTGCGGTCGTCATCGCCGCCGAGCGTCTCGCGAAACTCGGCGAGCGGGGGCGATACGCGGCCATAGCCGTGCGACCGCATCGCATCGACGAGCGCGCGCGTGATGCGCGACGCCGCCTCGGCCTGTTGGGGGAGGCGGTCGCGCAGGCCTTCGGGCAGCAGGGCAGGGGCCTTGGTCATGAGGTGGCCTTAGGGTGGTCGGGGTGGGCGATCAATCAAATCTCCCCTCCCGCAAGCGGGAGGGGAACTGGTTGGCTCAGAACTTCAGCCCCTTCACCGTCTTCACGCCGGGGAGCTGGCAGAGCTGCCACAAGAGCGGTTCGGGCATCGGCGAGTCGAGGCTGAGCAACAGCACCGCCTCGCCGCCCGCGGCGCGGCGGCCGAGGTGGAAGGTGCCGATGTTGAGCCCGGCTTCGCCGAGCGCGGTGCCGATGCGGCCGATGAAGCCCGGCGCGTCCTCGTTGACGATATAGAGCATATGGCCGTCGAGATCGGCCTCGACCTTGATCCCGAACATCTCGACCAGGCGCGGGTCGCCGTTGCTGAACAAGGTGCCCGCGACCGAGCGGTCGCCGTCGCTGGTCGCGACGGTGACGCGGACGAGCGTGTGGTAATCGCCGTCGCGATCGTGGCGAACCTCGCGCACGTCGAGTCCGCGCTCGCGCGCGAGGTGGGGGGCGTTGACCATGTTCACGCTGTCCGAATATTGACGCATCAGGCCGGTCAGGACCGCAGCGGTGATCGGCTTGAGGTTCAGCTCGGCCGCTGCGCCCTCGACCTCGACCGAGATGGTGGTCAGGTTATCGTGCGCAAGCTGGCCGACGAGGCTGCCGAGCTTTTCGGCGAGACTCATATAGGGGCGCAGCTTCGGCGCTTCCTCGGCCGACAGGCTGGGGACGTTGAGCGCGTTGGTGATGCCGCCGGTGAGCAGATAGTCCGAAATCTGTTCGGCCACTTGAATGGCGACATTGACCTGCGCCTCGTCGGTCGAGGCGCCGAGGTGGGGGGTGCAGATGAAGTTCGGCGTGCTGAACAGCGGGTGATCGGCGGTCGGCGGCTCCTGCGCGAATACGTCGAGCGCCGCGCCCGCGACATGGCCGCTGTCGAGCGCGTCCTTGAGCGCCGCCTCGTCGATCAATCCGCCGCGCGCGCAGTTGATGATCCGCACGCCCTTCTTCGCCTTGGCGATATTTTCGGCCGACAGGATGTTCCGCGTCTGGTCGGTCAGCGGCGTGTGCAGCGTGATGAAGTCGGCCTTCGCCAACAGCGTGTCGAGGTCGGCCTTTTCGACGCCGAGTTCGACGGCGCGTTCGGGGGTCAGAAAGGGATCAAAGGCGACGACCTTCATGCGCAGGCCCAGCGCACGCTCGGCGACGATGCTGCCGATGTTGCCGCAACCGATCAGGCCGAGCGTCTTCGAGGTCAGCTCGACCCCCATGAAATCATTCTTCGGCCATTTGCCCGCCTGGGTCCGCGTGTTGGCTTCGGGAATCTGGCGGGCGAGCGCGAACATCATCGCGACCGCATGTTCGGCGGTGGTGATGCTGTTGCCGAAGGGGGTGTTCATCACGATGACGCCCTTCTTCGACGCCTCCGGGATATCGACATTGTCGACGCCGATCCCGGCGCGGCCGACGACCTTGAGGTTCGTCGCGGCGGCGAGGACGTCGGCGGTCACCTTGGTGGCCGAACGGATCGCGAGGCCGTCATAATCGCCGATCATCGCGATCAGTTCGTCCTTGGTCTTGCCGGTGATCTCATCGACCTGAATGCCGCGCTCCTTGAAGATCGCGGCGGCTTTGGGGTCCATCTTGTCGCTGATGAGGACTTTGGGTTGGGTCATTTCGATATTCCTTCTTTCCTGTCATTCCCGGGAAAGCGGGAACCCAGGGTGGGATCAGCCCACGCACGCTCTGGGTCCCCGCTTTCGCGGGGATGACGAAAAATGTTAGACGGTGAGAGTTTCGTAAGCCCAGTCGAGCCAGGGGCCGAGCGCTTCGATATCGGCGGTGTCGACCGTCGCACCGCACCAGATGCGCAGGCCCGGAGGCGCGTCGCGATAGCCCGCGATGTCATAGGCCGCGCCTTCGGCTTCGAGCAACCCGGCGAATTTCTTGATGAAATCCGCGTCGGCGCCCGCGACCGACAGGCAGACCGAGGTCTTCGACCGGCTGGCGGGGTCGGCGGCGAGGTGGGAGAGCCAGTCGCGTTCCGAAACGATCTTGTCGAGCGCCGCGGCATTGGCGTCGCTGCGCGCCTTGAGGCCGTTCAGACCGCCGAGCGATTTTGCCCATTCCAGCGCGAAGATCGCATCCTCGACCGCGAGCATCGACGGGGTATTGATCGTCTCGCCCTTGAACACGCCTTCGGCCAGCGCGCCCTTGCTGACAAGGCGGAACACCTTGGGCAGCGGCCAGGCGGGGGTGTGGGTTTCGAGGCGCTCGACCGCGCGAGGGCCGAGGATCAGCACGCCGTGACCGCCTTCGCCGCCGAGCACTTTCTGCCAGCTGAAGGTCGCGACGTCGATCTTGTCCCACGGCAGGTCGTAAGCGAACACCGCGCTGGTCGCGTCGGCGAAGCTCAGCCCTTCGCGGTCGGCGGCGATCCAGTCGCCGTTCGGAACGCGGACGCCGCTGGTGGTGCCGTTCCAGGTGAACAGCACGTCGTTCGACCAGTCGACCTGGGTGAGGTCGGGGAGCGCGCCGTAATCGGCGCGAATGACGGTCGGATCGAGCTTGAGTTGCTTGGCCGCGTCGGTGACCCAGCCCTCGCCGAAGCTCTCCCATGCGAGCGTCGTGACGGGGCGCTGCCCAAGCATCGTCCACATCGCCATTTCGAAGGCGCCGGTGTCGCTACCCGGAACGATGCCGATGCGGTGGGTGTCGGGAAGCTGCAGCATCTCGCGCATCAGGTCGATGCAAAGCGCGAGACGCGTCTTGCCGATCTTGGCGCGGTGCGAGCGACCCAGTGATTCGGTGGCTAGTTTTTCGGGGGACCAGACCGGCGGCTTGGCGCAGGGACCGGAGGAGAAATAGGGGCGCGCAGGGCGCAATTCGGGTGTCGGCACTTCACTCATCATAGTCTCTCCTTGCAGAGAGCTCGCGCGGCGTTGGGACCGCGTGGCCCGGCGCCGCGTTTAGGGAGAGGCGCGCAACTGTCAAACAAAATGCGCGGACCGGGCGAAATTTTCGACGAGCCGAGGTCAAAGGTTAGCGACTTGTTAACCACATCGTCGATAATTTGACGGCCATGTCGATCCCGTCTTTCCTGAAGCCCCGGATATGGGTCGCCGCGACCGCGATGCTGGCCCTATCCGCCTGTTTCGGCGCCCCCGAGGTGATGAAGCAGGGCGGCGCCAAGCGCACGGCGTCGACGACACCCCAGCGCCCGCAGATCACGGGAACGCCATCCTTCACCAGCGCCGAGGCACAGCAATGCGCCTTCGATCTCAAGCAGGCCGGGGTGCGCTTCACGCCGCTGCCCAACCAGGATCATGGCGGCGGTTGCAGCTCGATCGATTCGGTGAAGCTGCTCGACATCGGCACGCCGGTGACGAATCTGGGACCGATGACCTGCCCGCTCGCGCGCAATTTCGCGGCCTGGGCGCGCTATGCGGTGAAGCCCGCGGCGCGCCAATATTTCAAGACCGAAGTCGTGAAGATCGAGACCTATGGCACCTATAGCTGCCGCAATATCTATGGCGGCCGTTCGGGGCGGCTGTCGCAGCACGCCTCTTCGAACGCGATCGACGTCGCGGGCTTCGTGCTCGCCGACGGGCGGCGGATCATGCTCGACGGCGGGTGGCACGGCGACAAGGCGTCGCAGGATTTTCTCCGCGCGCTTCACAAATCGGCGTGCCGCCGCTTCGGCACAGTGCTCAGCCCCGATTATAACGCGGCGCATTACAATCACTTCCACCTCGATATGAGCGGGAACGGTTACTGCCGCTGACGTTCCTTCCCCCCATGGAGGGGGAGCCGTCTTGGCAAAGTCACGCGAAACGGCTAGCCGCTCGCTAATGGCAAAAGACAAACAACCCCATCGTTCGCGTTTCCACAAGGCAAAGGACGACGCGCAGTTCGCCCAGCAAGCGACGACCACCCCGCAGACCGCCGACCCGGCCTATAAGCTCGCCTTTCAGGACAATGAGTTCCTGCTGCGCGAGGATCTGCGCCCGGTGCGCTTTCAGCTCGAGCTGCTCAAGCCCGAGTTGCTGCTCGACGAAGCGAAGATCGAATCGACATTGGTCATCTATGGCTCGGCGCGCATTCCCGAGCCCGAGGCGGCCAACGGGCTCGAGACCGCGGCGACCGACGATGTCCAGCGCAACATCGCCCGCCACCTCAAGGCCAAGGCCAAATATTATGACGAGGCACGCAAGCTTGCCCGGCTCGCGAGCCAGGTGCCGTGCGACGAGGATGGCTGCCGCCATTTCGTCGTCTGCTCGGGTGGCGGCCCGTCGATCATGGAGGCCGCGAACCGCGGCGCCGCCGACGAGGATCGCGAATCGATCGGCCTCAACATCGTGCTGCCGCATGAGCAGGCGCCGAACCGCTATGTGACCCCGTCGCTGAGCTTTCAGTTCCACTATTTCGCGCTTCGCAAGATGCACTTCCTGCTCCGCGCGCGCGCGGTCGCGGTCTTTCCGGGCGGTTTCGGCACCTTCGACGAGATGTTCGAGCTGTTGACGCTGATTCAGACCGGCAAGATCAAGCCGATCCCGATCGTGCTGTTCGGCAAGGCGTTCTGGAACCGCGTCGTCAATTTCGAAGCGCTGGTCGAGGAAGGCGTCGTCAGCGCCCGCGACCTGGGCCTGTTCCAGTTCGTCGAGACCGCGGAGGAGGCCTGGGGGATCATCCAGGATTTCTACGCGAACAGCGAGCAGCATTGATGGCTATCGCGCCCGCGTAGGCGGGGTCGATGGGTTATTTCTGCGCTTTCAGATACAGGATCAGCGCCTTGCGGTCGGCGGCGTCGATGATGCCGGCGAAGGCCATACGGGTGCCGGGAAGCGCCTTCATCGGTGCGGTGAGGAAATGGTCCAGCGCGGACTCGTCCCAAACGCCGCCCTTGGCCTTCATCGCCCCCGAATAGGAAAAGCCCGCGTGCGATGCGACCGCGCGGCCGACGATGCCGTGGAGGTTCGGGCCGATGCCGTTGGCGCCGCCCGAATCGATCGTATGGCAGGCGGCGCAGCGCTTGAACACTTGTTCGCCCATTGCGGCGGTCGGTTCGATCGTCGGCGCCGGAGTCTCGGCGACTGGCATGTCTCCGGCGGCAGGTTCGGCCGGTTGTTCGGCCTTGCCGCAGCCGACGAGCATCAGCGCGCCCGCCAAGATGACGGGCGTGAGGCGCATTATTTCTTGGCTTCGGCCGGAGCCGGGGCCGCGCCTTCGGCGGCGGGCGCAGCGGCGCCTTCTTCGGCAGCCGGAGCGGCCGCCTTGTCGCCTTCGGCCGGAGCGGCGGCGTCACCCGCGGGCGCAGCCTCGGGCTTCGGCAGCGGCAGGTTCGAACCCTGCGCGTTGAGATAGACGATCAAATTGGCGCGATCTTCGGGGCTCGACAGGCCGGCGAACGACATCTTGGTGCCGGCCGCGAACTTGCGCGGGCTGGTCAGCCAATGGTCCATCTTGTCGAAGTCCCAGTTGCCGCCGACATTCTTGAGCGCGTCGGAGAAGGCGAAGCCCGCCTTGCCCTGGCCGATCGCTTCACCCATCGTGCCATAAAGATTGGGACCGATGCCGTTGGCGCCGCCCGAATTGATCGTGTGACATGCGGCGCATTTGGCGAACACCGTCTCGCCCTTCGCGGCGTCGGCCGCGGCGAGCAGGTTGGGAAGCGGAACGGCCGCCGCCGCGCCGCCGCCGCCGCTCGCCGTATCCTCGATCGGAAAGCCCGGCTTTTCGGGATTATGGCTGGCGAACAACATGCCCGAGCCGATGGTCAGGCCCAGCGCGCAGATACCGGCGAACAGCACCC
This sequence comes from Sphingopyxis lindanitolerans, assembly GCF_002993885.1. NCBI lineage: Bacteria > Pseudomonadati > Pseudomonadota > Alphaproteobacteria > Sphingomonadales > Sphingopyxidaceae > Sphingopyxis > Sphingopyxis lindanitolerans. The sequence goes on from NZ_CM009578.1 coordinate 3,765,823, forward strand.
AGCCGGCAATAGTGTTGTTGCGATTGTCCATGCTTGCAGCCCCGTTCGCTAACGCCCGCCCATGGGCGCATCTATGATTTGGACGCTCCCTTACTGGGGCCAGGAGCGCGGCGCAAGGGGATGAAATGCGAAGCCGCGCCGGTTGCGTGCGAAGGGCGCTGCCGCTATGCGCCGCGGTTCTGGCGCGGGAAGGCGATCATGGGCAGTTATTCGGCTTCGGCACAAGCATTGGTGGACGGCATGAAGGCGGCGGCGCTCGCCGATCCGGCGCGCGGCCTGGCCTTTCAGGGCGCCCCCGGCGCGAACAGCGACCTTGCCGCGCGCGAATATGACGCGAACTCGCTGCCACTGCCCTGCTATTCGTTCGAGGACGCGATCGACGCGGTGCGCGATGGCCGCGTCGACCGCGCGATCATCCCGATCGAGAACAGCCTGCACGGCCGCGTCGCCGACATCCATTTCCTGCTCCCCGAATCCGGCCTTTATATCGTCGGCGAGCATTTCCTGCCGATCCGCTATGGCCTGATGAGCCGCGACCTCGGCCCCGTCACCCGCGCGATGAGCCACGAACAGGCGCTCGGCCAGTGCCGCCTGTGGCTGCGCGCGAACAATATCTCGCCGGTTGCGCACAGCGACACCGCGGGCGCGGCCGCGTGGGTCGCCGATAGCGACGAGGTCGGCCTGGCGGCACTTGCGCCGCCGCACGCGGCCAAGCTTTACGGGCTGACGCTGCACGGCACCGGCATGGAAGACGCCGACCATAATATGACCCGCTTCGTCGTCCTCGCGCGCGAACCCATGGCCGATTTCAGCGAAATCGACGCGCTGATGACGACCTTCGTCTTCGAGGTGAAGAATATCCCCGCCGCGCTCTACAAGGCGCTCGGCGGCTTTGCGACCAACGGCGTCAACATGACCAAGCTCGAAAGCTATCAGGTCGGCGGCAGCTTTGCGGCGACCAAATTCTATGCCGACATCGTCGGCGCGCCCGGCGACGAACGTGTCGACCGCGCGCTCGAAGAGCTGGATTTCCAGACCAAGTCGCTGTCGCTGCTCGGCACCTATCCGCAGGCGCGGCTGCGGCCCTAACGCCCGCGTCGGCGGAGCATGTGCGCCATGGCGTAGCTCTGGACGACGAAGATCGTCACGAGGATGCTCGAGACGACGAGCGCGAACAGATCGAAGGGCGAGAAATTGGTTCCGCCGATGTCGCCCGGACCGACGAGGGCCATGGTGACGGTCATCGCCATCAGCATCAGGCGAAGCTCGGTCGGCCCGCCCGCCATGTAGGAAAGGCGGAATTCGCCGACGACTTTCGCGGCGAGGAAAGTGTGGATCGACAGCAGGAAATAGCCGATCACCGCCATCAGTGCGACGTCGAGCCGCATATAAGGGCTGGCGCCGATCGCTCCGACCATCAGCAGCGTCCCGACCGCGTCGATGCTGTGATCGACGAAATAGCCATAGCTCGGCCGCTCGATCCGCCGCCAGCGCGCGAGGCTGCCGTCCAGCGAGTCGCCGAACCAGTTGACGATATAACCGACAAGGCAAAGCCCCAGCCATTCGTCGTCGATCCAGCTCAGCATATAGCCAGCGGCGACGATGACCGCGCCGAGGAAACCGAGCGCGGTGAGCTGGTCGGGAGTGGCCCAGGCGGGCAGGCGGGGGCAAATCCAGTTGAGCAGGCGGCGTTCGTGGCGCGCGAGGAAATTTTGCTGAATGCGGGTCGGCGCGCCGGCCGCCGGGGGGATCGTCATGAAAGCCTTTCGTCGCCGCTGTCGCAAAAGTGCCGGCGGGATGTCATGGCGCTGTCATAGACCAAAGGTGCGGAGCCGCAAAGACCACCTGCCGCCGATCGCGCATCGTGGCGACGGCTTGCGGCCAAAGTGGCGCGTTTCGGCGATTGGCAGTCCCGGCGCGGCCCGATAGTCTGCACCGCGAATGAAGAGGGACTCTGGGGGACGGAGCATGGCGGACGTTTCGATGGCGCAGATCGCGCGGCGCGGAGTCGGCGGGTTGTTCGACGCGCGAGGGCGCGACGACCGGATGCAATATTGGCTTTTCCTGATCCTTGTTTTCGGCCCCCTCGTCGTTCTGCAATTCATCATCCAGTTCGCCCTGACCATCCCGCCGCTTGATCTGGTCATGGCGACCCGTCCGGGGGTTCCGGCGGCCGGCGCGCCATTCCTGCAGCATCAGTTTCGCGCGATGGTGACCGTGACCTATGCGAGCCTCGGGCTCCATCTGCTCGGCGCATTGCTGCTGCTGACCGCGACGGCGCGGCGCCTGCACGATCGTGGCCGCGGGGGCTGGTGGGCGCTGGCTTTGCCGGGAGCGGTGTTCGCGACCGGGCTGGGGCAAGCGCGGCGCATGGCGGAGATGGCGGAACGGATGCCGCAAATCCTGGCCGAGATCGAGAAGAAGGTTCGGCCCGATTTCGCCGACCTCTTGTCCTTCCCGGCGAAGATGCAGGCGTCGGCCGAGCCCGACTGGCCCTCCGTCCTTGGCGGGCTGATCCTGCTCTGGCTCGTCATCGAACTGGTGCGCGCGGGGACCGCGGGGCCGAACCGCTATGGGCCGCCGCAGCGCTGATCCCCTATTCCTGCCAGGGGCCGATTTCGCCGACTTCGCCGATCATGCGGAAGCGGACGCCGTCATCGACCCACGCGACCTCCCACATCGGCGCCGGCCGCCCCCATTCGCCGATCACGAACAGCGGCAGCCTGTTCGCGGCGACGAAGGCAAGGTCGTCGGCGGTGGGGCCGGGAACGACCGTTTCCGAGCGCTGGTGCAGCCGCACGACGGCAAGCGTACCCTTTGGCGGCGCGGGCAGCGACTGGCGCACCGGAAAGCCGAGGCTCGCCGTGACGACGGGATAGCCCTTGCCGTCACGGCCGAGCAGCAACAGCTTGTCGGCGCTGGCATAGGGGCCGCCGACCGGGCGTCCCGCGACCTTGCGCCCCGCGACCGCGGCATATTCGCGCACGTCGGTATCGGCGATCGCGGGGGGCGCGATTTCGGTTTCGGCCGTTGGCGCGGGAGCGGGCGCGACCGGATCGGCGGCGAGCGCCGCCGCGAGCAGCAGCGCCGCGATCAATGCGCTTCGCCCCAGCTCTTGCCGATGCCGACCTCGACTTCGAGCGCGACCGACAGCGTCAGCGCCGGTTCGGCGGCCCCCGCCATCACCCGGCGGATGACCTCGCCCGCGGCTTTCGCCTTGTCTTCGGGCGCTTCGAAGACGAGTTCGTCGTGGACCTGGAGCAGCATCCTGACATCGCCGAGCCCGGCATCGTCGAGCGCTTTGGGCATCCGCGCCATCGCGCGCTTGATGAGGTCGGCGCTGGTGCCCTGGATCGGGGCGTTGATCGCGGCGCGTTCGCTGCCGGCGCGCTCGTTCTGGCTCGCCGCCTTGATGCGCGGAAACCAGGTTTTTCGTCCGAACAGCGTCTCGGTATAGCCGCGCGCGCGCACCGTCTCGAGCGTGTCGGTGATATAGTCGCTGATGCCGGGAAAGCGCTCGAAGTAGCGACTGATCAGCGCCTGCGCCTCATCGGGCGTCACTTCGAGGCGGCCGGCAAGACCCCAGCGCGAAATGCCGTAGAGGATCGAGAAATTCACCGTCTTTGCCTTGCCGCGCGTGTCGCGGTTGACCTCGCCGAACAATTCGATCGCGGTCGCGGCGTGAATATCCTGACCCTGCGCGAACGCCTGTTTGAGTTCGGGAACGTCGGCCATATGCGCCGCGAGGCGGAGTTCGATCTGGCTATAGTCGGCGGCGATCAGCACATGGCCGGGCGCGGCGATGAAGGCGTCGCGAATCTGGCGGCCGGTTTCGGTGCGGATCGGGATATTCTGCAAATTCGGATCGGTCGACGACAGTCGCCCGGTCTGCGCGCCGACGAGGCTGTAGCTGGTGTGGACGCGGCCGGTCTTGGCATTGATCTGTTGCTGCAAGGCGTCGGTGTAGGTCGACTTGAGCTTGGCGAGCTGACGCCATTCCAAAATCTTGCGCGCGATCGGCACGCCGTCGCGTTCGAGGCGTTCGAGTTCGTTCTGGTCGGTCGACCAGTCGCCCGATTTGCCCTTGCGGCCACCCTTCAACCCCAGCTTGTCGAACAGGATTTCGCCGAGTTGTTTCGGGCTGCCGATCGCGAAGGGCTGGCCTGCCAGTGCATGAATCTCGCCCTCCATCCGCAGCATCTCGCCCGCAAATTCGCCCGACAGCCGCGCGAGATAGTCGCGGTTCACCATGATGCCTGCGCGTTCCATTCGCTCGACGACCGCCGCCAGCGGGCGATCGACCATCTCGTAGACGCGCGTCCCGCCTTCGATAGGTAGCCGCAGTTTGAGCAGCTTCCAGAGCCGCCACGCGACTTCGGCATCTTCGGCGGCATATTCGGTGGCGCGGTCGAGTTGCACCTCGGCAAAGCTGATCTGCGCCTTGCCGGTGCCGCACATCTCCTTGAAGGTCAGGCAGACATGGTCGAGGTGGAGCTTTGCCAGTTCGTCGAGCCCGTGCTGATGCTTGCCCGCGTCGAGCGCGAAGCTCATCACCAACGTGTCGTCATAGGGCGCGATGGTCAGCCCGTGCTGCGCGAGCACGCCGATGTCATATTTGAGATTATGCCCGACCTTGAGCACCGCATCGTCGGAGAACAGCGGCGCGAGCCGGTCGAGCGCGTCGCGCATCGGAATCTGCTCTGGCTTTTCGGCGAACATGTCGGTGCCGCCGTGGCCGAGCGGGATGTAGCAGGCCTGGCCTGCGCCGGTCGACAGGCTGACCCCGACGAGGTCGCCGGTGACGCTGTCGAGGCTCGCGGTTTCGGTATCGACCGCGACGACATGCGCGGTGCGCGCCGCCTCGATCCAGCGGTCGAGTGCTTCGATCGTCGTCACCGTTTCGTAGAGTGATCGGTCGATCGGCGGCATCGCGGGCAGCGTCGGTGTCGAGGGCGCAGCGGGCGCTGCGGTCGGGGCGGCGCCGGGACGCGGCAGCGTCGGCGGGCCGCCGGGTGTCACGCCGCCGTCGAGCTTTGCCGACAGCGAGCGAAAACCATGCTCGTCGAGGAACAGCTTGAGCGGTGCGGGTGGAATCGCGCCGAGTTTCAGCGTGTCGAGCGCATCGGGCAGCGCGATATCGCGTTTCAGGTCGACCAGGACGCGCGACAATTCGGCCATCGCGCGATGCTCGATCAGATTGTCGCGCAGCTTGCTGGCCTTCATCGTCTCGGCGCCGTCGAGCGCGGCGGTCAGATTGCCATATTCCTGGATGAGCTTGGTCGCGGTCTTCGGCCCGACCCCGCGCACGCCGGGGACATTGTCGACGCTGTCGCCCATCAGCGCGAGCACGTCGCCGACGAGATCGGGGGTGACCCCGAATTTCTCGTTCACCGCCTCCAGCCCCATGCGGACATTCTTCATCGTGTCGAGCATATCGACCTGCGGCGCGTCGCCCGCCGGCTCGCGGATGAGCTGCATCAGATCCTTGTCGGACGAGACAATCGTGACGTCCCAGCCTTCGCGCACCGCGGCCTCGGCATAGCTTGCGATCAGATCGTCGGCCTCGAACCCTTCCATCTCGATGCACGGCAGGGAAAAGGCGCGCGTCGCGTCGCGGATCAGCGGGAATTGCGGGCGCAGATCCTCGGGCGGCTCGGGCCGATTCGCCTTATATTGATCATAGATGTCGTTGCGGAACGAGTGGCTGCTATGGTCGAGGATGACGGCGAGGTGCGTCGGCCCGTCGGCATCGTGCAGATCCTTCGCCAGCTTCCAGAGCATGGTGGTATAGCCATAGACCGCGCCGACGGGCACCCCGTTCGGGTTCGTCAGCGGCGGCAGGCGGTGGTAGGCGCGGAAGATGTAGCTGGAGCCATCGACCAGATAGAGATGATTCTTCTCGGACATGGGGCGGGGTGTAGCAGGGCGCCGCCGCGCTAGCGATAGGCGATGGACAGCTTTGCGGCGGCGGTCATCGGGGCCAGTCGGCGGTGTCGTGATCGGGGTGTTGATGGTTGCTCGCGGCGATCCGTTCGGCGGCGCCGGGCATCGTCTCTTCGGTCGTACCGTCCTGTGGAAGCGCGACGATGGTGTCGAACCAGGGCATCCGGCCCTCGATGCCGAACTGCATCTTGGGCGGAAAACGTGCCGGATCGTCGAGCGAGCCGGTCGTGACGCTCAGGTGCTCGCTCTCCAGATAGTCGTAATAGAGCGGTGTCCCGCATGTCGAACAAAAGCCGCGCTCGACCGGATCGGAGCTTTTGAAGACCGCGGGCGCGCCGCGCGTCCAGGTCAATGCGTCGCGCGGGATGCCGACCAGCGCCGCGAAATAACTCCCCGCCGCCTTCTGGCACATGCGGCAATGGCAGATGTGCGAGGTGTCGAGCATCGCGGTCGCCCGATAGCGCACCGCGCCGCACTGACAGCCGCCCGAGGCCTGGGTTTCGATCCTGTTCTGAGTGGAACTCATGACAACCCCGCCAACCCGTTGGGGCGAAGCGCCCGCGTGATCAGAGCGAGAGCTTCGCCTTCGAAATTTCGATCATCGTTTTACGACCACGCGGCAGCGCGGATAGCATCTGCGGCATTTTCGCTGTACCCGCTGCCAATCGCGACCGCAAACAAGATTGCGCCGAGCGCGGCAATGCCTCGATCTATCTCGTTCATCAACGTTGACGGATTCGCGGCCTGTCAGTGTAGCGCTTCCTTTGCGTGCGGAAAGAATCATCAAGTCTGCGACGCCCCGAAGCGGACGAAGCTCCTCTTGTTGCCTTCGGGGTCGCGGGCGTAGGCGCCATAGAAATCGGGACCATAGAGCGGGCGCGGACCGGGAGCGCCCTCATCGGTCCCACCATGCGACAGCGCGGCGGCGTGGGCGGCGTCGACGGCCGTCTCGCTGTCGCACAGGAAACCGGGCATGATGCCGTTCCCCGCCGTCGCGGGCTGTCCGTCCTGCGGTTTTCCGATCCAGATGCGACGCTCGTCGCGCATCACATAGCAACAGGCCTGATCGCCATATTCGACCTCTAGCCGGCCGCCGAGATGCGGCATGATGGCGTCATAATAGCGCCGCGACCGCGCCATATCGTTGGTGCCGATGGTGATATAGGCGATGGACATGCCTCACTCCCACTCGATCGTCCCCGGCGGTTTCGACGTATAATCGTACACCACGCGGTTGATGCCCTCGACCTCGTTGATGATCCGCGTCGCGCAGCGGGACAGGAAGCTTGCGTCGAAGGGGTAGATGTCGGCGGTCATGCCGTCGGTCGAGGTCACGGCGCGCAGCGCGCAGACATGGTCGTAGGTGCGCCCGTCGCCCATCACGCCGACGGTTTTCACGGGCAGCAAGACCGCGAACGCCTGCCAGATCGCGTCGTAGAGCCCGGCATTACGAATCTCTTCGAGATAGACGGCATCGGCCTTGCGGAGGATGTCGCAGCGGTCCTTCGACACTTCGCCCGGAATGCGGATCGCGAGGCCGGGGCCGGGGAAGGGGTGACGGCCGACGAAGATGTCGGGGAGGCCGAGTTCCTTGCCGAGCAGGCGAACCTCGTCCTTGAACAGTTCGCGTAAGGGTTCGACGAGCTCCATGTTCATGCGTTCGGGGAGGCCGCCGACATTATGGTGGCTTTTGATCGTCACGCTCGGCCCGCCGGTGAACGACACGCTTTCAATCACGTCGGGATAGAGCGTGCCCTGTGCAAGGAAATCGGCGCCGCCGATCTTCTTCGCTTCCTCCTCGAACACATTGATGAATTCGCCGCCGATGAACTTGCGCTTCTTCTCGGGGTCGGTGACTCCCGCGAGGCCGCTCATGAAGCGCTCCTCGGCATCGACGACGACGAGCGGGATGTTGTAATGGTCGCGGAACAGGCGCTCGACCTGCTCACGCTCGTTCATGCGCAGCAGGCCGTGATCGACGAAGACGCAGGTGAGTTGCTCGCCGATCGCCTCGTGGATCAGCACCGCGGCGACCGCGCTGTCGACGCCGCCCGACAGGCCGCAGAGCACGCGCTGGTCGCCGACCTGGGCGCGGATCTCGGCGATTTTTGTCGCGCGGAATTCGGCCATCGTCCAGTCGCCCGAGCAGCCGCAGACATGGCGCACGAAATTGGCGATCAGCTTGCCGCCGTCGGGGGTGTGGACGACCTCGGGGTGGAACTGGGTGCCATAATAGCGGCGCTCGTCGTCGGCGATCAGCGCGAAGGGCGCGCCGTCGCTGATCGCGACGATGCGGAAGCCGGGGGCGAATTCGGTGACGCGGTCGCCGTGGCTCATCCACACCTGATGGCGTGACCCGACCTCCCACAGGCCGTCGAACAGCACGCAAGGTTCGGTGACGGTCAGGAAGGCGCGGCCGAATTCGCCGTCGCGCGTCCCGTCGGCGCCGCCGGGTTCGACCTGTCCGCCGAGTTGCTGGCTCATCACCTGCTGCCCGTAACAGATGCCGAGGATCGGCAGGCCGCTGTCGAAGATCGACTGTGGCGCGCGCGGGCTGCCCGTCGCGGGGACCGACGCCGGCGAGCCCGAAAGGATCACGCCCTTGGGCTGCATCCGTTCGAGCGCGGCTTCGGCGGCGTTGAACGGGACGATCTCGCTATAGACCCCCGCTTCGCGGACGCGGCGGGCGATGAGCTGGGTCACCTGACTGCCGAAATCGACGATCAGGATGGATTCGGCCAGAGCGGCTTGGGAGCGGGCGGCGGTGTCTGGAGTCGGCATGGCTGGCCGATAAAGTGGCGCGGTCCTGCTGTCCAGCGGTCGATATCCACCGTTGGTGGAACAGCGGTGATCCCGACACATTGTTGCGACAATTGCGACATAGATGAACCGCGAACAAAGAGCGGCGTCAGCGGGCGTTAAGCCCCGTCCTGCAAAGAAAAACGAAGATAAAAAGAAACAAGGTTCTCTCCTTATGAATAATGATCGCCTTCTCATTTCGACGCGCGCCGTCTTGCTGGCGGCGGGAGCGTCGCTGGCGCTGCCGGCGATGGCCGATATTCCGATCGGCCCCCCTGCTGTCGCGGCGGTGGCCGAACAGCCCGCTGATCCCGCCGTGGCGGCGTTCCAGGATAGTGAGGATGCCTACGACGATTATAGCGGGAACGAGATCATCGTCACCGCGCCGCGCCTCGCGGGGCAACTCGACACCGAGATCAAGGCCGAGGCCGAACTCGATGAGGCGGCGATCGCCAGCTATGGCGTGTCGAACGTCTCCGAACTGCTCGACGCGCTGGCGCCGCAGACGCGGTCGGGGCGCGGACGCGGCAGCGGCCGTCCGATCATTCTCGTCAACGGCCGACGCATCGGCGGCTTCGGCGAAGTCCGCAACCTGCCGCCCGAAGCGATTGCGAAGGTCGAGATATTCCCCGAAGAGGTCGCGCTCCAATATGGCTATGCCGCGACCGACCGCGTCGTGAACCTTGTCCTCAAGCCCAATTTTCGCCAGCTCTCGGTCGAGGCCGAGGGCGGCGTTCCGACGCAGGGCGGACGGTTCCAGAGCGAGATCGAGCCAAGCTTCGTCGCGATCGGCGAAAAAGGCCGGATCAACCTGAACGGTGGGTGGGCGCATAATAGCATGCTCCTCGAACGCGAACGGAACCTGGGCGATACCGGCCGCAGCCTGCTTCCCGCATCGGATGCCTATTCGATCGACGGGACGATCCAGCGCAGCCTGAACAAGGTCACCGACGCCTCGCTCAACCTGCGTCTCGACCAGACCGACAGCCTGTCGCTGCTTGGCCCCGGCGCGGGCGGAGTGACCGATCCGCTCGAACGCGACAGCCGCAGCCGCAATCTGACCTCGACCGCCAGCGTCAACGGCATGCTCGGCGATTGGCGCTGGTCGCTGTCGGGCAATTATGCCGATGCCGATCAGCGCACCTTCACCGACCGCATCGGCGGCGGACGCGACCGATTCGACAGCAGCCAGCAGACCTTCGGCGGCAGCGCCAACCTGTCGGGGAGCGTTATCGAGGGCTGGGCGGGGCCGATCCGTCTGTCGATGACCGGCAGCTATTCGGGAATCCGCTACGACAGCCAGTCCGACCGCTTCGGCATCGTGACGACGAGCGACCTTGCCCGCGATCTGCCGGGCGTGTTCGGTTCGCTGACCGTTCCGTTGCTCGATCCCGATTATAATGTCGGCAAGATCGGCCGGGTGTCGCTGACTCTGAGCGGAGAGGTCCAGAACCCGAGCGATTTTGCATCGCTGAAAAGCTGGGGTGCCAACCTCAATTGGGGAGTCACCAAAAATCTGTCGGTGATCGCGAGTTTCAACCGCGACGAAGCCGCGCCCGGCATCCAGCAACTCGGCGCGGCGCCTCTCGTGACCCCCGCGGTCACCTATTACGACTTTGCGACCGGGCAGACGGTACAGATCACGACGACCACCGGCGGCAATCCCTTCCTGCTCGCCGAACAGCATCGCGATTTCAAGCTAGGGCTCAACTGGTCGCCGCCGATGATCGACGGGCTCCGGCTCTCTATCAATTACAACAGCAACAAGAGCTATGACACCGCGAACGCCTTTCCGCTGCTGACGCCCGAGATCGAGGCGGCCTTTCCCGACCGCGTGACGCGCGACGCCAATGGCGTGCTGGTCGCGCTCGATCAGCGGCCGGTCAATTTCGATCGCGCCGAAAATTCGCAGATTCGCTGGGGCTTCAACTTCGGGAAGAGCTTTGCCCAGCCGAAGCAGGACGGGTCGCAGGGCGGTGAAGGCGGTCCCCAGCGCGACGGCGCGCGCGGGCCGCGCGGTCAGGGCGGCGCCGGCCGCAGTGGTGGCCGCGGTCGCGGCGGCCCCGGCGGCATGCTCGGCGGGCCGCAGGGCGGCCGCTGGCAAGTGTCGCTCTATCATACGATCAAACTGACCGACACGGTGTTCATCCGCCCAGGCGTACCCGAACTCGACCTGCTGAACGGATCGGCGACCGGCAATGGCGGTGGCAGCAATCGCAATCTCGTCGAACTCGACGGCGGCGTCTTCTACAAGGGGATGGGCGCGCGCGTCAGCGCCAAATATGACAGCGGCAGCACCGTTGTCGGCGGCAGCGCGGGCGACCTCAAATTCGGTGACCTGGCGACCTTCAACCTGCGTTTCTTCATGGATTTCAACCAACAGCCAAAGATGACCAAGTCGCTGCCGTTCCTGAAGAATTCGCGCCTGCGCCTGTCGGTCGATAATCTGTTCGATGCCCAGCGCAAGATCACCGACGCCAACGGCATCGTGCCGATCAACTATCAGCCCGGCTACACCGACCCGCTCGGCCGCTATATCGAACTGGAATGGCGCAAGTCCTTCTAGGCGGGATAGGGTGCGCCCGACGGAGTGATCGCCGCGGGCTCGGCCGACACGAAGGTCAGCGCGCTCAGAAATTGCGCGGTGCAGGCGGTCCAGTTGTAGCGCGCGCCGAGCGCGGCGGCGGCGGCGCGGTCGCAGGTCAGCGCGGCCGCGATCGCACCGTCCAGATTCTCGTCGAGCGCACCCGCGCCATCGCGCACGATGTCGCCCGGTCCGGGCACCGGATAGGCGGCGACCGGGGTGCCGCACGACAGGGCCTCGATGACGACGAGGCCAAAGGTGTCGGTGCGGCTGGGAAAGACGAAGACGTCCGCCCCCGCATAAGCGCGCGCCAGCGCTTCGCCGCCGAGCTTGCCGAGGAAAAGCGCGCCCGGATAGCGCGCCCGAAGCGCCTCGAGCGCGGGGCCGCTGCCGACGATCACCTTGGTTCCGGCTTGCGGGCCGCCGCCGAGAAAAGCGCCGATATTCTTTTCGATCGCGACGCGACCGACATAGAGCTGGATCGGGCGCGCCAGCCCTTCGAACGCCGGATGCGGGGCGCGGTCGGGGTGGAACAGCGCATGATCGACGCCGCGTTCCCAGATCATCGTCCGGGTCAGGCCGTGGTCGGCGAGCTCGCGGGCGAGGCTGTGCGTCGCGACCATGATATGGCGGGCAGGGCGATGAAACCAGCGGATAAAGCGCCAGACGAAAGCGGGCGACACGGGCAACCGCGCCGCAACATATTCGGGAAAGCGCGTGTGATAGGCGGTGGTGAAGGGAAAGCCGCTTTTCAGGCACCAGCGCCGCGCGGCGAGGCCCAGCGGCCCTTCGGTCGAGATATGGATCGCCTGCGGCGCGTGGCGCGCGATCATCCGCCCGACCCTGCGCCAGCCCGCGAAGGCGAGGCGAATCTCGCCATAGCTGGGGCAGGGGATCGAGTGGAACAGGCCCGGTGAAATCACCGCGACCTCATGCCCCGCCTTGCGCAGTTCGCCGATCGTCGCCTGCAAGGTGCGGACGACGCCGTTGACCTGCGGCTCCCATGCGTCGGTGACGATAAGGATTTTCATGCGGCGCGCGCCGGTGCGGGCAGATGGAGTTGCATCGGGGCATTGCGGGCGGCGACCTCCTCGGCCCAGCGGAGAATCTCCATGCGTCCGTCATGATGTTCGACCAGCGCGGTGCAGCCCTCGACCCAGTCGCCGTCGTTATAATAGAGGGCGCCCTCGATCTCGCGCATCTCGGCGCTGTGGATATGGCCGCACACGACGCCGTCGACCCCGCGAGAGCGGGCGGCGTGGGCGACGACCTCTTCATAATGGCCGATGAACTGGACGGCGTTCTTGACCTTGTGCTTGGCGACCATCGACAGCGACCAATAGGGCAAGCCCAATTTGCCACGGATGGCGTTCACCACCCCATTCGCCTTCATCAGCGCGGTGTAGGCGGCGTCGCCGACGAAGGCCAGCCAGCGGTGTGCGAGCATCACCGCGTCGAATTCGTCGCCGTGGACGACGAGCAATGTCTTGCCGTCGGCGGTCTGGTGGATCGCCTCGCGGCGGATTTCGACTCCACCGAAATCGAAGCCGTCGAACGGCTTGACCATCTCGTCATGGTTGCCGGGGACATAGACGACCCGCGTGCCGCGCCGGGCGCGCTTGAGCACGCGCCACACGACGTCATTATGCTCGGGCGGCCAGAAATGCCGCTTCTTGAGCCGCCAGCCGTCGATGATGTCGCCGACCAGATAGAGCGTCTCGCAATCGACATGGTCGAAGAAGTCGATCAGCATCGCGGCGTTGCAGCCGCGCGTGCCAAGATGGATGTCGCTGACCCAGATGCTGCGGTAGCTGCGGCGCTCGCCGATCAGACGTTCGGGGATATGCGGGTCGGACGTGAAGGGGTCGGGGAAGCGGGCAGGGATTGGCAGGGTCGAGATCGAGGCCATGTCACGCACTCCGGGGGCCTTGGCCGAAGGCAGCCTTGGCTGCCCACGGCCTAGACAGGAGTTTTGTTACAGTCTGCGCGATGAAGCCGCGTCGGTTTGATGAAGATTAGGGGGCGGATTTGTGACGGGAATTGGGAAGCCGTCATTGCGAGGAGCGAAGCGATGCGGCAATCTCCGGCTATCGACATGACAGGATGCCGACTGGAGATTGCTTCGTTCCGCTCGCAATGACGATTCTATGGATCAGGTCCGACGGATCACCAGATTGCGGATCTCGCTCATATCCTCCATCGCGAAGCGGATTCCTTCGCGGCCGAGCCCTGAATCCTTCACCCCGCCATAGGGCATGTTATCGACGCGGTAGCTCGACACGTCGTTGACGACGACGCCGCCGACCTCGAGATGGTCCCACGCCTCGAGCACCTTGTGCAGGTCGCGCGTGAAAATGCCGGCCTGGAGGCCGAACTTGCTGTCGTTGACCTCGGCAAGCGCGGTGTCCCAGTCGGTGAAGCGTGACAGGATGGCGACCGGCCCGAACGCCTCTTCGCGATAGGCTTTGGCGCTGCGGTCGACGTCTTCGAGCAAAGTCGCCTCGAGCATCGCGCCCTCGCGCTTGCCGCCGACGAGCAGCTTGGCACCGTTCGCCACCGCTTCCTGAATCCAGCCATCCAGCCGTGCCGCTTCCTTTTCGGAAATCATCGGGCCGATGAAGGTCTTGCGGTCCTTGGGGTCGCCCGCGACCAGCGTCCCGGTCTTTTCGACCAGCATGTCGCGGAACCGGTCGTAGATGTCGGCGTGGATGATGATCCGCTGCACGCCGATGCACGACTGGCCCGATTGATAGAAGGCGCCGAAGACGATCCGCGCGAGCGCATGGTCGAGGTCGGCGTCCTTGTCGACAATCACCGCGGCGTTGCCGCCGAGTTCGAGGACGATTTTTTTCTTGCCCGCCTTGGCCTTCAAATCCCAGCCGACGCCGGGCGAGCCGGTGAAGCTGAGCAGTTTCAGCCGCTCGTCGGTGGTGAACAGGTCGGCGCCGTCGCGGCTTGCGGGCAGGATGCTGAACGCGCCTTCGGGCAAGATGTCGCATTCGGCGAGCACCTCGCCCATGATGATCGCGCCCAAGGGCGTCATCGACGCGGGCTTCATCACGAAGGGGCAACCGATCGCGATCGCCGGTGCGATCTTGTGCGCGGCAAGATTGAGCGGGAAATTGAACGGCGAGATGAAGCTGCACGGCCCGATCGGCACGCGCTTCCACATTCCCATATAACCCTTGGCGCGCGCCGAAATGTCGAGCGGCTGGATCTCGCCATAATTGCGCACCGCTTCCTCGGCAGCGATGCGGAAGGTGTCGATCAGGCGACTGACCTCGCCCTCGGCATCGGCGATCGGCTTGCCAGCCTCGACGCACAGCGCATAGGCAAGCTCGTCGAACCGCTCCTGAAAGCGCCCGACACAATGGGTGAGGACGTCGCGCTTCTCATAGCTCGCCAGCCGCGCCATCGGCTCGGCGGCGCGCACGGCGCCGGCGATCGCTTCGTCGATTACGTCGGGGGTCGCAAGCGCGGTGCGGAACGCGACCTCACCAGTGAACTTGTCGATTACCGCAAGGTCGGTGTTCGGCTGCACCGCCTTGTTGTTGAGGTAGAGCGGGTAGACGTCCTTGAGTTTCATTCCATTTCTCCCCCCTCCCGCTTGCGGGAGGGGTCGGGGGTGGGCAAGCGGCTGGGCGGATTGCCCACCCCGCTGCGACTAGCGAGCAGGCTCGCAAGTCTCGCGGCCCCTCCCGCTTGCGGGAGGGGCAACGGCTTACAACTCCTTCGACAGTTTCTTGATGTCGATGTTCAAAATCTGGTCATTTTCCGAATAGTCGACCGGGCAGTCGATCAGATGCACCCCCGGCGTGTCGCGGGTGTGGGCGAGAAGTTCCTTCAGATGCGCGGCGCTTTCGACGCGGTGGCCGTGGGCGCCATAGGCCTCGGCATATTTGACGAAATCGGGGTTGCCATAGGTCAGTCCCCAATCTTTGAAGCCCATGTTCGCCTGTTTCCAGCGGATCATGCCATAGCTCGAATCGTTGAGGATCAGCACCGTGATGTTGAGCCCTAGGCGGACTGCGGTCTCCATCTCCTGGCTGTTCATCATGAAGCCGCCGTCGCCGCAGATCGCCATCACCTTGCGGTCGGGATAGACCATCGCCGACATCATCGCCGACGGCAGCCCCGCGCCCATCGTCGCGAGCGCATTGTCGAGCAGCACGGTGTTCGGCTTGCACGCGGTGTAGCCGCGCGCGAACCAGATTTTATAGACGCCATTGTCGAGGCAGATGATCCCGTCGTCGGGCATCGCGTCGCGGACCGACTGCACCAGGTGCGGCGGGAAGATCGGGAAGCGCGCGTCGGCGGCGAGCGGTGCGGTATGTTCGACCTCGCCCCGGCGATAGCGCAGCATGTCGTCGAATTTCCAGCCGCCGTTGGGGACGATATCCTCCTTCATCTGCCATACCGCGTTGGCGATATCGCCGATGACCTCGATGTTCGGGAAATAGACCGGATCGACCTCGGCGGTCTTGGTCGACACATGGATCACGGTCGGGCCGCCCTGCTTCATGAAGAAGGGCGGCTTTTCGATGACATCATGGCCGAGATTGACGATGCAGTCCGACGCCTCGACCGCGCGGTGGACGAAATCGCCCGCCGACAGCGCGGCGCAGCCGAGGAATTTCGGGTGCCGCTCGTCGATCACGCCCTTGCCGAGTTGGGTGGTCAGGAAGGGGATGCCGGTCTTTTCGATGAATTGCAGGAGCATCCGGCTGGTCATCGTGCGGTTGGCGCCGGCGCCGATCACCAGCACCGGCGACTTGGCATTTTCCAGCGCCTTCACCGCTTCGCGGATCGATTTGACGTCCGCCGTCGGCCGGCGCGCATGGCTACGCTTCAGCGGCACGCTGTCGGTCTGTTCGTCGGCGATATCTTCGGGCAATTCGATATGCACCGCGCCGGGTTTTTCCTCCTCGGCGAGGCGGAAGGCTTCGCGCACGCGGCTCGGAATATTGTCCGACGACGCCATCTGGTGGGTATATTTGGTGATCGGCCCCATCATCGCGACGACGTCGAGAATCTGGAAGCGCCCCTGTTTCGACTTCTTGATCGGTTTCTGCCCGGTGATCATCATCATCGGCATCCCGCCGAGCTGTGCATAGGCGGCCGCGGTGACGAAGTTGGTCGCGCCGGGGCCGAGCGTGGCGAGGCAGACGCCGGTCTTGCCGGTGTGGCGGCCATAGGTTGCGGCCATGAAGCCCGCGCCCTGTTCGTGCCGGGTCAGGATCAGCTTGATCGTTTTGGAGCGCGACAGACTGTCGAGAAAGTCGAGATTCTCCTCGCCCGGAACGCCGAAAATATATTCGACGCCCTCTTCCTCGAGGCATTCGATGAACAGGTCGGATGCTTTTTTCATGCTAAAGTCGCCCCCTCAGCCACGCCCCTATGGCGCGGCTCTGAATTCGTGCCGGCGACCAGCGGCATCGATGTCGGCGCAGCGGCTCTCGTCGTTGGCCCGCGAGTCCCTGCTGCACTGGATGGGATTTGTAACGAGGGGGGAAGGGGTTGTCACGCGGGGCTTGGTGGAGGCGTAAACCATCGTTGTTGCGAGCGGAGCGACTCCCCTCCCGCAAGCGGGAGGAGCAGCGAGACCTGGGCGCTTTGCGTCCTAGTCGCAGCGGGGGTGGGCCTTCCACGTTGTGCTGGGCAGGATCGCGCAGAGGCCGCAGAGATCGCAGAGAAAGCGGAAAGGGATTCGTGCGGAGGCGCGGAAAACTGCGCAACTTCACTCTGGAATCGCGTTGTGAGGGGAATCGCGTTGCGGGCATTTCTTTCCAAGCATGCTGAATAAGCCATGCGCTCCCACGGAGGCGGGAGCGATCTCCCGTTGGTGATATCTTGAACCGACCGGAGATGAATCCCCGCCTTCGCGCGGAAACGCGAACGCTTCGCGAATGGGCCATCCGACGATGACTGCGCTTTAAAGCCACAAAAGCCCCGCGTGGACGGCACGAAATTGTGTCCTTTGTGGCTTTAAGCGAAACTGTGTGCGGGAGCGCCATTGCGGGCGTGCGGCGCGGGGGAGGCGAGGGCATGAGGTGACGATAACGTGGCCCGATTTTGTAGGACAGCGGATTTTGTCGCCACCCGCTTCGCTCCGCTCGCCATGACGATCCCCACCCATGGCTTCGGCGATGCTCAGTCGATATCGAACAGCCCCGCCAATTGCTCGACCATCGTCCCGCCAAGCTGCTCGGCGTCCATGATCGTCACCGCGCGGCTGTAGTAGCGCGTGACGTCATGGCCGATGCCGATCGCGCAGAGCTCGACCGGCGAGCGGTTCTCGATCCATTCGATCACTTGCCGCAGATGCTGGTCGAGATAGGCGCCATGGTTGACCGACAGCGTGCTGTCGTCGACCGGCGCGCCGTCCGAAATCACCATCAGGATGCGGCGTTCCTCGGGGCGGTTGATGATGCGGTGGTGCGCCCACATCAGGGCTTCGCCGTCGATATTTTCCTTGAGCAGCCCCTCGCGCATCATCAGGCCGAGCGACCGCCGCGCGCGGCGATAGGGTTCGTCGGCGGGCTTGTAGATGATGTGCCGCAGGTCGTTGAGGCGGCCGGGGTGCGGTGGGCGGCCGGCGGCGAGCCAGTCCTCACGGCTCTGCCCGCCCTTCCAGGTGCGGGTGGTGAAGCCGAGGATCTCGGTCTTGACGCCGCAGCGTTCGAGCGTGCGCGCGAGGATGTCGGCGCTGATCGCGGCGATGCTGATCGGCCGCCCGCGCATCGAGCCGCTATTGTCGATCAGCAGCGTGACGACGGTGTCGCGAAAGTCGGTATCGCGTTCGATCTTGTAGGAGAGCGACTGGCCGGGTGAGACGACGACGCGGGCGAGGCGGGCAGCGTCGAGCTGGCCCTCCTCCTGGTCGAAATCCCAGGCGCGATTCTGCTGCGCCATCAGGCGGCGCTGGAGGCGATTCGCGAGCTTGGTCACCGCGCCCTGCAAATGCGTCATCTGCTGGTCGAGATAGGCGCGCAACCGGGTCAGTTCGTCGGCGTCGCAAAGCTCGGTCGCGAGGATGATCTCGTCATGCTTTTCGGTGAAACGCAGATAGTTGAAATCGGGGACGTCGGTCGGCAGGCGGTTGGGGCGCACGGGCAGCATCCCCTCGTCGCCTTCGCCGCCCATTTCGGGCTCGCCGTCGGCCTCCATCTCCTGCGCGTCGGGGTCGGTGTCGCCGTCGTCGGCCTGATCGCCCGCGGTTTCGGCGCGTGCGTCGACCTGGCTTTCTCCGGCGCCGCCGTCCTCGCTTTCCTGCTCTTCCTGGCTGTCGTCGGCCTCCGACTCATCCTCTTCGCCGCTATCGTCCGATCCTTGCTCCAGCGGCTCGTCGCCCTGGATGAGGTCGAGGTGGCGGAGCGCGAGCTTCGCGGTTTCGGCAAAGGCGGCCTGGTCGTCGATCAGCATCGCGAGCGCGGTCAGATCGCCGCCCGCGTCCTGGGTGATCCATTCGCGCACCAGCGACAGGCCGGTCTCGGTCCCTTGCGGCGCCCGGTCGCCGGTCAGCGCCTCGCGCAGCAGCAGTTCGAGCGCGCTCGATATCGGCACATCGTCCTTGGCCTGCGCGCGGGTAATCGGGTCCGACCGCATCCGCATCGCGAGGCTGGCCGACAGATTGGCGCGCATCCCCGCCATGTTGCGCGCACCGAGCGCCTCGACCCGCGCGCGCTCCATCGCGTCGAACGCGGCAGCGGCCAGCGGCTCCGCCGGACGCGCGGCGTTGTGGAGCTTTTCGCTGTGATGCTTCATGCGCAGCGCATAGCCGTCGGCGAAACCGCGCGCTTCGGCGACCTGGTCGCGCGGCAGGGTGCGCGACGGGGTCGGCACCTTGATCGCCTTGCCGATCTGCGCCGGGGCGTCGGCGGTAAAGCCGACCTCGACCTCCGGGTCGCGGGTAACCGCGCGCGCGACGCTCGACAGCGCGGTTTTCAGATCGTCGAGAGGAGATTGGGACGCCATGATGAGTCGGCTCTAACCAGCTTTTGAGATGGAAGGAAGGGTCCGGAGTGACGAGGGAGGGGATGGCCGTTCGCGCTTCAATCCTCTTCGTCGCCGGCGGTGCGGTGGCAGATGACATTATCGTCGGGTTGGGGATCGGCAGGGTCGGGGATCAGGCGAAAGACGTAAGCCCATGGCGTCGCGATGCGCTCGGGCCGGGTGCGCTTGCCGTCGACGACGTCGACGAAATCGCGGCAGGCCGCCGCGCTGCGCAGAAAATTGCTGTGTCCGGTCGATCCGCGCGAAACGTCGGTCGTGTCGATCACCGTCACGCCCGGCACGGCCTTGACGTAGCAGCGTTCGGGCTGCCCCTTCGCCCGAAGGTCGGCCGCCTCGAACGGATCGAAGCAATAGGGCGAGCCGAGCCGCGGATAGCCGTGCAACACGCGCGAGGCGGCGAGCGCCTTGTCCTTCAGCGAGACATAGATGGTGACGCGCCGCCCACGCTCGACTCGTTCGGGCGCGAGGACATCGTCGGCGGTGTCGCGCTCGAACGTCTCGCGGTCTATGTCGGGCGAGGCGAGGATGATGTTGGAGATGTTCGTCGCGCGTCCGGCGCGGCGCGACAGGCGGTCGGCGGTGGCGATCGCGGGGATCACCAGCCGCGCGCCGAGCGAGTGCGACACGATCACGATTTCCTTGACCCACGGCCGATCGGCAAGGGTTCGCAGGACGTCGCCGAAATGGCGCACGTCGTGATACATATTGGTCTCGTCGACCGCATATTTCAGCACTTCGCCCTGCGAGGGCCAGCTATATTCGATCACCGGCCCGTCGAAACCCGTCATGCGCGCGATCTGCGCGGCGTCCTTCGACGTCGTCTCGAACGTCTCGCGATAGCCGTGGACATAAAGGAGGACGCGGCCCTGCCGCCGGTCGGTCTCGGCCTGAAGCGCCTGCCACCAGTCGCCTTCATTCTGGAACGCCATTGGCGTGCGCAGTTTTTTCTTGCCGCCGACCTCGGTCTCGCGCGGCGCGGCGAAGCGGCCGTAGCGCAGCGTGTCGCCGCGATGATTGGTGAGCGCGATCGCCTCGGTGCGGCAATCGGGCAGCCGACTGGTCACGAAGAACAACGGTAGCGCCGCCTCGTCGACCGGCGCCCCCGCCTGGGCGGTGCAGCGCGGGTCGGCGACATAGGCGGCGTGGCGGACATCGCCGTAGTCGACGGGCGAGATGCAGCCGGAAAGGAGTAGGCAGGCGAGAGCCGCAAGGAGGCGCATCGCGCAACGCTGGCAGAGCCGGCGACGCTTTGGAAGTTGATAATGGGGGGAAGGCAAAAATGGATCGAACAGGAGTATTGATCGAGTAATACACTTCATCTATCGCGACCGAACGCCGTGAGCGGCGATCGAGGGAGAAAGTCATGTCGCTATTTGCTGCTCTGCTGTTCGTCGCGGGAACCAACGCGCCGCCGCCCTATGCGCCGTCCTTCGATCCGGCGGCGCTCAAGGCCGGTACGGCGGGCGAACTGCTCGTTCTTGGCACGCCCCATCTTTCGGGGCTTCCCGACGGGTTTTCGGCCGTCAGCCTCGACCCGCTGCTCGCGCGGCTTGCGGCGTGGAAGCCACGGATCATCACGATCGAGGGCGTTTCCGGCCCTGATTGCGATATGCTGCTGAGCTACAAGCCGCTCTATCCTGACGTGTACGACACTTATTGCTGGGACCCCGAACCGGCTCGCAAGGCGACCGGGCTCGACGTTCCGGCGGCCACTGCCGAGGCCGGGCGCCTCCTTGCGGCATGGCCCGCGAATCCCGCCGCCGCCGAGCGGCGCCATCTGGCCGCGGTCTTCCTCGCGGGCGGTGAGCAGGCGTCGGCGCTCGTGCAATGGCTTCGGCTGCCCACCGCCGAACGGCACGCGGGCGACGGACTCGACGCGGCGCTCACGGAGCGACTCGACACGCTGACGACCCGTCGCAACGAGAATTTCCTGATCGCCTCCACGCTCGCGGCGCGGCTGGGGCTGGAGCGCGTTTATTCGGTCGACGATCACAGCGCCGATGCGACGACCGCGTGGCTGAACGACGATGCCGGATTCAACGCGGCCTTGCAGCGGATCTGGAACAATCCGGTCGCGAAGGAACGGGCCGCCGCCGACAAGGCGCTGGAGGCGAAGCTCGACGGGGCCGGCCTGCTCGACCTCTATCGCGCCTATAACAGTCCTGCGACGGCGCGCGTGGCGTATGACAGCGATTTCGGCGCGGCGCTTGCTGATGCGACGCCGCAGAATTACGGCCGTCGCTACGTCGGCTGGTGGGAAACGCGCAACCTGCGCATGGCCGCGAACATCCGCGCGGCGATGGCGGCGCAGCCGGGCGCACGCACGCTCAGCATTGTCGGCGCGTCGCACAAGGGCTATTTTGAAGCCTATCTGAATCGGATGCACGACGTCCGGCTGGCCGATGCCGAGACCATATTGAAATGACGGTGCGGGGCGGCGTGTCGCCGCCCCGGCCGCTTACTTGCCGATGATACCCTCAGGCAAATCCTCGCCGAACACGCGCTGATAATATTCGGCGACGATCATCCGTTCGGCCTCGTCGCATTTGTTGAGGAAGGTGAGGCGGAAGGCGAAGCCGAGATTGTTGAAGATCGCGGCATTCTGTGCCCAGCTGATCACGGTGCGCGGGCTCATGACGGTCGAGATGTCGCCGTTGATGAAGCCTTGGCGCGACAGGTCGGCGACCTTGACCATATTGGCGACGGTCGTGTCGTCGGTGCCGGGCACCTTGGCGAGGATGATCGCGCTTTCGGTCGCGGCGGGAAGATAGTTCAGCGTGACGACGATGTTCCAGCGGTCCATCTGGCCCTGGTTGATCTGCTGCGTGCCATGATAAAGGCCGCTCGTATCGCCGAGCCCGACGGTGTTCGCGGTCGAGAACAGGCGGAAATGCGGGTTCGGGCGGATCACGCGATTCTGGTCGAGCAGGGTCAGCTTGCCTTCGGCCTCGAGCACGCGCTGGATCACGAACATCACGTCAGGGCGTCCCGCGTCATATTCGTCGAAAACGAGCGCGGTCGGGGTCTGGAGCGCCCAGGGGAGCAGGCCTTCGCGAAATTCGGTGACCTGCTGGCCTTCGCGCAGCACGATCGCGTCGCGGCCGACAAGGTCGATACGGCTGATATGCGCGTCGAGGTTGACGCGGATGCACGGCCATTTGAGTCGCGCGGCGACCTGTTCGATATGGGTCGACTTGCCGGTGCCGTGGTAGCCCTGCACCATCACGCGGCGGTTGAACTTGAAGCCGGCGAGGATCGCGAGCGTCGTGTCGCCGTCGAAAACATAGGCGGGGTCGAGGTCGGGGACGCGCTCGTCCGCTTCGCTGAACGCCGGGATCTTCATGTCGATATCGACCCCGAAAACCTCGCGCGCATCGACCTCGATATCGGGGGCGGCGAGCAGGGTCGCGCCATGATGGTCGGGGAGGCTGTTCGGGATATCGGTCATCATCGCATCCATAGTTTCATGATCGTCATGCTGAACTGGTTTCAGCATCCATGGCCTTGGCCCTCGTTTGACGCGGCGCCAGCGGAAAGGTCGGGCCATGGACCCTGAAACACGTTCAGGGTGACGGGGAAGAGGAGTCGGCGCATTTCCGCCGACCGTCGGAGCGCGGTATCGCCATGGGTTGCGGCTTGCAACGGCTTATTCAGAAGAGGCCGAGCGCTTTCATCACCGCCGACTGGTCGTAATAGGGCCGCTCGCAGACGATCCGGTCGCCGCCCGGCGCGAATTCGAAGCTCGCCGCCATGCGGACGCGGAAGGCCTTGCCGGTCGCCTCGATCGTCCGCAGACCGAGGCGCAGCGGGCCGAGGTGGGTGCCGGTCAGCCAGAATTCGACGAGCACGCTGTCGGTCGCTGCGTCGGCGGCGATCGCGATCACTTCGTTCGCCTGGTCGGGAAAAGGCTCGCGCGAGGCGGCGAAATAGGACCGCACCGCCGCCTCGCCGTCGAAGATGGTGCCGGGGCCGAGCAGTTCGTAGCGCGGATGCTCGAAGGTCGCGAGGACGCCGTCCCAGTCGTGCGTGATCTCCAGCGCCATGTGGCGGCGCACGGTTTCGATCCGCCGCGTGTTCAGATCGTCCATTGTCCCTCTCCTAT
The DNA here is from genome assembly GCF_002993885.1 of Sphingopyxis lindanitolerans. Taxonomy (NCBI): domain Bacteria; kingdom Pseudomonadati; phylum Pseudomonadota; class Alphaproteobacteria; order Sphingomonadales; family Sphingopyxidaceae; genus Sphingopyxis; species Sphingopyxis lindanitolerans. The sequence goes on from NZ_CM009578.1 coordinate 3,789,264, forward strand.
GCGAAGGCCTTTGTTTTTCGCAGCAATTGATAGGCCGCGACGACTTCGCCGAGCCTCGCCTCGAAACTCCGGTCGCCGCCGTTGCGGTCGGGGTGATATTTGCGGACGAGTTCGCTGTAGCGACGGCGGAGCGCCGCGCGGTCGGCCTCGGGCGAAAGGCCCATGAGCGCCAGGGCGCGATGCTCCTCGCGGTTGAAGCGCGGGTCGGCGGCCTCGCGCCGCGCTTCGTCCATCCGCTGGCGAAAGCGCGCGCCGAGCGCCTCCATCGGGTCCTTGAAATCGGCCCAGCGCGGCGGCAGGTCGGCGCTGCCCGCGGCGCGAAAGGCGCGGCTTTCGGTTTCCCAGCCGGCAGTGGGCGACTGCGCCGCCATGATCTGGTCGGCGTTCATGCCCTCGAAGAAATTATAGCCCGCGTTGAATTCGCGGACATGGTCGAGGCACAGATAGCGATAGGGCGGTGGGCCGTCGGGCGAACGGTGCTGCGTCGCGGGGGCGCGGAATTCGCCGGGTTCGCGGCAACCGGGAACGGCGCAGGCGGCTTCGCGCGCGACGCGGCCATGGAATCGGGGGGAGCGGGGGCTTGTCATGTGGCGTATCCGGTCCCAACATGGCTGCATGACACAAAAAGGTCCAGTGCAACACGAGATGGAGGAGCGGCTGACGGCGGCTTTTCCCGATGCCGATTTCGTCCTCAGTAACGACAGTGCCAAACATCACGGCCATGCCGGCGACGATGGGTCGGGCGAATCGCATTTCAGCCTGACCATCGAGTGGGCCGGTTTTTCGGGTCAGAATCGCGTCGCGCGTCAGCGCGCGGTGAACAAGGCGCTCGGCGACCTGCCGGGGAACCGCGTCCATGCGCTGGCGATCAAGGCCAGCGCGCCGGGGGAATAGGACGCTGGATGGCAGAGCACCGCATCTATCGCATGAGCTTTGCGAAGGTTTATCCCCTTCTGGTCGCCAAGGCGGAGCGCAAGGGACGGACGAAGGTCGAGGTCGACGAAATCATCCGCTGGCTGACCGGCTATAGCCAGTCGCAACTGGACGAGCAGATCGCGGCCGGAATCGATTTTGCCGGCTTCTTCGCCGCCGCGCCCGCGATGAACGCAGCGCGCGCGCAAATCCGGGGCGTCGTTTGCGGCGTGCGGGTCGAAGACATCGCCGAGCCGCTGATGCGCGAGATTCGCTATCTCGACAAGCTGATCGACGAACTCGCCAAGGGGAAGGCGATGGAGAAGATATTGCGGACGGACGCGCCGTGACGATCGACAAGGTCAATCTTGCCGAGGCCTTCGCGACCTTCCACGATCACTGGAACCCGCGTGTCGCGGGCGACATCAATGATTTCCAGGTCAAGCTGGTGAAACTCGACGGCAAATTCGACTGGCATCACCATGATGTGGAAGACGAATTGTTCCTTGTCGTTTCAGGACAGATGAAGATGGCGTTTCGCGAGCGCGAGGTGATCGTCGGGCCAGGCGAGTTCATCATCGTCCCCCACGGCACTGAGCATTGCCCCGAGGCGCTGGACGGCGAATGCCACGTCCTGCTGCTCGAACCCAATTCGACACGCAACACGGGCAATGCCGAAACCGACAGGACGCGGGGGATGCTTGAACGGCTCGGATGAATGTGTTCAGCGGGCGAGCTTGAAGAACATCAGATAGACAAGGCGACCGTTTTCGATGCTGTCGCCAAAACCTGGTCCCGCCGTATGCCATAGCCAGGGGCGCAACATGACGAGGCGGTTATAGCGCATCGGAGCGGTCATCACCTGGTCCCAGGCATCGGGGTTCTTGCTGTCGCGTTCGATGACCTCGCGGTGCATCTGGGCGACGTCCATGAAGCCCATTGCCTCGAGTTCGGCCTGATCGCGGGGCGCTCGCTCGCTGTTGGTTGCCTTGTGGCGAAAGAATTCGGTTCCGCCCCGACAGTCCTGAGGGCGGCTTAGGTAGAGGATTCCCGACCAGTGGCTGCTATCGATATGGACATGGGCGCGGCCGATATCCTTCGCCAGCGTGATCCGGCATTTTGCGTGCGAAAGTGGTGAACCGCTTGCCTCCAGAGGCTCACCGACCAGATCCGACGCGAATTGGTCGAGCCCCTCGATATTGATGCGCTCGATCGAGTTGCGTCCTGGAAACGCGCCCTGCTGATCGGGATAGGTCAAACGCAACGCCGCGGCGCGAAGCGGGTCGGGGTCGTCGAGGAAATCGTCGACGATAATGATCGAGGTCGGCATCGCACGGCCCTAGCAACGGGTGCGCCGTTGTGCAAAACATCGACTCCTCCCGGACAAGGACATGCGCCGATGGCCCATAGAGATTTTTTCCAGATTATCACCCCCTCGACCCACGATATCGGCGCCTTCGACGTGCGGCGAACCCTGCCGAACAAGGAGCGGACGATGGTTGGTCCCTTCATCTTCGTCGATCAGTTCGGCCCGGCGCATTTCGACATCGGGCAGGGGATGGACGTGCGGCCGCATCCGCATATCAACCTGTCGACGCTGACCTATCTTTTCGAGGGGGCGATCGACCATCGCGACAGCCTGGGCACGCAGGCGACGATCCGTCCCGGCGCGTGCAACCTGATGACGGCGGGGCGCGGGATCGTCCATTCGGAGCGCACCCCGCAGGCCGAGCGCGCCACCGGATCGCCGATTTCGGGGATGCAGACCTGGCTCGCGCTGCCCGACGATAAGGAAGAGATCGACCCGGCGTTCGAGCATGTTGCGGCCAAAGACCTGCCGCTTATCGAGGATGGGGCGGTTTCGGCGCGGGTGATCATGGGCAGCCTGTGGGGCGCGACCGCGCCGACGACGCAGCATAGTGCGACCATCTATGCCGATATAGGGATGAATGCAGGCTCCAGCCTGCCGATCGAGGCCGAGGCCGACGAGCGCGCGGTGCTCGTCGCGATGGGCGATGCGAGCCTCGATGGCGAGGCGCTCGACCGCTACAGCCTCTATATCCTCAAACCGGGCGAAGCGATGACACTGCGCGCGGCGACCGACGCGCGGGTGATGCTGCTCGGCGGCGAGGCGTTTTCAACGCCGCGGCATTTGTGGTGGAATTTCGTCAGCTCGTCGCGCGACCGGATCAACGAAGCGAAGCACGACTGGAAGGCCCGCAAATTCCCGTTGGTGCCCGGCGATAGCGAGGAATATATCCCGCTGCCGGGGATGCCGAAAACGCCAACTTATCCCTGACTTCTGGCGGCGGTTATTCTGATTTGCGCGCAGAGGCGCAGAGATCACAGAGAGGAAGGATGGGTTCGCGCGGAGACGCGGCGAGACGGTGTCGGCCGCGAAGCGGTCATATTCCCGCACGTCTGCGACGAACGCCGCATGGTGAGCGGAAAGGAGCCTGCCGGCCCGAGCCATATTCTCCTCGGCTCCGCGTGAACCAAAAATCTCTGCGACCTCTGCGCCTCTACGCGCAAAATTTCTCTGCGTGCGGCGGAGAGGCTTGTCAGTCGCGTCCCACCCCGCCAATCTGGTTTTGAAAAGCAACTTATGGAGCATGCGGATGACGGGCGATTTCGAGCAGGTGCGGGTGACGCTGGCGACCGGGGTCGAACTCGACGTCGTCGATGTGGGGCCGCGCGATGCGCCGGTGCTGATCTTCCTCCACGGTTTTCCCGAATCGCATCGCACCTGGCGCTTTCAACTGCCGCATTTCGCCGACCGCTTTCGCTGCCTCGCGCCCGACCAGCGCGGCTATCGCGGGTCGTCGAAGCCGCGGGAGGTCGAGGCCTATACCCCCGACAAGCTGATCGCCGACATTTTCGCGCTCGCCGACGCGCTGGGCGTCGATGATTTCACGGTCGTCGGGCATGATTGGGGCGGGGCGATCGCCTGGGGCGTCGCGCTGGGCGGGCAGCCCGGCGGATTGCATCCCGCATGGTCGGGGCGCGTCACTCACGCGGTGATCGCCAATGCGCCGCATCCCGCGATCTTCCAGCGTCTGCTGCTTGCCAATGAAGAGCAGCGCGCGGCGAGCCAGTATATCCGCATCTTTCGCGATGCGGCGAGCGACGCGCTGCTCGACGAGCATGGCATCGCCAGCCTGCTGGCGCATGCCTTTGCCGGGCGCGTGCCGAGCGGCGGCATCCAGCCGCCCGACGAAATCGCCCGGTTGCTGAAGGATTGGGAGAACCGCGACACCTGCCGCGCCATGATCAACTGGTATCGCGCCTCGCCGCTGACCGTTCCCGCGATGGACGAGCCCTATGCCGCGCCGCCCGCGGCGCCCTTTCCCAAGCTGGCGATCCCGACGCTGGTCATATGGGCGCTCGACGATGTCGCGCTGCCCGCGTGCAATCTCGACGGCATCGACGAACTGGTGACGCAATCGACGGTCGTGACGGTGCCCGGCTGCGGGCATTTCGTGCCGTGGGAAGATCCCGAGGCGGTCAATGCGGCGATGGACGCCTTTCTCGCCGACGGCTGATGCCGCCCGCTCGGCGGGTTCGCGCGGAGGGCGGCTTTGCAAAGGGGAAGGGCGATGGTGACGGGTAAGGCGAAATTATTCCGCGATCACGGTGGTCACGGCCACGCGCCGGTCACCAATATCGAACTGTTCTTCGACCTCGTCTTTGTTTTTGCGATCACCCAATTGTCGCATACGCTGCTCGCTCATCTGGGATGGCTCGGCGCGCTTCGAACCTTGCTGCTGCTGTTCGCGGTCTGGTGGGTCTGGATCTATACGACGTGGGTCGCCAACTGGCTCGACCCCGAGCGTGCCCATGTCCGGCTGATGCTGATCCTGCTGATGCTCGGCGGGCTCATGCTGTCGATTTCGATTCCCGGCGCCTTCGGCAAGCAGGGCTGGCTGTTCGCCGCGGCCTATTGCTCGATGCAGATCGGCCGCTCGCTCTATATGGTCTGGGCCAGCCGCGGGGTTCATCCTGCCCGCGCGCGCAGTTTTCTGCGGATCACTTTCTGGCTGCTGTTGTCGCTGCCTTTGTGGATCGCCGGGGCGGCGGCGGCGCCCGATCAGCGGCTGCTGCTGTGGGGCGCGGCGTTGCTGATCGATTATGCGGGCCCGGCGCTTTTCTTCCCGACCCCGATCCTCGGGCGCTCGGAGGCGGGCGACTGGGATATTTCGGGCGCACATATGGCCGAACGCTGCGCGTTGTTCGTGATCATCTCGCTCGGCGAGGGGGTGCTGATCACCGGCGCGACTTTTGCCGAGCTGCCGCAGGATCGGCTCCACTGGTTCGCTTTCGCGACCTGTTTTCTTGGCTCGGCGGCGCTGTGGTGGCTCTATTTCGACAGCGGCGCGCGGCGCGGCAGCGAACGGATCGAGACGAGCGATCAGGCAGGGCTGATCGCGCGCAACGCCTATACCTATTGGCACATCGCGATCGTCGCGGGACTCATCGTTTCGGCGGTCGCCGACGAGATGCTGCTGATGCACCCGCAGGGACATATCGAGCCGGGGCTGCTCGCGGTTTCGATCGGCGGACCACTGTTGTTCCTGATCGGCAATATGGGGTTCAAGAAAGCGACGAACGACCGCCGATTGCCGCCCTTTTCGCATATGATCGGAAGCGCGCTGCTGCTTGCCGTCGGCGCCGCCGCCTGGTTCGGTCACTGGCAACCGATCGCGCTCGGCCTCGCGACCTTCGCGGCGCTCGTCTTCACCGCCATCTGGGAATGGGGCAGCTATCATGGCGGCTGGCGGCGCTGGGCGCCGTGGATCGAGCGCTTCGACCGAGCCTGACGTTAATTCGCGGGATTGATCAGGCAGCCGCTCGCCCCGGCATAATGGGCGCTGCGCGACGCGAGCAGGGGGACGCTGCCGGTGATGGTCTTCGTCGCCGGATCGTCGCTGATCGACACCATTTCCATTCCCGGCTCGAAATCGGTCTGGCAGCTTTCGAGGCTGCGTCCCTCGACATAGCGGCACGAGCAGCCGATGCGCGCGGCATAGGCCGACCCCAGTTCGGCCTGCGCCTTGAACGACGGCAGCTTCCAGACGAGGAACAGCGCGAACAGGACGCCGAAGCCCGCGACCCATGGCAGGCAGCCGCCCCGCTTACCGTCCCGCCGCTTGCGACCGCGCAGGTGCGGCGGCACTTCGGGGCGCGGCGTGCTCGGCGGTTGGTCGGGCGTTGCCGTCTCGGGTGGGTTGGTGTTACTCACGGGATCGCCATGATCACCAAAAAAGCCATGCTGGCAAGTGCCGCGCTGCTGCTTCTGGGCGGCTGGTCGCTCGCGCAGGCGGCAGGGCAGGGGAGTCCGTCGATCGATCCCCGGCCGATCGACGCTTCACCCGCGCTTGCGGCGCTCGATCCGACGATCCGGGCGAAAGCCGACGCGCTGTTCGGCGACGCCGATGCGGTGGGCGAGACGCGCGCGCTGCTCGTGCTGCGCGACGGCGCGCCGATCTATGAACGTTATGGTCCGGGGTTCGACCGCAATTCGAAGCTGATCAGCTGGTCGATGGCGAAGAGCATCACCGCCGTGCTCACGGGTTTCCTCGTCGCCGACGGGCAATTGTCGCTCGACGCGCCGGCGCCGGTCGCGGCGTGGCAGCGGACCGGCGATCCGCGCGGGCCGATCACGCTGCGCCACCTGCTTCACATGGCCTCGGGGCTCGAGCATGTCGAAACCGGCGATCCGGTGTGGAAGGGCGATACGATCCAGATGCTGTTCGGCACCGGCGCGGGCGACATGGCCGCCTTTGCCGAAGCCAAGCCCGCGGCGGCAAAGCCCGGCGAGGTGTTCAACTATAGCTCGGCGACCAGCGTGATCCTCGCCGATATATTGGCCGACACGCTGACCCCGTCGCAAAATCCCGATGCGCGGCGCGCGGCGATGCGCGATTTCATCCAGGGCCGGTTGATCGAGCCACTCGGTATGACCAGCCTGACCCCCGAATTCGATGCGCACGGCACGATGATCGGCGGTTCTATCATGCACGCCACCGCGCGCGACTATGCGAAGTTCGGTGAATTCCTGCGCAACCATGGCGTCGCGGGCGGCCAGCGGCTGCTGCCTGAAACCTGGATGAAATTCATGCTGACCCCGTCGGCGGACGATCCGGGCTATGGCGGCCATATCTGGCTCAACCGGCGGCGTCCGCCGGGCGCCGACGCCGCGCTCTGGCCCGATCGCGGCCCGAACGACCTGTTCGCCTGCATCGGGCATCAGGGGCAATATATCATCGTCTCGCCGTCGCAGCGGGTGACGATCGTCCGGCTGGGGATCACGAAGGACGACCAGTTCCCGGCGCTGCGCCGCCATCTGGCGGATCTGACGGCGGCGCTTTGAGCGGGCTTCGAGCGATCATGACCGTCGCCCCCCGCCCCAGGGCGGGCGTTACAAAATCTCGCGCACCAGATCCTGCGGGCGGCAATAGCGCACACCCTTGTCGGTCTCGACGAAGGGGCGGTCCACATAGGCGGGATTTTCCACCATCGCGGCGATGATCGCCTCTTCGCTCGCGTCCTTCAGCCCGTGCTCTTCGGCGTCGGTGCCGCGCAGGCGGAGCGCTTCGCGGGCGGTGAGGCCGGCGTCGCTGAACAACTGGCGCAGCTTGTCCGCCGTATAGGGGGTCTTCAGATATTCGACGACCTCGACCTCGACTCCGGGGGTTTCCTCGAGAATCGCCAGCGTCTTGCGCGAGGTGCCGCAGGCGGGGTTGTGCCAGATGGTTGCTCTCATGCGCGCGTCCTAACCGGAGCTTACCGCAGCGTAAACCCGCTATTCATGGCATATATGGCACATCTGCCCGCATGAAGGGGAACCACCAGCTTGCCTTTCGCGGCCCGAATACGATCTATGGACGATCGAGGGACCGCCAGAGGCGGCCAATGCGGGGTTGCTGTTTACGTGAATGAATTGATGGATCGCAGAGCGATGTTGGCGGCGTTAGCGAGCGCGGGGGCGCTGGCCGCGACGTCGGCGCGCGCCGCCCAATTGCCCGACTGGATCGCTCAGCCCCAATCCGTGCTGCCCCCTCCGGCGCCGGTGCAGGCGCCGGTCGACTATCTCGCCGTCGCGCGCAAGCAGCTTGCGCTGCAATCGCGCAACATCCACCAGACCGACCGCGTCGGCATCGTCGATTTCGGGTTGCCGTCGTCGCGTCCGCGCTTCGCGCTGATCGACATGGCGGCGGGCAAGATCGAGATGTTTCCGGTGACCCACGGCCGCGGGTCGGACCCGCAGCACGACGGCTGGCTCAAGCGTTTCTCGAACGCGCCGGGCAGCCTGGCGTCGTCGCGGGGCGCCTATCGCACCAGCGATTATTATTGGGGTGCGAACGGATCGTCGATGCGGCTCGCGGGGCTGGAGGCCGATAACAACAATGCCGACATGCGCGCGATCGTCATCCACGGCGCCTGGTATGCCGAACCGTCGCTGATCGCGACGCAGGGCAAGCTGGGGCGCAGCGAGGGCTGCTTCGTCTTTGGCGAGGAATTGCTGCCGACGATACTCTATAAGCTCGGGCCGGGGCGCCTGCTCTTTGCCGACAAGCTCAGCCTGCCGCCACCGATGCCGAGTTTCCAGATGCCGACAGAGCCGCTGCCGGGAACCGAGAATATGGTTCGCGCGAGCGCGACCAGCGGGACGATGCCGAAGACGGCAGATTGACCTGCGCCGTCGCCCCGTACAGGCGGCTAGCGGGGTAGCGTAAGATTGCCAGCGGCCCCCGCCTTCGCGGGGGCAACAGGTGTCGTTCAGTAGATCCCGCCGTTGCCCAGCTTGCCGACCTGCGTGGTGGGGGTTGCTGCCACCGGCACCGTCGGTACCACCGCCGGCGGGTTCGGCGAGATCACCACCGCGGCGGCGCGGCCGGGTTTGGCGAAGCTCGCGACGACGGGGGCATCGCGGCCATAGATGTCGGCGAGCTTGGTGACGCCGCCCTTGGCGCCCGGAACGACGGTCCAATAGGCGACATAGACGGGGAAGGGCTGTTCGAAGGTGAATTTCGTCGTCTTGCCGCTCGCGACCGCCTCGCCAAATTCCTCGGGACTGCGCCCGGCGAAATAGACCGCCATCAGCCCGGAAAAGTGCAGCGCCCGCTCGGTGCGGATGCAGCCGTGGCTGAAGGCGCGCGCCGCCGCCGCGAAAGCGCCCTTCGACGGCGTGTCGTGCAGGTAGATGGCGTGCGGGTTGAGCATCTCCATCTTCATCACGCCCAGCGCGTTGTTGGCGCCCGGCTGCTGCACCACCGACAGCGACTTGCCGCTGCCCGTCCAGGTATAGCCTTGCGCGCGGGCGCGGGCGGGGTTGTTCGCGATCGTCGCGCCGATGCCTTCGGCGATGATGCTGCGCGGCAGCGTCCAGGTCGGGTTGAGGATGATCCCGGTCGCCATCGGGTTGAGCTGCGGCGTCGGGGTCGACGGCTTGCCGACGACCGCCTTGTGCGTCGCGATGATCGTGCCGCCGTGGATGACACGGGTCAGATATTCGGGAACATTGCTGACGACATAATGATCGCCAAGATCGCGCGGCATCCAGCGCCAGCGTTCCATGTTGACGCGGATCGCATTGGCGTCGGCGGGGGTTTTCGCCGTCTTGAGCGCCGCCTTCAGCGCCACGAAATTGGGATGCACCGGGTCGAGCCCGGCGAGTGCCGCAGGAATGGTGTTGGTCGTCAGCGCCGAGGTCAGGAGCGCGATCAGCGGCTCGGTCTGCGCGTCGCTGTCGGTCATGAACCATTGCTTGCGCGCCACATTGGGCGTGCGGCCGTCGCGCAGGTGCGTCGCGAGCAGCAGGAAGCTGTCGGTCGCGACCCGATCGAGCTGGTCCTGGTCGCCGCCGTCGATCGCCGCCTGCAGCGCGTCGGGATCATAATCCTTTGCGAACAGGCCTTCGTCGCCGACGCTCTGGACGACGCCGAGCAGCGCCTTGGCGTTCGCCACCGACCAGTCGGGCAGATTGGCCTGCGTCATGGTTTCGACGACGGGGGCGTCGTCCTTGACCTTGTCGGGTTGCAGGACGACCGAATCCTCCTTGACGTTGGTCGTCTGCGCGAGCGCGGGAGACGCAAGCAGCGCCAGGGGGAGGAGCAGTGCCGCGGACGGATGCACGAAAAGGGGGGATTTTTTGACCATGGTAAAGGGCCATAGCCAAAAAGGCGGGGCAGTTAAAGGGAGCTAGGGCACAGGCCGGCGTGCAATAATCCGTATGCCCCGGCGAAGGCGGGGACCCATCTTCTGCCCGTGCAAGTTCGAACCGGCCGGTGATGGCCCCCCGCCTTCGCGGGGGAACACGCTATGAAAGAAGACTCAGGCCGCGTCCGCGTCCTGTTTCGCGAGCCATTCCTCGAGCCACTTGATCGTGTAATCGCCGTTGATCACGTCGGGGTCGGCGAGCAGCGCCTGGTGGAGCGGGATGTTCGTCTTGACGCCGCCGATCACCATTTCCCCCAGCGCGCGGCGCATCCGCATCATGCAGCTTTCGCGGCTGCGGCCATAGACGATCAGCTTGCCGATCATGCTGTCATAATAGGGTGGGATCGAATAGCCGGCGTAAAGCCCGCTATCGACGCGCACATGCATGCCGCCCGCGGCGTGATAGCTCGTCACCTTGCCGGGCGAGGGCAGGAAGCTGCGCGGATCCTCGGCATTGATACGGCATTCCATCGCGTGGCCGCGAAATTCGAGATCCTCCTGCTTGACCGACAGGCCCGCGCCGCCCGCGATGCGAATCTGTTCGCGAACGAGGTCGAAGCCGGTGATCATTTCGGTCACCGGATGCTCGACCTGGATGCGCGTGTTCATCTCGATGAAGAAGAATTCGCCATTTTCCCAAAGGAATTCGATCGTGCCAGCGCCGCGATAGTGCATCGCCGCCATCGCGTCGGCGCAGATGCCGCCCATGCGCGCGCGCTCCTCTGCCGAGATGATCGGCGAGGGGGCCTCTTCGAGCACTTTCTGGTGGCGGCGCTGGAGCGAGCAGTCGCGCTCGCCGAGGTGGATGGCATTGCCCTTGCCGTCGCCGAAGATCTGGAATTCGATATGGCGCGGGTTGCCGAGATATTTTTCCATATAGACGGTCGGATCGCCGAAGGCGGCCGCCGCTTCGCTCGATGCCTGACCCATCAGGCTTTCGAGGCTGTCCTCGTCGGGGACGACCTTCATGCCGCGGCCGCCGCCGCCCGACGCCGCCTTGATCAGCACCGGATAGCCGATCTCATGCGCGAGCTTCTTGGTTTCCTCGCTGAACGTCACCGCGCCGGGCGAGCCCGGAACCACCGGCAGGCCCAGCTTGACCGCGGTGCGCTTGGCCTCGACCTTGTCGCCCATCGTGCGGATATGTTCGGGCTTCGGCCCGACGAAGACCATGTTGTGCGCTTCGATGATCTCGGCAAAGCGCTCGTTTTCAGAGAGGAAACCATAGCCGGGATGGATGGCGTCGGCACCGGTGATCTCCGCCGCCGAAATGATCGCGGGGATGTTGAGATAGCTGTCTTTCGCCGCGGGCGGGCCGATGCACACGGCTTCGTCGGCGAGGCGGACGTGCATCGCGTCGGTGTCGGCGGTCGAATGGACCGCGACCGTCCTGATGCCCATTTCGTGACACGCGCGGTGGATACGCAGCGCGATCTCGCCACGGTTGGCGATCAGGAGCTTTTCGATGGTCATGACCAAATTCGCCCTTCGGATCAGCCGAGGGTGAACAGCGGCTGGTCGAATTCGACCGGCTGGCTGTTCTCGACATGCACGGCCTTGAGCGTGCCCGCGGCGGGGGCGACGATCGGGTTCATCACCTTCATCGCCTCGATGATCAGGACCGTGTCGCCGGCCTTCACCGCCGAACCGATCGCGGCGAAATTGGGCGCGCCGGGTTCGGGGGCGAGATAGACGGTGCCGACCATCGGCGACTTCACCGCGTCGGCGAAGCTGTCGACGGCGGGCGCCGGTGCGGCGACGGCGGCGGGAGCCGCAGGGGCGGCCGCGGCGGCAACCGGTGCCGGCGCATAAGCGACCGGCGCGGCGGTCAGCGTCCGCGCGACGCGCACCTTGCGGTCGCCGTCTTCGACCTCGATCTCCGAAAGCTGCGTGTCGTCGAGCAGTTCGGCGAGCGCCCGCACGAAGGCCGGATCGATGTTGAGGCCATTGTCTTTATGGTCACCCATGAGAATTTTTCCTGTTGCTGCGGCGCCGTTGGATGCGGCGCTCGGACCCCTGTTCTGATGGCGCCCCTCTTGTCAGAGACGGGCGGCGGCGTCCAGCGCCAGCGTGTAGCTGTTCGCGCCATGCCCCGCAAAATGCAGGGCCGCCGCCATGCCGACATAGCTGAGATGGCGAAACGGCTCGCGCTGCATCGGGTCCGACAGATGAACCTCGATCACCGGCACCTTGATCGACTTGATCGCGTCGTGGATCGCGATCGACGTGTGGGTATAGCCGCCCGCGTTGAGCAGCACCGCCTTGGCGCCTTCGACATAAGCTTCGTGCAGCCAGTCGATCAGCACGCCCTCGTGGTTCGTTTGGCGGCATTCGACGCGCAGGCCGAGATCAGCCGCCTGCGCCGCCAGCCGCGCGTGGATGTCGTTCAGCGTGTCGTGGCCGTAAATTTCGGGCTCGCGCGTGCCGAGCAGGTTGAGGTTGGGGCCGCTAAGGACATAGACGGTCGGAAGTTCGGACAAGCGACGGCCTTTCGGTTGCTAGGATGCGCGCTCCCCCTATATGGGCTGCACGGCGAAAGGCAAAGCGAGGTAGGCCAGATGTTATCGATCATCCTCAACGGCGAGCAGAGGCATGTGCGCGAAGGTAGCATCGCCGATCTCGTCGCGTCGCTGGGCCTCGACGGGAAGAAGGTCGCGGTCGAGCGCAATCGCGCGATCGTGCCGCGCTCGACCCTCGCCGACGTTGCGCTTGCCGAGGGCGATGCGCTGGAAATCGTTCATTTCGTAGGAGGCGGTTGTTGACCGACGGTTGGAGCGTTGCCGGGCGGACTTTCACGTCGCGGCTGATTGTCGGCACCGGCAAATATAAGGATTTCGAACAGAATGCCGCCGCCGTCGCGGCGTCGGGGGCCGAGATCGTCACCGTCGCGGTGCGCCGGGTCAATGTGTCCGACCCGTCGGCGCCGATGCTCACCGACTATATCGATCCGAAGAAGATCACTTATCTGCCCAACACCGCGGGCTGTTTCAACGCCGACGACGCGATCCGCACGCTGCGGCTGGCGCGCGAGGCGGGGGGCTGGGATCTGGTGAAGCTGGAAGTGCTCGGCGAGGCGAAGACGCTCTATCCGAACATGCGCGAGACGCTCGAGGCGACCGAAGTGCTCGCGAAGGAAGGCTTTCTGCCGATGGTCTATTGCGTCGACGATCCGATCGCGGCGAAGCAACTCGAGGATGCGGGCGCGGTCGCGGTCATGCCGCTGGGGGCGCCGATCGGATCGGGGCTTGGCATCCAGAACCGCGTGACGATCCGCCTGATCGTCGAAGGCGCATCGGTGCCGGTGCTCGTCGATGCGGGGGTCGGCACCGCGAGCGATGCCGCGGTGGCGATGGAGCTTGGCTGCGACGGGGTGCTGATGAACACCGCGATCGCCGAGGCCAAAGACCCCATTCGCATGGCGCGCGCGATGAAACTGGCGGTCGAGGCGGGGCGCGATTCCTACCTTGCGGGGCGCATGGGCGTGCGGCGCTACGCCGATCCGTCGAGCCCGCTCGCGGGGCTGATTTAGTTTTTCCTACTGGGTCGTCATCCCGGCCTTCGCCGGGATGACGGACGGGTGTTACGGCACACGCTTGATCGGCGGCGCGATCCAGCTTCCTTCCAGCGCCGGGCGGCGCGGGAGGTAGAGGCGCAGGTTCATGCTGAACGGCCCGTCGGGGGCGGGCAGCCAGTTGGCTTCCTTGTCGGCGCCCGGATTATCCTTCTGGATATAGAGGTCGAGCGAACCGTCGGGGTTGAAACTCAGCTTGTCGCGGTCGCCGATCGCGAAGCGATCGATCGGATTGGCGACGAAGAACTGATCGGCGCCATACATGGTCAGCGACCAGAAGGCGTCGGCCGGCGGAATCTGATCCTTGTCGAAATGGAGGACATAGCGCGAGGCGCCGGTCAGCGGCTTGCCGTCGCTGTCGAGCGGCGCCATCGGATAGACGGCTTCTTCGGGCGGCAGCGCGCCGAGGCCGGCAAAGGCGATGAAGGCGCGCTGGAGATAATCATTGCCATAGACGCCGAGCGCATTGCCCATCGCGACCCAATTGTTGCGCGTCAGGTTGAGCCCCTTGCGGCGGTTCATAATCCGCTGCCATGCGTCGACGGCGGCGCGTGTCAGCCCGCGCTGCACCGCCGGATCGGCGGCGGCAAGGTCGAAGCTCTGTCCTGGGACCAGCCCGACGCGCTCCATCCGCGCCAGCACCGCATAGTCGCTGGCGTGCGGCGGATTATGCTTCAGCGTTTCGGCGAACAGCGCGAAAAAGGCCGCAGGGGTCATCTTCGCGACCTGTTCGACCGGCGGCGTCTTCATATCGACCATAGGGTCTGTCTTGAGCGCCACGGGCGCTTGCGGCTTGCCCCACGCCGACAGCGGGGTCGCGGAATAACTCGCCTGGAGCGCGTGGACATGGTCGTAGTCGGCGGCGCCGTTGGTCTGGATGCGGCCGATGATCCAACCCATTTCGGTCGGGCTGCGGACCATCCACATTCCCTTTGGCAATGTCCCCTGCCAGTGCGGACCGACGAGCGCGATGATGCCGCCGTCGTTGCCGGTGGTGCGGGTGCCGAGCGCGGCGAAAACGTCGGTCCACATGTCCATGATCGGCACGACATGATAGCGGCCCGCCGTTTTCGGCAGGGTGATGATCAGCGGTTCCGTGCCGACATCGAACCACAGCGGCGAATAGAGCGTGTCGGCATTGGGACGCACGACGTCCTTGAAACTGGCGTCGGGATAGGTCCGCATATGCCCGAAATGGTTCATCGGCGCGCGCATTCGGCCATCGGCACCGGCATTGGTCGACACGCGCCGCGTGGTTTCCATCAGCACCATCGGATAGGCATAGGTATAGGCTTCGAGGCCGATGGCATAGGCATCCTCCTCGCTGACCGGCGCGGCATGGGCTGCGCTGGTCACGAAGGCGGCCGCCATCGCCAGAAGGGCAAGCAGGCTTTTCATCGAACGACACTCCTCTCGATTTTTTTGCTCCCTAGCGCCGGGCGCAGGCGCAGTCTGTCATCGCGCCGACAATCTCTTTGGGAATCTTGCCGTTCGCATTTAGACCGGGATGGCAATAAGTCTCGTCATTGCGAGCGAAGCGAAGCAATCCAGCGTCGCGCATACCGCTCTGGATTGCTTCGCTTCGCTCGCAATGACGAAATTGGGGAGAAGGAGCATGGCGACGGACCAGCGTGCATGGTCGCGCGAGGACCGCCTCGCCGGGCTTCGGCTCTGTCCGCTGTTCGCCGCCTGGCCCGAGGCGCCGCTTGCCGAGGTCGCGGCGATCGCGCGCGCCGAACATTATGCGCGCGGCGCCGAAATCTTCGCGCGCGATCCCGAAAGGCGCGAGGCGTTCGTCATTGCCGCGGGCGAGGTCGAGGTCAGCCGCGCGTCGGCGGCGGGCAAGAAATTCGTGCTGAGCGTGCAGGGGCCGCACGAAATTCTCGCGATCGTCCGCCTGCTTGCCGAACCGCCGATCCATTATGTCTATAGCGCCTATGAGGACAGCGTGCTGCTGCACCTGCCGTGCGACGGGCTGGCCGCGATCCTCGACGCCGAACCCATATTATGGCGCGACATCGCGTTGTTGATGTGCGCGCGGCACGGCGACAGTCTGCGCCAGCTCAACAACCAGAAGCTCGGCTCGCTCGAACAGCGGATGGCGGCGACGCTTGCCGACCTTGCGCGGATTCACGGTGTCGCGGGCCGGGCGGGCACCGAGCTGGCGCTGCGCCTGCCGCAGGAACAGCTGGGCGCGATGCTCGGCGTGACGCGGCAGAGCATCAACAAGCTGCTGCGCGGGTTCGAGGAGGCGGGGCTGATCGCGGTCGATTATAATCGCGTCACGATCCTGAGCCCGGCGGCGCTCGACGACATCGTCGCGCGCGGGTGATCGCTTTCCTGGGGCCGTTTGTCCTGCCAGGCGGAACAAGCGCTCCCGTGCCTCGTTGATCCGGTAAGAGGCGCGTCCCTTTCGCCTCTGAAAACCAAGGAGATACACCGTGGGTGAACTCAAGGACAAAGCAAAAGGTCTCGCCAACCAAGCCGCCGGCAATGTGAAGCAGGCGGTTGGCAAGGCGACCGACAACGAGCGGCTGCGCGCCGAAGGCATCGCGCAGGAACGAAAGGGCGAAGCCCAGAATCTGACCGGCAAGGTCAAGGGCGCGCTCGGCGACAAGATTTGACGATCGCGCCTCGTCACGCATGACAAAGGCCCCGGGGGTTCCTCACCCTCGGGGCCTTTTGTCTTGCGCCGTGGCGAGTGCTTGTTACTTCCCGCCCGAGGCGACCAGGTCGACGTCGGTCATGCCGCCGTCGCGGCGCGCGAAGATGACGAAAGCAAGGTCGCCCTTGGTGCCGCCGAGCATATGCTCATTGCCGCGCACGCGATGGTCGCTGGTGTAGCCGGCGTGCACCGCCAGCGTGTGATAATAGTCGAGCACGCCCTGGATCGAGGCGGCGGTCTGGAAATTGACGACGCGGATGTTGCATTTGCCGCCGGCGACGCCCGCGGCTTCGCGCAGCGTCGCGCGCGGGTAGACTTTGAACGCGGTCGGCAGGCGGTCGGCCCAGGCGTTGCCATAGGTCAGCTTGGCGTCGCAGCTTCCCTTTTGCTGGTCGCGTGCGAGCGCGCCGATCGTGACCGGGCGCTTTGCAGCGCAATCGCCGTTGCAGCCTTCCTCGAAGGGCAGGGCCTTGGGTGCGGCGAGCAGCTTGCCTGCGGCCAACGCCGCCGCGGCTTCGGCCGCCGTCGCCGCCTTGCCAGCCGCGATGCCGGGGACGCCGCCGCCGACGGGCTGGTTGCCCGGCGCCGCGGCGTTGCGGTTCGCCTGGCCGGTCAGCCTGGGATCGACCATGATCTTGTCTTCGAGCGCGCCCTTGACCGCCGGATCGCCGTCGGTCAGCCCGTCGTCGATCGGCTTGAGATCGGCCTTGGCCGCCGGATTGTCGCGGCACCCCGCCAGCGGCACCGCCGCCGCCACCATCAGGCCCGCGATCAGCCATTTTCCCCGCGCGATCATAGCTAACACTCCCTTAACATCCCCCCGGAATGCCCGATCCTGGTTAAAAAGGCCCAAATAAAATGCGTTAATGGGCGCGACTTTGTCGGCTCAAACCTGTGCCGGAGCGAGACGGAATGTCATTTTCTCCGTCATTGCTTCGCTCCGCTCGCCATGACGAGAGGTGTATTTCACCCCTAATCGGCGAACCGTCCCGAACCCGCATCGCGCGGCGCACAGCGGATCAGCCGCGACGTCTCGACCGCGGCCTGGCGGTGGACGACCGCCTGGCGATAGGCGGGATCGGTCACCATCGCCATGAAGGCGCCGCTATTCGGATATTCGGCGACGAACATCGCGTCCCAAACGTCGCCGTCGGGGCCGATCACCATCGCCTCCATCGCCCCGCGCCAGATGATGCGGCCGCCGAGGCGCTCGAACACCGCCCCGCTGTCGCGGCCATAATTCGCATAAGCCTCCGCCCCGCTCAGCCCGGCGGACGCGAGCGGATGGTCGGCGGGATAGCTCGCCTTGTCCTTGAAGCGGACGAGGTTGAGCATGTGGATTTTCGTGTCGCGCGGCAGCGCCTTGAAGGCGTCGAACTGCGCGCGTTCGGGGTCGATGTGCTGGTCGCTCACGGCTGAAACTCCTTGCGTTTCACGCGCCAGGCATCGGCGCTTTGCGTCCAGGCGTCGACCGGTGCGTCCTGAAAAGGCGCGGGGAGGCGGGTCGGCCCGCTGTTCGTCGCGCCGAGCCGCTGGGCGAGCGCCTGCGAGCGGCTATTGGCGGGGTCGATGCTGTGCATCAGCTCGGGCCATTTCAGGAATTCGACCGCGAAATCGCACGCCGCGACCGCGCCCTCGAAGGCGTAACCCTTGCCGGCGAATTTGGCGCGCACGCCATAGCCGACCTCGGGCGCGGGCCAGCCGTCGGGTTCCCACGGGCCGAGGCGGCCGACCCATTCGCCGGTGTCGCGCTCGATCACCGAGAACATCGAAAAGCCGCGGATGTGCCACGCTCCAGCGAGCGTACACCATTGCCGCCACGCCGCCGACCGCGGGCAGGTGCCGCCGATGAAGCGCATCGTGTCCTCTTCGGCGCACATCGCGGCAAAGGCGTCGAAATCCTCGGTCGCGGGCGGACGCAGGATCAGCCGCCCGGTCACGAGCAGGGGGCCATTGAGCATATCTCTTCTCCCGCAGCGATTGGCCGACGCTTGTGCGGCAAGCGCGATCAGGGGGCAAGACCTGCGAAGATTGACGATCGGGGCGCGTTGCGAATGCGCCCGCGTTCAGCCGGACGAAGCGGGAGGGGAGGGCGCCGTGCCCGCAACCCATCGACGACGCACAAAATCGAGGGCGCCGGGGGTTAGGCCGGCGCCCTCTCCATCACGTGTGCGGGCGGAGGGGTCTCGGACCCACACCCGCGATGGGTTTCCATCGCCTGGCGGCAGCGACATTCGTCGCTTGGCCGCGGCGATATTTGTCCCCTAGCGGCAGCGATATTTATCCTTGTCGATCTCGCGGCCGAGCAGCGCGCCGCCCGCGGCGCCGAGCACGGTGCCGAGCAGCTTGTCGCCGTTGCCCGCGATCTCATGACCGGCGAGGCCGCCGACCGCGCCGCCGATCAGCAGGCCCGTGGTGCCATTATCCCGCTTGCAGCGATAACGGCCGTCATTGCCGCGCCAGATGCGCGTGTTGCTATTCACGCGCTGGTCACGCTGCGCATAATGGCGACGGTCGTGCTTGCGCTTCTTGTAATAGTCCGCCGACGCATCGGTCGAGTGATAGCCGGGGACGGCGCTCGCCACGCCGGCATAAGCGGGCACGGTGCCGACGACGCTGGCCGCGACGAACAGACCCATCATGCCCTTGGTCAAAATACGCATATCAAATCCTTTCCTGGTCATGGCGCCTCCTTCCCGAGCGGGACCGGACGCTTCGAGGGGAGAACGAGCCGCGCTCGCAAGCCGTTGCATGAACCTGAAGCAACGAGACGAAGCGAGTGAATCCATAGACGAACCGAAAGGCTCTTGAAGGCGGGGCGCCGCCATGCGACACCAAGGCCATGTTGAACATCGCCTCGATCGTCATCGGCCTTATCGCGCTGATTCTCGCCATTCCCGCCTTCATCCCGCTGCTTGGCTGGGCGAATTGGGTGGTGGTGCCGATCGCGGTCGTCGGGCTGGCGCTCGGCGCGATGTCGAGCCGGACCAGCGGACGCAATCTCAATATCGTCGTCATCGTCATCGGCGTCGTTCGCCTGATGCTCGGCGGCGGCATCATCTGATCGCGGGGCCATGGCGACGTCTCCGGCCCCGGCCCCGGCGGGGAGCGATCAGAGCGGCCTGCCCTATGCGCTAGCCGCTTATGGCATCTGGGGCTTTGTCCCGCTCTTCTTCAAATTGGTCGAAAGCGTTCCGCCGGTCGAGGTGCTGGCGCAGCGCATCATCTGGTCGCTGCCGCTCTGTTTCGTCATCATGGTCTTCCGGCGGCAGATCGGCGACTATCTCGCCGCGCTCCGCGACATTCGCGTGCTGCGGATGCTGCTCGCGAGTTCGCTGCTGATCGCGGTCAACTGGCTCGTCTATATCTTCGCGATCTTCACCGACCATGTGCTCGCGGCGAGCCTTGGCTATTATCTCAACCCGCTGATCAATGTGGTGCTGGGAATGGTTTTCCTCGGCGAGCGGCTCGGCCGGCTCCAGCTCGTCGCGGTCGTTATCGCGGGCGTCGGGGTCGCGATCCTGCTCGCGGGGGCGCTCGACACTTTGTGGATCAGCCTGATGCTCGCGCTGACCTTCGGCTTCTATGGTCTGATCCGCAAGATCGTGCCGGTGGGGTCGCTCCCCGGCCTCGCGGTCGAGACGACGCTGCTGACGCCCTTGGCGCTCGCGGTCGCGGGCTGGTATCTGTGGATCGGCGACGGGCGCGGCTTTGGATCGGGCGGCTCGATCAGCCTGCTCTTGATGGCGAGCGGTATCGTGACCGCGGTGCCGCTGCTCCTCTTCGCGACGGCGGCGCGGCGGATGAGCTATGCCGCGCTCGGCTTTGCGCAATATCTGGCGCCGACGTTGCAATTCCTGCTCGGCCTGTTCGCCTTCCACGAGCCGCTGAAGCCCGTGCAATTTGCCTGCTTCCTCTTGATCTGGATCAGTATCGCGGTGTTCAGCTTTGATATGTGGCGCAAGATGCGCGCCGAACGGATGGTCGGGATCGCCTAAACCAGCCGCCAGCCCAATGTCTCGCCCGCGTGGAAGGGGACGACTTCGCCGATCCTGTCGGGCACCACCGTCTCGCCGCGTTCGAGCGTGATCGTGCCGCCATTGAGCGGCAGGCCATAGAAATTCGGGCCATGCTCGCTCGCAAAGCCCTCGAACTTGTCGAGCGCGCCTTCCTCGTCGAACACCGTCACATAGGATTCGAGCGCATAGGGCGCGTTGAAAATGCCCGCGCAGCCGCAAGCGGCCTCTTTCGTGTGAACCGCGTGCGGCGCGCTGTCGGTGCCGAGGAAGAATTTGGGCGAGCCCGACACCGCCGCCGCGCGCACCGCGAGCCGGTGCGCCTCGCGCTTGGCGACGGGCAGGCAGTAAGCGTGCGGCCGGATGCCGCCGACGAGCATCGCGTTGCGGTTGATGTGGAGGTGCTGCGGGGTGATCGTCGCGCCGATATTCGCGGGCGCGTCCCGCACGAAATCGACCGCTTCGGCCGTCGTGATATGTTCGAACACGATCTTGAGGGTCGGCAGCTTCTTCACGAGCGGCGCGAGGATGCGGTCGATGAACACCGCTTCGCGGTCGAAGATGTCGACGTCCTGGTCGGTCACCTCGCCATGGATCAGCAGCGGCATGCCGATCTCGGCCATGCGATCGAGCACGGGCAGGATGTTGGCGATGTCGGTGACGCCGTGCGCGCTGCCCGTCGTCGCGTGGGCGGGATAGAGTTTCGCGGCGGTGAATACCCCCGCGGCATGGCCGCGCGTCAGTTCGTCGGCGTCGCTGCGATCGGTCAGATAGGCGACGATCAACGGGGTGAAGTCGAGTTCCTTCGGCACGGCGGCGCGGATGCGATCGCGATACGCCGCGCCTTCCGCCGCGGTCGTCACCGGCGGCGACAGGTTGGGCATGATGATCGCGCGCGCGAACTGGCGCGCGGTATGACGCGCGACCGCGCCCAGCATCGCGCCGTCACGCAGATGGACGTGCCAGTCGTCGGGGCGGCGGATCGTCAGGCGGTCGGTCATCTGCGGCTCGTCGATAAATGGGTTGGTTTTGGCTGGAGCGTCCCTAGATTATCGCCATGCCCAATACCACCCTCAACGACCGCGCGCTCGTCCGTCTTTCGGGGGAGGATGTGCGCGGCTTCCTGCAAGGCCTCGTCACCAACGATGTCGCGGGCAATCTGCCGGTGTGGGCGGCGCTGCTGACCCCGCAGGGCAAAGTGCTGTTCGACTTCCTGATCTGGGCCGACGAGGCGGATGTGCTGATCGATTGCGAGCGCGCCGCTGCCGACGATCTCGCCAAACGCCTGACGCTCTATCGCCTCCGCCGCGCGATCATAATTGCGCGCGAAGAGGGGCTGGGCGTCCATTGGGCGAAGCAAGGCGATTTGGGCGTCGTCGATCCGCGCCTGTCCGACCTGGGTCAGCGCTGGCTCGCGCCCGCCGATGCAGGCGCAGCAGGGGAGGGGGCCGATGCCGCGTGGCAGGCGCACCGCCTATCGCTGGGCGTCACCGAGGGGCGCGCCGAGCTTGGCGACGGGACGACGCTCTGGCTCGAATGCAATGCCGCCGAACTGAACGGCGTCAGCTTTGCCAAGGGCTGCTATGTCGGGCAGGAGAATACGGCGCGAATGAACTGGCGGCAGAAGGTCAACCGGCGGCTGGTCGTCGCTCCGATCGCCGAAGCCGACGCCAAGCGGCAAGTCGTCGCCTATCCCGAACTCGGCTGGTCGGT
Source organism: Sphingopyxis lindanitolerans (assembly GCF_002993885.1). NCBI lineage: Bacteria > Pseudomonadati > Pseudomonadota > Alphaproteobacteria > Sphingomonadales > Sphingopyxidaceae > Sphingopyxis > Sphingopyxis lindanitolerans. Next base: position 3,811,360 of record NZ_CM009578.1, read on the forward strand.
CGAGCATCGGCGGGTCGAAAATATCGACCCCGTCGCGGCGCCGGGATGGATGCGCGAAGCGCTTACCGTCGATACTGGTTCATGACAGGTGCAGGCGGGCGTGGTAATTTTCCCGCCATGCGCGCCTGTCTGATTGCTTCGGCGTTCGTCGCCGCTCTTGCCGCCGTCCCGGCCATCGCCGCCGATCCGCCGCTCGTGCCGATCGCGCCCGAGAAGGCCACCGCCCCCTCGATCTTGACGCCGCTCGCCGGGGATTCGCCCTGGACCGCGCGGTTCGAGGCCGCCGCCGACGAATTGCTTCCCGCGCTGCGTTCGATGGATGAAAGCCGTTGGGGGCCGCTGCTCGGCGGCCGGTGGCTCGCCGCGCCCGACCGCGCGCGCGTGACGGCCCTGCTGCGCGACCGCGACAGCCCGTTCCGCCACGCACTGTTTGCGCAAGGGGTCACGCACCGCGCCATCCTGGGGTGGCAGCCGCCCGCGACGCTGACCGCCGAAGATCGCGCCGCGATCGCCGCGCGGCCCGAGGCCGAGGCGATCGTCTGCTGGTCGTCGGACGCCGATGCGTCCTGGCCGACCACCGCCGCCGAAGCCGACAATGCGCCGGGGCGGCGCTATGCCTGCGCGCGCATCACCTACAGCATCCGGGGCGAAACACCGCGCTGGCGTGCCTTCGTCGAGCGGGAACCCGCTTAACCATTCCCCAATCATGATCTGCGACAAACGCGCCATGTTGGGGCGTTTCATCACCATGGCCGCGATGATCGCGGCAGGCTCGATCGGCATCGCCGGGATCGCCGGCCGGCAAAAGGCCGAAGCGCCCGCGGCGCCTGTGGTCGATCGCTACGCCGGCGAAAGCAACTGGACGACGCGGGGACGCGATGCCGCCGCCGCCGCTGCCAAAACCTCCTCGTCGCCGGCGGGGCCGGTCAAGATCAGGCGCGCGTCCGATTCGCATTTCTATGCCGACACCGACGTGCAGGGCACGCAGATCCGCATGCTCGTCGACAGCGGCGCCTCGCTCGTTGCGTTGACGCGGCGCGATGCGGAGGCGATCGGGATCGATGTCGACCGCCTGCCGGTCGGCGGCATGGCGCAGACCGCGGGCGGCCAGGTGCCGATGCGGATCGTCATGCTCGACAGCGTCGAGGTCGACGGGATCGCGGTGCGGAATGTCGAGGCGGCGGTGGTCGATGCCGACATGGGCGTCTCGCTGCTCGGCCAGAGCTTCCTCGCCAAGCTCGACGCGGTGAATGTCGAAGGGGACATGATGACGTTGCGGTGAGGGGCTGTTTGGGGCCGGAAATCTGCCCTGTCTTCTTTCGTCATCGCGGCTTGGATCCGGGGGCTGGTCGGCGCAAGGAGCGCGTGGTCATTTCCAAAGTTCAGGAAAGTTCAGCCTCTTGCATGCCCGATCCGGGCCTCGACGCGTGGTGAACGCGCCCGGCACGCCTCGCCGTGGCCACCCCCGCAAGCTGGACCGCCATCGCTTTATCCACCAAATGAAAGAACCGGATAAAAGCTGGCACAGCCGGATAATGTAGGAAAGGCCTATTTGAAGCCGATGCCTGCATTGTGGTGGGGCGCGGACCTTTCCGATCCTCCCCGGCACGGGGAGGGGGACCATGCGAAGCATGGTGGAGGGGCACAGTCGGCTTGCCTTGCCGTTGAAATAATAGGCGCGACCCAGCGTTGGAAATGCGCGGCTCTTTCGGCCGAGCGCGGCGCAAACCTCCTGTGCCCCTCCACCACCCTTCGGGTGGTCCCCCTCCCCCCGTGGGGGAGGATCGCTTTTGGCGGTTTTCGATCGGGAGCAGACCGCCACCCTTGCCAAAGCCGCGCCATTTCCCCACATCGGCGGCCATGAACGCTCCCAACCCTCCGCTGAAGGCCGCGATCGTGCCGGTCACCGCTTTTCAGCAGAATTGCACTTTGCTGTGGTGCACCGAAACCAACAAGGCGGCCTTCGTCGATCCCGGCGGCGACCTCGACAAGCTGAAGGAAGCGGTCCAGCAGACCGGGGTCGAGGTCGAGAAGATCCTCGTCACCCACGGCCATATGGACCATTGCGGCCAGGCCGGCGTGCTGGCGAAGGAACTGGGCGTGCCGATCGAGGGGCCGCACGAGGACGATCGCTTCTGGATCGAAAAGCTCGGCGAGGACGGCGCCCGCTTCGGGATGGCGGGCGAGGTGTTCGAGCCCGACCGCTGGCTCGTCGACGGCGACACGGTGACGGTCGGCAATCTTCAGATCGACGTCATCCATTGCCCCGGCCACACGCCCGGTCACGTCGTCTTTCATCACGCCCCGTCGAAACTCGCGATCGTCGGCGACGTGCTGTTCCAAGGGTCGATCGGCCGCACCGACTTTCCGCGCGGCAATCACCAGCAGCTTCTCGATTCGATCACGCAAAAACTCTGGCCGCTCGGCGGCGACACGATCTTTCTGCCCGGCCACGGCCCGCACAGCAGCTTTGCGCAGGAACGGCGGACGAACCCCTATGTGGCCGATGGGGTGGTGGGACGCTGAATCCGGGCTGTCGGTCCCTTCAGCCGGTTATACGTTGGCGCTGCGTAGCGCATTCGCTCGCCAGAAAGTCGAGCAAGGAGCGAACCGACGGTAGCAGGCCGCGTTTCGATGGGAAAACGGCGTGGACGATCTCGTTCGACAAGCGCCATTCGGGGAGCACGGTCACCAGTCGTCCCTGTTGCAGATCCTCCCAGACCACGAGCGTGGGAAGGCGCACCATCCCCACCCCGGCGAGCGCGGCGTCGCGCAACAACGCCATGTCGTCGGTGACGAGGCGCGGCTGATGACGCACGTCGGCGGTGCTGCCGTCGGCATGGACCAGGCGCCAGCGATGGTCGCCGCCGAGCGAGCCGAAATCGAGGCTGGGAAGACCGGACAGATCGGACGGCAGCGAGATCGCGTGCGCGCGGAGCAATTGAGGGTTCGCGACGATGCGGATGGTGCGCTCGTCGAAACGGCGCATGACGAGGTCGCTTTCAGGAAGCGGCGGTGGGCGGACGCGGATCGCGAGGTCGAAGCCTTCGCCAATCACGTCGATGCGGCGGTTGGTGCTTTCGACATGGAGTTCGACATCGGGATAGAGCGCCATGTAGCGGGCGAAAAGGTCGCCGAACTGGAAAGCGAGCAGGCCGGTCGGGCAACTCAGCCGGACGATGCCGCACGGCTCGGCGCGGGATTGCTCGACGACCGTCTGCGCCGCTTCGGCCTCGACCAGCATCGCGACGCAATGGCGATAATATTCGCGGCCGATTTCGGTCACCGAAAAGCGCCGGGTCGACCGCTGGATCAGTCGCGCCCCCAACCGCTCCTCGAGCAAGCCGACGCGGCGGCTGAGCTTTGACTTTTGCATTCCCAGCGCGCGCGCCGCCGCGGTGAAGCCGCCATGATCGACCGCCTGGACGAAATAATAGAGGTCGTTGAGATCCTGCATTGTCCTGTTAATAGGATTCTGAATCCAGTTTTACAATCTTCTGATCGGATTGTTGCATGGATATATCGGCTGCAACCAACAACCTCCCGCATGGGAGGCGCAGGAGATGCACTATGAAGACGATCCTCGGCACCTACAGCAATCCCAACCAGCATTGGGTCGGCGACGGCTTTCCGGTCCGCTCGCTCTTTTCCTACAACAGCCTCGGCGGGCAGGTGAGTCCCTTCCTGCTGCTCGATTATGCAGGCCCCTATAATTTCGCGCCGACCACCAGCCGGCGCGGCGTCGGCCAGCATCCGCATCGCGGGTTCGAGACGGTGACGATCGTCTATGACGGTGAGGTCGAGCACAGGGATTCGGCGGGCAATGGTGGCGTCATCGGCCCCGGCGACGTCCAGTGGATGACCGCCGCGGGTGGGATCATCCATGAGGAATATCATTCCCCGGCGTTCGGCAAAACCGGCGGCCCGTTCAAGATGGTGCAGCTCTGGGTCAATCTGCCCGCCAAGGACAAGATGGCGCCCGGCGGCTATCAGGGCATCACTGCGGCCGAAATCCCGACCGTCGAGCTTCCGGGCGGCGCAGGGCTGGGCCGCGTCATCGCCGGCGAGTTGCTGGGCACGAAGGGGCCGGCGCGCACCTTCACCCCGATCAACGTCTGGGACGTGCGGCTGAACCGCGACGCCGATCTGACGCTCGACCTGCCCGAGGGGCACACCGCGATGCTGGTGGTGCTTGGCGGCCATGTCACGGTGAACGGCGGCGAGGGGGTGGGCGAGGCCGAGATGTTGCTGCTCAGCCGCGACGGCGACGCGGTGCGCGTCCATGCCGACGGCGACGCGACGATCCTGGTCCTGACCGGTGAACCGATCGACGAGCCGATCTTTGGCCACGGTCCCTTTGTGATGAACAATGAGGCGGAAATCCGTCAGGCGATCGACGATTATAACGGCGGCAGGTTCGCAAGAGCGGCGGCCTGACGCGGACCCGGCTCCCTTTCGCCACCGGGCGGGGAGCCGGGCCCTCCTTCGGGTCACATGCCTTCGCTGCCGAAAGGATCGAGCGTTCCCAACCAGGCGACCAGAGCAAGGATGGTGAAGGCTGCCGTCGCTTCGACGATCAGGCTCTTGCGCAGGGTGGCGATGGTTCCCGAAGAGTTCTCGTCACGGCTCGCTTCCGCCTGCGCGATCGCGGCGCCGAGCGCCAGCGTGAACCGCCAGCGATTGGCGGCGGCGAGAGCGAGCATGAGCGCGAACAATGCAAGCTTGGCGAGAAGCAATTGCCCATAGGGTGCGGCGAGCGATCGGCCGAGATTCTGCGCGCCGATAATCATCTGGCCGTTGAGGAGCCCGGTTCCCGCGATGAGCAGGACGCAGATCGTGCCGATGGTCGAAAATTGTTCGAGACTTCGCGCGGCGATCGCGGCCCCCTCGGGACATCGCGGATGGAGGAGCAGGACAAAGGCCGCAAGCGCGCCGATCCACACTGCCGCTGCCGTCATATGCACGATGTCGCCGACCCGGTGGATGATCCCGGCAGCGCCCTCGCTCGCGCCGGCGTGGCCCGACCAGGCGAGAGTCGCGACCGCGGCCATGGCCGCCGCCACAAGCAGCATGGCGGCGGCGTGCGGCCACCGCCTCATCCAGATCGAGGCCGCCAGCGCGGCGGCGAGCGCGGCGCTGCGATAGAGCCACGCGGTGCCCGCGTCGCTTTGCCGGACGATATCCTGGAAGGACTGCGCGTCGAGCGCGAGGAGGCCGACATCCTGCATCGACGCCGCGAGCACGCCCATCCCGAGGGCCGACACGAGAAGCCCGGCCGCGCAGAGCCATCGTTCGGCGCGCCAGATCCTGTCGGTCAGTGCGGGGCTTGCGCGCTCGTCGCGCGTCAGAGCGTAGAGGAGGAAGGCCGCGAGCCCGGCGACGAGCATCAGGTCCGCATAGAGCGCGAACCGGATGCCGATCAGCGCGGGATCGCTCATCGCCTTATTTCACCGTGAAGCTGAATTCGCTTCCCATGCGATGCGTGTCCGCGCCCGCCGCCGACCAGCTCAGCGTGTAGGTGCCCGCCGCGAGTGGACGCTTGAGCATGAGGGTCATCGATTTTCCGTCCTTGCCCATCGCCGATGAGTAAGGAATTTTCATGGGCGCATGATCGTCCATTCCGGGCATACCGGTCATGACGAGGCTCGTCCTGATCGTCGAAGGGATCAGCCGCTCGCTGAATTGCAGGCTCACGGATGTCGTCTTGGCGACGGTCGAACCGGCCGCCGGCGTCGAACCGACGAGCCTCGTGTGCGCGCTCGTCGCGACCGGCGCCACCAGCAGGGCGAGAGCGGCCGCCGCGGACGGGAAAAAGGACTTGAGCATAAAACCTCCAATTGTTGGTCTGTTCTGCTAATACGCAGGCGCGTCGTTTGGCCCTCGCCGACCCGTTTGAGGGATGATCGCCGCAGCCGCGTATGGACATAGGGTCAGGACCCATTGGGGAAGGCCATTCGGCAAGAGGTTGATGGACGACGAACTTCGTATCTTGAGCCGGGTCGATCTGCCGGCGGCGCTCGACGCGCTCGACGACCGGGTCATCCGCGCGCTTGGCGTCCGGCGCCGGGAGGCGGCGGTCCTGCGCCGGGCGATGACGCTCGCCGCTTTCCTGTCGCTGGGTGGCGGGGTGGTCGCGGGGAGCATGGTTTCGCGGCCGGCGGTCGCGGCGAGCGCGCTCAGCCCGCTCGCCCCGGCAAGCGCGCTTGCGCCTTCGACGCTGTTGGACGCGCGATAACATGCCGTCACGCCGCCTGCTGCTTGTCGGCCTCATCGCCTTTGCCGCCGCCATCGCCGGGGTGTTCGTCGGCCGCCTGGCGACGGATGTTCCCAGGGCAAGCGAAACCGAGCTTCATGCGCTCCTGCACAATCAACTCGACCTGACAGCGCAGCAGAAGGTCCGGATCGACAAGATCGAGGCCGATTTCGCGGGCCGCCGGCGAGCACTGGAGCAGGATATGCGCGCCGCCAATGTCCAACTGGCCCAGGCGATCGAGGCCGAGCATGGCTATGGCCCGCAAGTCACCGAGGCGATCGACCATAGCCATCGGGTCATGGGAACGCTGCAAAAGGAAACGCTGGAACATCTCTTTACGATGCGCGCTGTCCTCGACAGCGACCAGGCGCGCATGTTCGACAAGATCGTGGTCAAGGCGCTGACCGCCGATGCGCGGTGAGTGCCGACCCGTCGCAATGGTCGGACACCGACCTGGCCGCGTTCGCGCGGGCCGGGCGCGAGGACGCCTATCGTGAACTGCTCAATCGCTACAAGGCCTTGGTTTACCGACTGATCGTGCGGCAGATCGGCGATGCCGAGGAGGCGATGGATTTGACCCAGGAAGCCTTTGTCGCGGCGTTCGCAGCCATCGACCGCTATGATGGCGAGCGGCCCTTTCGCATCTGGATCAGCCGGATCGCGATCAACAAGTGCCGCGACTGGGCGCGGCGGCGCAAGGTTCGCGCCTTCTTCGCGCGCGCGCTCCCGATTGAATCCGCGTACGATATCGCCAGCGACACGCCGCTTCCCGACACCCAGACCGATGACCGGATCGAACTTGCCCGTGTCCGCGCCGCGATCGCCAGGCTGCCGCGGAATTTGCGCGAGATTCTGGTCCTGCGGGGGGTGGAGGAGGTCAGCCAGGCAGAGGCTGCGGCGTTGTTGAGCGTCAGTGAGAAAACGGTCGAAACGCGCCTCTATCGCGCGCGGGCGCGGCTCCGGCAGCTGCTCGCCGTTCCCGGCGAGGGCGCCTCATATCGCTGATTCGGATAAGGGGCGCGCGATCTGCCTGCGTATGGGTTTGAAGAGCAATCACGAACGGTCGGAAAGAATATGCAGATCAACAGGCGCCGGTTCGTCGGCGGGGCTTTGGGCGGCGGCGGGGTCGCTGCGATGGCGGCGTGGTTCCCGGCCTGGGCGCAGCCGGTGTCGTCCGGCATCACCGCGCCGATCCCGACGGTGTCGGGCAGCGACATCACGCTGCGCATCGCGCGCCAGACGATGCGGGTCGACGGCCGGCTGAGCCGCGCGATCGGGATAAACGGGACGGTGCCGGCGCCGCTGGTGCGCCTGAAGGAAGGGCAGACCGCCAGGCTGACCGTCGTCAACGACCTTGATGAGGACAGCTCGATCCACTGGCACGGGCTGCTCCTCCCGTTTCAGATGGACGGTGTTCCGGGGGTCAGTTTTCCGGGGATCAAGCCGCGCTCGACCTTCATCTACGAATTTCCGGTCATCCAGTCGGGCACCTATTGGTATCACAGCCATTCGGGCCTTCAGGAACAAATCGGCCATTATGGGCCGATCGTCATCGACCCCGAGGGCACCGACCCGGTCGTCTATGACCGCGAGCATGTCGTGGTGCTGTCCGATCACAGCCACATCTCGCCCGAGGCGATCTTTCACAAGCTCAAGGCCAACCCCGGCCATTTCAACGGGCAGCGTCAGACGCTCGCCGGATTGCTGGCAGGCAAGGATCAACCGCTCGACGAGCGCATCGCCTGGGGCGCGATGCGGATGGACCCGACCGACGTCGCCGACGTCAGCGGCTCGACCTACACCTTTCTGGTCAACGGCCATGGCCCGCGCGACAATTGGACCGCGCTTTTCAATCCCGGCGAGCGTGTCAGGCTGCGCATCATCAACGCATCGGCAATGTCGATCTTCAATGTCCGTATCCCCGGACTGCGGATGACCGTCGTGCAGGCCGACGGCCTGAACATCGTGCCGGTCGAGACCGACGAGTTCCAGATCGCGGTTGCCGAGACCTATGACGTGATCGTCACCCCGGCCGTGGATCGCGCCTATACGTTCGTCGCCGAAGCCAATGATCGATCGGGGATGGGGCGGGCGACGCTGGCGCCGCGCCCCGGAATGACGGCCGAAGTTCCGCCGCTGCGTTCGCGGCCGCTGGCGACGATGAAGGATATGGGGATGGGCGCGATGGGCGCGGGGGCGGGCGGCGATGCGTCCTGTTCGGCCGAGCATGCCGCGATGGGCCATTGCACGATCGAGGGCGATGGCGGCGCGATGGATCATGGCATGCGCGACTTCGACGCCGCGCCGCAGGTCAAGCGCGACCCGAGCGTCCAGACGATCTCACCGATGCCCGTCGACCGAATGGGCGAGCCCGGCCAGGGGCTCGACGATGTCGGGCACGAGGTTCTGACCTACAAGCAACTCGTCGCGCTCGACCGCAATCCCGACGTTCGCGCGCCCGAGCGCTCGCTCGACATCCACCTGACCGGCAATATGGAACGCTTCATGTGGTCGTTCGACGGCATGAAGATGTCGGATCATCACGAACCGATCCCGTTCATCGAGGGTGAGCGGGTGCGCGTCAATTTGATCAACGATACGATGATGAGCCACCCGATCCACCTGCACGGCCATTTCTTTGAACTGGTCACCGGCAAGGGCGACCGGGCGCCGCGCAAGCATACGGTGCTGGTCCAGCCGGGGGGCATCGCGACCTTTGACCTGACCGCCGACGCGGTCGGCGACTGGGCGTTCCACTGTCATCTTCTCTATCATATGTATGCCGGGATGATGCGGGTCGTCAGCGTCCGTCCGCGCGGGGAGGCGGCATGACCCGGCTCGCGCTGTTCCTTGTCGGCGGTGCCGCGCTGGCCTTCGCCGATCCGGCGGCCGCGCAGGGTCATGCGATGCACGATGAGCCGCCCGCCGCGCCGGCGCCTGAGGCTCAGCACACGCCCCGGCCCGCAGAAAGCATGGATCACGACGATATGCCGGGCATGGTCATGGATCAGCCCGCCGACGCCGGGTCGCCGGGCTGCCCGCCCGAGCATGCCGCGATGGGCCATTGCACCCCCGGCGACGCGCCGCCCGGCCCGGCGACGGGCGCGGTCGGCACCGACCTGCCAGCGGGCGATGCGCCCGCCCCCGCGCCGCCGGACGATTGGTATGCCGACCAAATCTATCCAAAAGCCGAGATGGATCGCGCACGCGATGAAATGATGAAGGAGAGCGGTGGGCAGACGATCGCTTTCCTGAGCCTGGACCGCGCCGAATATCAGGCGCGCAAGGGCCGCGACGGATATCGCTGGGGAGTCGAAGGCTGGTACGGCGGCGATGTCGATCGCGTCACGCTCAAGAGCGAAGGCGAAGGCTGGTGGGGCGAAGGGGTCGAGGCGGCCGAACTGCAATTGCTCTACAGCCGCGCGGTCGGCCCCTATTTCAACCTCCAGGCCGGTGTGCGGCAGGATCTGGGCGAAGGGCCCGACCGCAGCTACGTGGTCGTCGGCTTCGAAGGCCTCGCGCCCTATTGGTTCGAGGTCGAAGGCGCGCTGTTCCTGTCGAACAAGGGCGATCTGCTTGGGCGGGTCGAGGGGTTTTACGATCAGCGCATTACTCAGAGGCTGATCCTGCAACCACGGGCGGAGGTCAATTTCGCGCTTCAGGACGTTCGCGAGACGAGCACCGGGTCGGGGCTTTCCAATGTCGAACTCGGGCTGCGGCTTCGCTATGAGGTCGTCAAGGAATTCGCGCCCTATGTCGGGGTCGAATGGGCGCGCCAGCTCGGCGACACCGCGCGGTTCGCGCGTGCCGCTGGTGAGGATACGAACGGCGTCAGCTTCGTGATGGGAGTGCGCGTCTGGTTTTAGGCCTGCCTTGCGTGAAAGCGAGGCTGGTCGCGGCGAGCGGCAAGCTCTATGGCGTCGATATTGCTGCGCAGGCGGGTTGAAAAACCACGCGCCCCCGTCGGCGGCCTGATATCGAGGATGCACGCATGGGCCTGTCATTTTCCGTTTCCGCTCCCACCGCCGCAATCGCCGGAAGCGGCGAACGCTTTCTCGTCCGCCGCATTTTCTGCGTCGGCAAGAATTACGCCGACCATGCGCGCGAGATGGGCGGCGACCCCAGCCGCGAGCCGCCCTTCTTCTTCTCGAAGCCCGCCGACGCGGTCGCCCTGGGCACGGGCGACATCGCGATGCCGCCGCGCACCGCCAATCTGCATCACGAGATCGAGCTGGTGGTGGCGCTTGCGAAGGGCGGCGCGAACATCGCATCCGACGATGCCGCGGGCTGCATCTTCGGCTATGCCGTCGGCAACGACCTGACGCGCCGCGACTTGCAGGCCGACGCCAAGGCCGGCGGTCGGCCGTGGGACATGGCGAAAGGTTTCGATCATAGCGCCATCCTCTCGCCGATCCGCCCCTCGGCCGAGGTCGGCCACCCCGCCAGCGCGCGGATCTGGCTGTCGGTCAATGGCGAGCTGCGGCAGGACGGCGACATCGCCGACATGATCTGGCCGGTCGCCGACATCATCGCCGAACTGTCGACCTATGTCGAACTCAGGCCCGGCGACCTCATCTACACCGGCACTCCGGCGGGTGTTGGGCGCGTCGTTGCGGGCGATGTCGTCGAAGGCGGAGTCGACGGCATCGGCGTGATCGCGAATCGCTTCGTATAACTTGTTGCCATATGGCGACCGGCCGACAGCGTTCTACATCCGGCGGTTGCTGCGCATCGCGAAGCTCGACATGATCCGCGAGACGCCGGGCAGGCGCGACAGCACGTCGCGGTGGAAGGCGCCATAGGCGTCGATGCCGTCGATCTGGACCCGCAGGACATAATCGCCGCCGCCGGTCATCAGATACCATTCCTGAATCTCGGCATGATCGCGCACCGCCTTCTCGAAGCGCACGAGATATTCCTCGGTCTGTCGTTCGAGTTCGATCTGAACGATCGCGGTCGTCCCTTCATGGGGGGCGGCGTGCGAAACGATCGCCGCATAGCCGCGGATCACCCCCGATTGTTCGAGCAGACGTACGCGGCGCAGGCAGGCCGAGGGCGACAGGCCGACCTCGCTCGCGAGCGCCTGGTTGGTGATCCGGGCATCGAGCCGTAGCCGATTCAGGATGCGCCGGTCGATGTCGTCGAGTGACTGCATATTCTGCGATTGCCCCGTATATAATTCTATATGTTGTCCATATTATGCCTGTTTCTACGTCATATGAGCGGCACATTGGAAGAGATTTTGACTATCTTGCGTTCCGCGGAGGATGAAGGGTCATGGCTCAAATTTTGTCGTCGAGCATCCTCCGGATCGACCTCGACGCGATCCGCGCCAATTATCGCTCGATCGCCGCGCGCGTTGCCCCGGCGCGCGCCGGGGCGGTGGTCAAGGCCAACGGCTATGGCCTTGGCGCCGAACAGGTGGCGGCGGCGCTCTATCGCGAAGGGTGCCGGACGTTCTTCGTGGCGCGGCTCGTCGAGGCCGATGCGCTGGCGGTCATGTTGGGCGCCGACGTTCCTATCTTCATTCTCAACGGCCTCGATCCCGGCGCCGAGAGTCGATGCGCCGACGCGGGGCATATCCCGGTGCTCAATTCGTCCACGCAGGTGGCCGCCTGGCGCCGGCTCGCCGTGTCGCGCGGGACGGCGCTGCCGGCGGCGCTGCAACTCGACACCGGCATGTCGCGCCTGGGGCTTTCGCTTGCCGAGGCCGAACCGCTGTCGCGCGATCCGGCCTTCGCGCGCGAAATCGACCTGCGCCTCGTCATGACCCATCTCGCGTGCGGCGACGATCCCGATCATCCCGCCAACGCAGCGCAGCTCGGCGCCTTCACCGCGGGCTGCGGGCTGTTTCCCGATGCCCCGGCGTCGATCGCCAACAGTGGCGGCTCGTTTCTGCCGAAGGGCTTTCATTGCGCCATCGTCCGTCCGGGGGTTGCGCTGTTCGGCGTCGATCCCGGCCCGGCCGCGGCCGGGCTGCGGCCCGTCGCGACGTTGCACGCGCGCATCCTGCAGATCCGCGAGATCGGGCCGGGAGTCGGCGTCGGCTATGGGCTCGACCATGTCGCGCGCGGGCCGCAGCGCCTCGCCACGATCGGCATCGGCTATGCCGATGGCTGGCCGCGCAATCTTGGCGGCGTCGGCCGCGCCTGGTGGGACGGCGTCGCGCTGCCGATCGTCGGACGGGTGTCGATGGACAGCCTGACGATCGACATCAGCGATCCCCGCGCCGCCGCGCTCGCCGAAGGCGACCTGGTCGAACTGATTGGGCCGTCACAATCGCTGGCCGACGTCGCTCGCGATGCGGGGACGATCCCCTATGAAGTGCTGACCCGTCTCGGATCGCGCCACGCGCGGATTTTCGTCGAAGACGGCCAATCGCAGATCGCGGGAGACAGGATATGAAGATCGTGATTCTTGGCGCCGGGGTCATCGGCGTCACATCGGCCTATTATCTCGCCAAGGCGGGGCATGAGGTCGTGCTGATCGATCGCCAGAAGGGGCCGGGGCTCGAGACCAGCTTTGCCAATGCGGGCGAGATTTCCCCTGGCTATGCGTCGCCGTGGGCGGCGCCGGGCATTCCGGTCAAGGCCTTGCGCTGGCTGTTCATGCATCACGCGCCGCTGATCCTCAAACCGCGCTTCGACCCTGCCATGCTGCGGTGGATTCTGGCGATGCTGCGCAACTGCACGGCGGCGCGCTATGCCCTGAACAAGAGCCGCATGGTTCGTCTTGCCGAGTTCAGCCGCGACGAGCTGATCACCCTGCGAACCGAGCTGGGGATCGCATATGATCATCGCGAACAGGGCACGCTCCAGCTTTTTCGCACGCAAAAGCAATATGACGACAGCGCGAGCGATATCGCCGTCCTCAAGGATTATGGCGTCGCCTATGAATTGTTGGAGCGCGACGGCTGCGTCGGGGCCGAACCGGGGCTGGCTGCGACCCGCGACCGGTTCGTCGGGGGGCTGCGGCTGCCCGGCGATGAAACCGGCGACTGCCACCTCTTCACGCGCGCGCTCGCGGACCGGCTTCCGGCGCTGGGGGTCGAAATCCTTTACGACACCACCATCGAAGCGCTTGAAAGCGAAGGCGGGCGGATCGTCGGCGTGCGCACCGATCGCGGGACGATCACCGGTGACGCCTATCTCGCGGCGCTGGCAAGTTTTACGCCGGGCCTGCTGCGGCCCCTCGGCCTCGATATTCCGATCTATCCGGTCAAGGGCTATTCGATCACGGTCCCGATCGCCGACGAAGGCCGCGCCCCGGTTTCGACGCTTCTCGACGAAAGCTACAAGATTGCGATCACCCGGCTCGGAGACCGCATCCGGGTCGGCGGGATGGCCGAGCTTTCGGGGTTCGATCGCACGCTGTCGGAACGCCGCGAGGCAACGCTGTTGCACTCGCTGAACGACCTGTTTCCGGGCGCCGCGGCCACGAAGGCGGAGACGAATTTCTGGAGCGGATTGCGGCCGATGACCCCCGACAGCACGCCGGTCATCGGCGCGACGCGCTTGCCGAACCTTTTTTTGAACGCCGGACATGGCACATTGGGCTGGACGATGGCATGTGGTTCCGCGCGGCTGATCGCCAGCATCATCGGCGGGACAGCGCCGCCCATCGACCATGCCGACCTCGCCCTTTCGCGCTATTCGCGCTGACACGCTTTATCGAAGGAGAAGGAAGAAGTGACCATCGAACGCCTGCATAGCGGCCCCCGCATGAGCCAGGCCGTGATCCACAGCGGCATCGTCTACCTCGCGGGCCAGGTCGGCGCGCCCGGCGAAAGTGCGGCGGCGCAGACGCGCGCCGTGCTCGCGTCGGTCGACAAACTCCTGGGCGAGGCGGGGACCAGCCGCGACCGCTTGCTCACCGCCACCATCTGGCTTGCCGACATGGCCGACTTCGCGGCGATGAACGCCGTTTGGGAAGAGTGGATCGCGGGCGCCAACGCTCCGACCCGCGCCACCGGCGAGGTGCGCCTCGCCACTGACGACTATAAGGTCGAAGTCATCGTGACCGCCGCGCTGCCCGACCGCGGTTGACGGCATGATTCCTGTTTGCGGGGCGCGTCGGCGCGCCCCGCAAACGCATATTTCATCAGGCCGCGGCGAGCCCGTATTTTGCCTCGGTCAGCGCGAGCAGAGCGCGGTCGTCATGGTCCCACGGATGGAAGCCCGGCCGGTAATATTGCAGATAGGGCCGGAAACAACGGCGGAGCACGCCGGGCTTCGCCATCAGATATTTGGCGGTCCTCCACCAGGTCGCGGGCGTGTTGATGCGGTCCTCGCGATAGAGTGACGCCATATTGGCCCCGATCGTCCAAAAGAAGAGCAGGGTGCTCGCGACCATGGTGGCGGTGCGCAGCAAATAGCGTCGCGGCGACGACCAGTCCCGCGTCGCGACTATCAACGTGTCGAAGGCGACCGCCTTGTGCTCAAGCTCCTCCATCGCGTGCCAGCTCCACATGCGCTTGGCCTCTTCGGGCGCGCCGGCGAGGTCGGTGCTGCCTGCTTCGAGCAGGCTGTGCGCGAGGATCGCAGTGAAATGTTCGAGCGCGCAGGTCGCCGCGAGCTGCCGGATTTTCGCATTGCGCCGTCCGAGCGCGATGACCCTCAATGTCCGTGCCTCGAGCCTGGCGATGTCATAGCCCGCGTCGGCGGCGAGTGCGTTGAACTCGCGGTGTTCGCGGCTGTGCACCGCTTCCTGGCCGACGAAATCCTTGATCTGTGACCGCAGCGGCTCGCTGGTCAGGTGGCGATATTCGCGCACGCTATCCATGAAGAATTTCTCGCCATCGGGAAAGGTGGCCGACAGCGCGTTGAAAAAGGCGGTCGCGACCGGGTCGCCGCCGTGCCACCAGCGTCGTCCGCGCGCCCGGTTCGCGTCGAATTGAAAGTGGAGATTGCGGATCCGGATCGACAGGTCGTTCGGACTCTTGGACAGATGCTTCTCGAGGGTCATGGGTTCGGCTCCGTTTTAACAATGATGTCAAAATAGATTCGTTTAGACATTGATGTCAACAAGAATCCGAAGAGGCTGGCAGCGTGCCATCGGGCGCGCTTTGACGGCGGCGGGAGGCGCCTTGTGCGCGCCTTCCATCCAGATCGAAATTAACTGACTGAAATAATGCGGTATTTTAAGGTTTCACCGTGTTGCGGTTCAGATAGAGGAGAAGATATGCCGCGAGCGCGACAGATTCTCGCCATGACCGATCGGCTGAATTTTGCGCAGTGCGGGGCTTGGTTCGGCCTCGCAATATTTTGATATTGACATCAAAGTAAATTTACGAAATTTATGACTCGATAAAAGAAGGCGGGCCAGATTCCGCTACCACAGGGGAGGATTGCTATGGGGTCGACAAGCGTCTTGCGTGTTAGCGCAGCTGTAAGCCTGATCGCGGTTTCGGTGTGTCTGGCGATGCCAGCGGCGGCGCAGGATGCCGCGCGACAGAAGTCGGTGGCGGACAATCAGCGCGACGGGAGCAATGATATCGTCGTGACCGCGCGCAAGCGCGCCGAATCGATCCAGGACGTGCCCGCCGCCGTCACCGCGGTGACGATGGAGGAACTGACGACGCGGCAGGTGACGGGCGGGCCCGACCTGATGACGCAGGTTCCCAACATGACCTTCACCAAGACCAATTTCTCGGGCTATTCGATCCAGATTCGCGGCATCGGGACACAGGCGATTTCGGTGACGACCGACCCCGCGGTCGGGGTCGCGCTCAACAATACCCCCTTCATCCGCAACCGCTTTTTCGAGCAGGAATTCTTCGACCTCGAACGTGTCGAAATCCTGCGCGGGCCGCAGGGCACGCTCTATGGCCGCAATGCGACCGCCGGTGTCGTCAACCTGGTGACCGCGAAGCCGAAGTTCGAGCCGAGCGCGAAGCTGTCGGTCGATGTCGGCAGCTATAACCAGATCCGCACCGAAGGGATGATCAACATTCCGATCGTCGATGAGAAGGTCGCGCTCCGCCTCGCCGGCGCATGGACGATGCGC
Organism: Sphingopyxis lindanitolerans; assembly: GCF_002993885.1. NCBI lineage: Bacteria > Pseudomonadati > Pseudomonadota > Alphaproteobacteria > Sphingomonadales > Sphingopyxidaceae > Sphingopyxis > Sphingopyxis lindanitolerans. The sequence goes on from NZ_CM009578.1 coordinate 3,827,618, forward strand.
GACGGCTATGTCCACAACAGCATCACCGACAAGCAGACCGACGGCCGCGACCTCTGGTCGACGCGCGCCAGTCTGCTGTTCCGGCCGACCGACAATTTCGAGGCCAATTTCGTCTGGGAACATTTCAACGAGAAGGACGACCGCCTGCGTTCGGGGAAACAATTGTGCAAAACCGATGAAGTGACAGAGGTTGCCGGGTTTCCAGTGACGCATTTGCAGACACTACCCGAAGCGGGACAGCGATCGCTATTCGCTGGCGCCCAGGCGACTTTCAGCCAGGGATGCCTGCCGTCGAGCTTCTATTCGGACGAAAGCTACCAGACGCCGAACGGCGTATCGCTGCCCTATTATCTGCCACTGGGCGCGATCAACCTGCCGGTGGCGCTGCAGGACCCATACGTCAGCCGTACCCAGTCGCGCAGCCTGCGCGAAATCGAATCGACGGTCGAGCCCAACTATCGCGCCCGGTCGAACATTTTCGAACTGCAACTTGGCTGGGATGTCGCGGACAATCTGCGGCTGTCGTCGGAAACCGCCTATTCCACCGACAGCATTTTTTCGACGCAGGATTTCAATCGCTTCAATACGGCGCCGGGGGCGTTCAGATATGACGATACCCTCGCGCGATCGGGCGTCCTCCAACTGGGGCCGACCGAAGTGCCCGAACCCTATCTTCCCGGTCAGTTCATGAAGACGGGTATTTTCTGCGATCCGCAGATCGGCTGCACCGACCGGCTCGTCGGCATGGATTTGTCGACGGCCAAATCGACGCAGTTCGCGCAGGAGTTCCGCCTGACGTCCAACAACGATGGGCCGCTCAATTTCAATATCGGCGCCAATTTCCTGAAATATGATACCAAGGAAAAATTCTACGTCTTCTTCAACTCGCTCGGCCTGATCTCGGCGACGGGCGGGCTTCGCGATGATTATCTCGATTTGCCGCCTTATCAGGCCGGTGTCAGCGACAACCGCGAGTGTCTGATCAACGGGCTGCAGCCGCCGACGTTCGATCGCGCCTATGAGGTGTCGGGCTGCGTTTATATGGATCCCAATTCGGTCGATAATCTCAACGGGCAGGGACATAATTACTTCCTCAGCGACAATCCCTATGGGCTAACTTCCTGGTCCGCCTTCGGTGAGGCCTATTACGAGCTGGCCGACGATCTGAAGCTGACGGTCGGCGGACGGTTGACGGTCGACCGAAAGAAGGCGCCGCGCATCCCCAGTTGGGTGCTGGGGGCGGACGCTGCCGGCTATCCGGTCGAAAAGACGATACGGCAACAATGGATCAAGCCCACGGGTAAGATCAGCATCGACTGGAAGCCCGTACTTTCCTTTACCGACAGCACCCTCATCTATGGGTCGATATCGCGAGGCTATAAGGCGGGCGGCGCCAATCCGCCCTCGACCGGCGCGGTCGCCTACGCACTGAGCGCAGGCGGGGCGAACGACGTGGCAAAGGCCATCATCCGGCGATCGGCGACGCGTCCCGAAACGTTCGATCCAGAATATGTCAATGCGTTCGAAATCGGCATCAAGAATGAATTGTTCGATCGCACGCTGACGATCAACGCTGCCGCCTTCTTCTATGATTATAGCGGGTACCAGATTTCGCAGGTCGTCGATCGGTCGGCGGTCAACCTGAATTTCGATACGCTGGTATGGGGCGCCGAACTCGAAACGCTGTGGAGTCCGACGCGCAATTTTCAGCTCGGGCTGAAACTCGGCTACCAGGACAGCAAGCTTAAAAAGGGATCGCGAGCGATCGATCTGATGGATCGCACTGCAGGCAATCCCGACTGGGTGGTCGTGCGACCCTTCCCGTCCTATCCGTCAAATTGCATCCTTCCTGTCGCATTGTTTCAGGGTGTAACTCCGGCCGCATGGGCCAACGCCATAACGCCGGAAGGAACCCCGGCACTCATCAACCTGGGTGGCAAGGGCGGGGGGAACCCCGGCGGTTGCGAGCTTGCTTATCAGCTCGGACTCGATCCCGTGACGGCGCTGCCCTATGTCCCCAATCCGACGACCGGCAGTGGAGTTTCGATGCTGTCGTGGAAGCCGGGATATGCCGGCTGGGATCCTTCGACCGCGCCGAACAATGGCGAAGGCTTCTTTACCGACATATCGGGCAACGAACTGCCCAATGCGCCGCACGTTACAGTATCGGTGACCGCCGACTATACTTTGCCGCTGGGTGGCGACTGGCTGGCGACGCTGCACGGGGATTATTATTATCAGGGAAAAAGCTGGGCGCGCGTCTTCAATCGTCCCGACTATGATCGCATCCGGCCCTATTCCACGGTCAACGCCGCACTGTTGCTGCACAATGAGCCATCGGGCTGGAACATCATGGCCTATGTCAAGAATGTCTTCAACAAGACCGCGATCACCGGCGCCTTCCTGCTCAGCGACGACACCAATCTGGTCACCAACGTCTTCCTAACCGAGCCGCGCCGCTACGGCCTGCGCGTCACGAAGGAGTTTTCGGGCCTGCCCTTTGGGTTCGGGGGAGCCAATCGGGCCCACACGCCGGGCACGCCGTGGGATGTGACGCTGGAAGGCGGGGTGGAATTGCTGCGGCATGGCGGAGGCAATGCGTCCTATCGCCCGACCTTCGCCGATGCCTTTCCAACCGAACTCGATTCCTTCACCCCGATCCAGGCCAAGCGCCGGACGTCGTGGCGTGACGGCACCGACCTTGCATTGATCGTCCAGCCGAACGATAGCCCGTGGAAGCTGACCGCTCAGCTTCGCTATGGCAAGGACGGGGTGAAGCGGCGGGGTCGCGCGGAGCAAGTGAGCGAACTTCTTTGCCCGCTCAGCGACACCTGTGACCTCGATACGCGCGGCATTCGCCATACCATCTATTCGGATGTCGGGGTGGTTGAGGTGGAAAAGCATCTGATCGCGGACTTCGTCGTCAGCCACGATGTCGGACTGGGCAAAGGCGCGCGATCCTCGATCGGTCTTGGTGCGCGCTACGCCGATCTCGACTCGGATACCTCGCTCGATATCCTCGGCGTGCCCGACAATATCCAGCCCAACAACGCCTTCGCGAAAGGATTTACCACCTTCCATCGCTATCAAAGCTATGCGGAACTGGAGAGGGAGTTTCAGGGCGTCGGTCCCATCGCGAAATGGGATGGCTCAGTGGATATGTTCGGCTCCCCGGAAACGGGCACTGTCGGTTTCGACTGGGCGATCACGGCGGGGTTGCTCTTCGGCCATCAAAGGGCTCGCATTACAGCCGAGGAAACCAACTCGGAAACCCGTGATAACGCCTCCAGCGATTTCGTAGCCAATTTGTTGAGGCGTATCGCGGTCGCTTACGCGCAGCCCACGGCGCCCACGAGCATGACGAGCGAGCACGTCAGCATCGCCCGCCGCAGCAGCGCCACTGTGCCCACGCTCGGCGCCGCGGCCGGCCTGTCATACAGCATCGGGCGCGTGGGGGTGAAGGCGGGGTATCGCTGGGACCGCTATTTCAACGCTATCGACGGCGGCGGGGCGGAGGGTCCGGGGAAATATGACCGCACGATCCACGGCCCCTATATCAAGCTGAGCATCGGCTTCGGAAACTGATCCAACCGCTCTCCCACCCGCACTCCGGGAAGCGTCCACTGGGGGCGGGCCTTGCCCCGCCCCTTTTTTTCGGGGGGAGGGAGCTAAAGCGGCGCGATGACGAACATCGGCAGCAGCTTGGCCGCCAGGCTGCGCATCGCATCTTCGTCCTGGCCCAGCATGTCGCGCAGGTGCGGGCCGATCACCGCGTCGCCGAAGGCGCAGGTCGCGACCATCAGCACCGCCGAGCGGACGCGCGGGTCGGCATCCTCGTCGAGGAACTTGTCGCGAAAGGCGACGACGAGGCTATTCACCGCCTCGCGCACCGGCTCGAGGTGCGAAAAATCGCGCGACAGGGCGATCCAGGCGGCGAGTTGGCCGGCGCCGCCTTCGCCGAAGGCGTCGAACACCTGGTCGACGATCACCCGCGGTGCGGCGCCATCGGTCTTGATGCGTTCGACCGCGCCGTCGAGCGCATCGGTCAGGTCGCGGATCATCGATCCCATCAGCGCCGACTGGAGATCGGCGGCCGACCCGAAATGATAGAGGACATTGGCGTGCGACATGCCGATCGCTTCGCCGACGCTGGCGAGCGTCACCGCGGCGGGCCCGCCTTCGAGCAGGAGCTTGCGCGCGGCGATCAGCCCTTCTTCGCGCGCCTTGTCCCCCATCCACTTGCGTCGCCGAACCCGGGGTTCGGTTGGAGCTTTCGCCATTTCGGTCAATGATGGTCCCTCTATTCCCCGGTGCGTGGGACTGCGGCGCGTCGGCCCGGCGGGGTGGCGGCCGACGGCGCGATGCGGCGACTCCTGAACCGCCGCCGCGCATTCGTCAATATGACAGCATGTGCGGGGCCGTGCCGAACCCGCGAAGAGGGAGTGAGTCAGATCGGGGCCGAGCCGGGCGTCGCGGCGTGCGGAAGGCGCCGCGTGAGCCACAGCCGCATGCCCCCGCCCACCATCGGCGCGATTCCATCATTTTGACATCAACTTATATCATGGGCAGATATTTTTATACGATCACCCTCCAATTTGACCGAAATCTGTTGAAATACAGCCTGTCGTCGGAGGGGCTTCAATTTATAATTGACATCAATGTTAAATTTTGACAATCGAATCTCGAACAGGGCAACCGACGGGAGTTTCGACGCATGCACAAATCGATCGCTTTTCTGACGATGGTTTCGATCGCTCTGGCGGGCCCGGCCGCGTCCGCCGCCGCCCCGGCCAGCAGCGCGCGGGCGACACTGGTCACAGCGGCCTTCCAGACCGCCGACAAGAGCCGGGCGCTGGGGCTCGTCAACAAGGCGATCGGGTCGCTGGCGGCGACGCTGGCAAGCGATCCGGGTAATCGCGACGCCCAATTGCAGCAGGGCATCGCGCTCGGCTATCGCGGAAAGCTGACGCGGTCGGTCGGCGATGCCAGGCGCGGACGCGATATTCTGAACAGTTTCGCGGCGCGCCATCCCAATGACCCGGAAGCACAGATCGCGCTTGGCGGTTGGCACCTGACGGTGATCGCCGATGTCGGCACGTTGATCGGCGGTTCTGCGCTCGGTGCGAGCAAGAGCAAGGGGCTGGCGGCGCTGAACAAGGCGGTGAACCTCGGCGGCAACCGGGCGTTCTTCCCCGCCTATGCCGGGCTGGCGCGCGTCGCGTTCGACGCGAAGGACGCTCCCGCGGCAAAGCTGCTGCTCGACAAGGCAGTGCGCGCGTCGACGCCTACCGAAGTCGACCGGATCACGCAGGCGGCGGCAAAGCGCGTCGTCGCGCTGATCCGCGCCGGCGACAACAAGGGCGCCTCCCGCCTCGCCGAGCAATTGCTGCCGTTCGGCCGGATATCCTGACGCGGCCGACGGCAGGGCGAGGGGCCTGCCGCGTTAGCCGGCGGCCAGGCCGATCGCGGCAAGCGCTTTGGTCGCGACGTCCATGTCCTGGCTATAATGCCCACCACTGATGCCGATGCCGCCGATCATCGCTTTGCCTTCGCGGATCGGATAGCCGCCGCCGAAGGTGACGAGGCGGTCGGTGTGGACGATGCCGTGGAGTAGTGGCGGGTCGTCCTTGATGAATTCGTGCCACGCATGCGTCGCCATGCCGAAACCGGCGGCGGTATAGGCTTTGTTGATCGCAATATCGCTGCTGAGCAGCGGCGCGCCGTCCATGCGCAGGAAGTGGAGCAGATTGCCCGCGGCGCAGGTAATCGCGATGCACATCGGCACTCCGATCTCGGCGGCTGCGGCTGCGGCGGCGTCGGTCAGTTGGCGGGCGCAGGCAGCGGAGATGGTGTTGATCGAGCGGCTATGGGCCATGCGGAAACTCCTTAGTAAGCTAATTACTCACGCGGCCCCCTTGCCAGCTTCGCCTGCCTTGCGCCAGCCCCATCGCAGGGGAGTCCGGCGCCGAGATTCTCGCCCTTTCGCGCGCAAGAAATGTCAAATCTCGTTGCAAGCGAGGCTAAAGCCACGCGGGGGACGCCGCTCTACTCTTTATCCCGATGAGGTTCGCAGAAACCTCGATCGGGAGAGATGATATGGCAAGTCTGGCCTTTTCGCGCGCGCTGCTGGTTGCGCTCGCAGTTTCGACATCGACCGCCGCGCTGGCGCAGGAAACCGGCAACGCGCCCGCGGAGAGCGGCGCCGCCGACGGCGATATCGTCGTCACCGCGCAGCGCCGCGAACAATCGCTGCTCGACGTGCCGCTCGCGGTCACCGCGCTTGGCGGCGACACGCTCGCCGAACGCGGCATCACCAATTCGGCGCAGCTCGGCGACGCCGTCCCCAATCTTCAGATCAACAGCCCCTATGGCGACACGCAGCCCAATTTCTCGCTGCGCGGCATCGGGGTCGCGAACGAATATAACAGCAATCAGGCGTCGCCCGTCGGGGTCTATCTCGACGACGTCTATCTCGCGCCGCGCACCAGCCATGGGATGGGGCTGTTCGACCTCGACCGGATCGAGGTGCTGCGCGGGCCACAGGGCACCTTGTTCGGCCGCAACACCACCGGCGGCGCGATCAACTTCATCACCAAGAAACCGGGCCTGTCGGGCACCGATGGCTATATCCAGCTCGGCTATGCGAATTTCGACACGATCACCGCGCAGGGCGCGGCCGAGGCGACACTGGCCGAGGATGTCGCGGGGCTTCGCCTCGCGGTCAATTACGCCAAGGGCGATGGGCAGATCAAAAATGTCTTTCCCGGCGGCCGCGATGCGGCGTCGGTCGACAGTTTGCAAGGCCGCGCGTCGCTGCGCGTCAAGCCGACCGAGACGCTCGACATCGTGCTGCGCGCCTATGGCGGGCGCGATCGCGGGACGCAGGCGGCGGTCCACGGCCTCGGCGCCTTTCGCACCGGGCTCGGCTTCTTCGAGACCAACGAGAATCGCATCGGCGAGAATCGCACCGACGCGTGGGGCTTTTCGGCCAATATCGCGCTCGAACTGTCGGATCGGCTCAGCCTGACCTCGATCACCAGCTATGACGGCGGCAAGCAGGATTTGCAGCAGGCGGCCGACGGATCGCCGCTCGACCTGCTCGATATCAACTGGCGCTCGAAATATCGCCAGTTCAGCCAGGAATTGCGCGCCAATTATGAGGGCGACGGCGTCACGTTCGTCGGCGGGCTCTTCTATGGCTGGGACCGCAATATCACCGACAACCGGTTCAACCTGCCGTTGCCCCCGGCGGGCGGCTTCTTCCAGCATTACCGGCAAGTGCGTAAAAGCTATGCGATCTTCGGCCAGGCCGACATCGACCTTGCCGACCGGCTCGTGCTGACGATCGGAGCGCGCTACACCAAAGACAAGTCGCGTTACGACGACGCTTTCGCCTATCTGTTTGTCGGCGGGGTCGACGATCCCGATACGCCGATCGCGACGACCGTGCCGTGCGCGGGGGTGGCGGGCACCTGCCCCTATGATCCGGCCGCGCGCTTCGCGCTCGCCGATACCAACAATGCGCTGACCGGGCGCGTCGCGCTCAGCTATAGCTTCGACGACGGCCCGCTGGTCTATGCCAGCTACAACCGCGGCTATCGCGCCGGCGCGGTCAACGGCGGCGGCTACACCTCGTCGGCGGGGATCGGCTATATCGAGCCCGAGCGGGTCAACGCCTATGAGGCCGGGATCAAGGGCCGCGCGGGCGGGCGCCTGCTCACCTATGCCGCCTCGGCCTTTTATTACGACTATTCGAACCAGCAGCTTCAGGACACGCGCGCCGGGCCCGTCTCCTTCCTCGTCAATGCGCCGTCGTCGGAGGTTTACGGCCTCGAGGTCGAAACGACGCTGCGACCCACCGACGGTTTCCGCGTCAACGCTTCGCTCGGTTGGCTGCACTCGAAATATAAGGAGCTGACGCTACAGGGGGCCGATCTGTCGGGCAACCAGCTTCCCTTCGCGCCCAAGCTCACCGCGCAGCTCGGGTTCGAGTGGGACATGATCGACGTCGCGGGCGGCACGCTGACCTTTGCGCCAAACATGGCCTATTCGAGCCGCCAATATTATTCGCCGTTCAACACCATCGACGCGCCCGGCACGCCGCAGGTGAACAGCGAGTTGCAGCAAGGCGCGAACGCCAAGGTGAACGCATCGCTGAGCTGGTCGACCGATGCGCTGACGGTGCGGTTGTTCGCCAACAACCTTTTCGACCGCAAGACCCATGGCTATGGCCTCGACCTTCGCGGCGCGGGCTTTCCGTTCAACTTCCTCGTCCCCGCCGCGCCGCGCACCTATGGCGTCAGCCTGCGCTACGGCTTCTGATCGTGGCGGCGGTCGATCTCAAGGATCCCGATCTCTATGTCGGCGGCATGCCCTATGCCGAGCTTGCGGCCCTGCGCGCCGCGGGCTCGGTCCATTGGAACCCCGAGGAGGATGGCGCGGGATTCTGGGCGGTGCTGGGGTTCGGCGACATCATCACCGTGTCGCGCCAGGCCGACCTCTTTTCCTCGGCGCACGAGAATGGCGGGCACCGCATCTTCAACGAGAATGAGGTCGGGCTGACCGGCGCGGGCGAGGCGGCGATCGGCATTCCCTTCATCTCGCGCGACCCGCCGACCCACACGCAATATCGCCGCTTCATCATGCCCGCGCTGTCGCCGGGGCGGCTGGAGGGGATCGAGGCGCGGATCGCCGACCGGGTCGAGCGGCTGTTCGCCGACGTGCCGCTGGGCGAGACGGTCGACATCTTGCCGCTGCTGACCGTCCCGCTGCCGCTGCTCACCCTCGCCGAACTGCTCGGTGTCCCGGCCGAGACGTGGCGCGACCTCCACCGCTGGACCGACGCTTTCGTCGGCGAGGACGATCCCGATTTTCGCCAGTCACCGGAGGCCATGGCAGCGGTGATGGGGGAGTTCGTCGCCTTTGCTTCCGCGCTGTTCGCGGAACGCCGCGCCAACCCAGGTCCCGATATCGCATCCTTGCTCGCGAACACGGAAATCCAGGGGGAACCCGTTCCGCTCGGCGATTTCATCGGCAATCTGATCCTGGCGCTCGTCGGCGGCAACGAGACGACGCGCAATTCGATCAACCACAGCCTGATCGCCTTTGCGGCCAACCCCGACCAATGGGACAGGGTGCGCGCCGACCCCGGCCTGTTGCCAGGTGCGGTCAAGGAAATGGTCCGCCATGCGAGTCCGGTGATCCACATGCGCCGCACCGCCACCCGCGATACCGAACTGGGCGGACAGGCGATCTGCGAGGGCGACAAGGTCGTCGTCTTCTACCCCGCTGGCAACCGCGACCCGGCGATGTTCGCCGATCCCGACGCCTTCGACGTCACCCGCCCGATCCGCCAGCATCTCGCCTTTGGCGCGGGCACCCACGTCTGTGTCGGCTCGCGGCTGGCCGAGATGCAATTGCGGCTGGCGTTTGCGTGGATGGCGCGGCATGTTCGGCGTTTCGAGATTATCGGAGAGCCGAGCCGCGTGCGGTCGAATTTCATCAACGGCTTCAAGCGGCTCGATGTCAGGCTGGTGACGTGAAACAGGACGGCGTCTGGGACAACAAGAATATCATCTGCGACGTCCTGGGCCGCGCGCCCGATGTCGAGATGGGGTCGTTCGGCGACGGCTGGTCGCTCTGCCGGTGGCGCCAGTTCGTCGGCACCTACACCTTGCCCGCGCTGCCGCAGCCGATCTTCACCGTCCATGTCGCGGGCAAGCCGCAGGTCAAGACCTGGGACCGCGACGGCTGGACCGAGACGAGTTCAATCCCCGGCTGCGCGACGATCGTCCCCGCGGGGATGCCGACCGGTTGGCTCGTCGATGGCGAGCTTGACGTCGTGACTCTGTCGATGTCGTCGGACGTCCTGGCCGGGCAACCGCATGCCGAACAGTTCAACAAGATGCGCTTTGCCTTCGCCGACCCGCTCGGCGTCGCGCTGACGCGCCAGATCCTGTCCGAGCTTTACGCGCCGCAGGCGGAGGAGCGCACCGCCTATGTCTCGGCGATGGTCAATGCGTTGAAGGCGCATATCCTGTCGGGACCGCCCGCGCATGGCAATCCCACCGAAATCCCGGTGTCGGATTTCTCGGCCTATCGGCTCCACAAGATCATGAACGCGGTGCTCGCCAATCCGGCGGAAGAGCATAGCCTTGACGCGATGGCTGCGGTCGCGGGGGTCACGCCATCGCATTTCTGTCGCCTGTTCAAGAAGGCAACCGGCATCTCGCCGCACCAATATGTGATGAAGGCGCGGCTCGACCGCGCGCAGCAGATGCTCGTCCAGACCGACCTCAGCCTTGCGGCGCTGTCCGAGGTGACGGGCTTTACCAGCCAGAGCCATTTCAGCCGCGCTTTCAGGAGCTGGTTCGGCATGGCGCCGAGCGATTATCGCCAGCAGGAACGGCGCGGGCTACACTGAATGGAGAATGGGATGACCGACGCGACGGCGGCCGTGGTGCGAGAGCCCGGCGGCGATTTCACGATCGAGACGATTGCGGTCGAGGCGCCGCGCGCGGGCGAGGTGCGGGTGCGGATCGCGGGGGTCGGCCTGTGCCACACCGACCTGATCTTTCGCGACCAGTTCGCGCCCTTCGCGCTGCCCGGCGTGCTCGGCCATGAAGGCGCCGGGGTGATCGAGGCGGTGGGCGAGGGGGTCGAGGGCCTGAGCGTCGGCGACGCGGTGGTCGTCGGCTTTTCGAGCTGCGGCGCCTGCCCGCGCTGCGACGAGCATCTGCCGAGCTATTGCCAGAGCTTCGTGCCGCTCAACTATGCCGGGATGCGGCTCGACGATGGCTCGACGGCCTATGCCAGCGACGGTGCGCGCGTCACCTCGCACTTCTTTGGCCAATCCTCCTTTTCCGCGCTCACCGTCACGCGCGCGCGCAATGTCGTGAAGGTCGATACGTCGAACGTCGCGCTCGAACTGCTCGGGCCACTGGGCTGCGGGTTCCAGACCGGCGCGGGCGGGGTGATGAACTCGCTCGCCTGCCCCGCGGGGTCGAGCATCGCGATCTTCGGCGGCGGTCCGGTCGGGCTCGCGGCGGTGATGGGGGCGGTCATTCAGGGCTGTGCGGCGATCATCCTCGTCGAGCCGATCGCCGCGCGGCGCGCCATCGCGACGACGCTCGGCGCCACGCACGTCATCGATCCGGGCGAAGCGGGCGACCTGGCCGAAGCGCTGCGCGCGATCGTCCCGGCGGGGCTCGACTTCGCGTTCGACACCAGCGGGGTCGTGCCCGTCATCGAGGCGGGGCTTGCCGCGCTCGGCAGCCATGGCGCGATCGGGCTCGTCGGGGTGCCGGCCAAGGCCGACGCCGCGATCAGCGTCAATATCGCCGCGCTGATGACCCCCGGCCACCGCATCATCGGGATTATCGAGGGCGACAGCGATCCACAGAGCTTCATCCCCGAACTGATCGCGCATCATGCCGCGGGGCGCTTTCCCTTCGACACGCTGATCCAGACTTTTCCGCTCGACCAGATCAACGAGGCGGTCGCCGCGCAGGCGCGTGGGGAGTGCATCAAGGTCGTGCTGATACCCTGAGGAAAGCGGACAGGATTTCGATCCGGTCAGATCGCGGCGCTTGCCGCCATCACCTGCCGTCCGTCGGCGGCGAAGGCGGCGAGTTCGATGTTGGCGAAAGTGCCGCGTAGCGCCAGATGGAGCTCCTCGCCGCAGATGGCGGGTGATGTTCCTCTAAAGTCGAATTTTTTCAATTGGTTGTCGCCGAAATGTCGGGCCGCGAGGTCGAGCAGCAGCGTGGCGGTGAGCGGGCCGTGGACGACGAGGCCGCGATAGCCCTCCTGCCCGCGTGCATAGGGCAGATCATAATGGATTCGGTGGCTGTTGAAGGTCAGCGCCGAATAACGGAACAGCAGCGGCTCCGACGGAACGAGCATGTGATGCGCATCCCATGCCGACGGGTCGAAGTTGCCGTCACCCGGCGGTGGCGGGGCAGGCGGCGCGCCCGCGGGGGCCGCCTCGCGAAACACGATCGTCTGTTTTTCGCGGATTGCCAGCGCGCCATCGCCACGGGTTTCATGGGCAACTTCGGCGAAGACAAGCGTGCCGCTGCCACCCTGTTTTTCGGTGATCGCGGCGACGCGCGAGCTGCGCTCCACCGACTGGCCGGGGCGCAGCGGCGCGAAAAACTCGACCTTACTCGCCGCCCACATGCGGCGGGGGAGCGGGATCGGCGGCAGGAAGCTGTTCGCGCTGTCGTCGCGCAGCGGATGGCCGTCGGCGCCCAGGGTCGCGGTCGGCGCATCGGGAAGGCCGAGGCACCAGTGCCAGCCCTGCGGGACGCTGCCGTCGGCGGGCGCGGCGCGGTCGATCGTCGCGAGCCAGCGCGTCACCGCGGCCGGATCGATATGGTCGCGGCGCCTATCCTCGCGGCCGATCCACGCTTGCCAGTCGCTCATCAATTTCGTCCTCCGGTCAGCCCGCGCGCGATCACCTGCGCCTGAATCTCCGCCGCCCCCTCGAAGATGTTGAGGATGCGGGCGTCGCACAGCACGCGGCTGATCTCATATTCGAGCGCATAGCCGTTGCCGCCGTGGATTTGCAGCGCGGCGTCGGCGTTCGACCAGGCGGCGCGCGCGCCGAGCAGTTTCGCCATTCCCGCCTCGATATCGCAGCGCTTGCCGCTGTCCTTGGCGCGCGCCGCGGCGTAGCTGAGTTCGCGCGCGGTGACGAAATCGACGAGGCTCATCGCGAGCTTGTCGGCGACGCGCGGGAAGTGGACGATCGCCTTGCCGAATTGTTTGCGGGCGAGGGCATAATCGAGCCCGAGTTCGAGCGCGCGGCGCGCGACGCCGACCGCGCGCGCGGCGGTCTGGATGCGCGCGCCCTCGAAAGTGCGCATGAGCTGTTTGAAGCCCTGGCCTTCCTCGCCGCCGAGCAGCGCGTCGGCGGGCGCCGTCATGCCGTCGAATTGCAGCGCATATTCGCGCATGCCGCGATAGCCGAGCACCGCGATTTCGCTGCCGCTCATGCCCTTGGCCGGGAAAGGATCGGCCTCCGTGCCGCGTGGTTTGGGGACGAGCAGCATCGACAGGCCGGCATAGCCTTTCGCATCGGGGACGGTGCGTGCGAGCAGGGTCATCAGGTCGGAACGGCTGGCGTGGGTGATCCAGTTTTTCGCGCCGTCGATCACCCAATGATCGCCGTCGCGCCGGGCCTTGGTTTGCAGCGAGCCGAGGTCGGAGCCGGTGTCGGGTTCGGTGAACACGGCGGTGGGCAGGATTTCGCCGCTGGCGATCTTTGGCAGCCATTCGGCCTTTTGCGCGTCGGTGCCGCCCATCGCGATCAGCTCGCCCGCGATCTCCGACCGGGTGCCGAGCGATCCCGCGCCGATCCAGCCGCGCGACAATTCCTCGGTGACGAGGCACATGACGAGCTTGTCGAGGCCGAGGCCGCCAAATTCCTCTGCTATGCAAACGCCGAAGGTGCCGAGGTCGGCCATCGCCTGCACCGTGGCATCGGGGATCAGATCGTTGGCGAGGTGCCAGCCATGCGCGTGGGGGACGATCGCGGCGTCGGTGAAGCGGCGATATTGGTCGCGGATCGCGTCGAGGTCGGCGTCGTGGAGCGTCTCGCTCGGCCAATGCGCCTCGGCGAGCGCGGCGGCGACAGCGGCGCGGGTGGCGGCATGATCGGCGCCCAGCAGGCCGGGGCAGGCGTCGGCGAGCGTTCGCGCGGCGGCGGTGAGGCCGAGGTCGGCGGGGCGGAAGATTTCATTCTGCCCCATCGGCAGGCCGCCGGTGAGCTGGCCGATGGCTTCGGCGAAGGCGAGGGTGGTGATCTTCGCGTCGAGGGGGTTCGAGTCCTGGCCGGACTCGCACCATGCGAGGGTCGCTTCCAGCGCGGCGACGGTCGTTGCGACCCATGCGAAACCATGCGCCGCGCGTTGTTCGCGGTCGATTGGGTTTGCGGTCAGTCGTTCGGCGAGCGCCGCCTGCGCGGCGGTGCGATAGGCCTGTGCGGCGGTCAGGGCTTTCTTCAGATTTGCACGCATTATCAACAATCCGTTCGCCTTGAGCTTGTCGAAGGGCCGTTCTTCTTTTCGGAGGTCGCGAGGAAGGACGGTGCTTCGACAAGCTCAGCACAAACGGCTTTTTGTCGAGATGGTGGTTTCATCCTCATCGATCCTGTGGCCCTTCAAGCCGCGCGTTCGAAAATCGCGGCGATGCCCTGACCGCCGCCGATGCACATGGTTTCAAGGCCATAGCGGCCGTTCCTGCGAACCAGTTCGCGCGTCAGATTGGCGAGGATACGCCCGCCGGTCGCGCCGATCGGGTGGCCGAGCGAGATGCCCGAGCCGTTGACGTTCAATATCTCGTTGCGGCTGTCGTCGTCGGACCAGCCCCAGCCTTTGAGCACCGCGAGCACCTGCGGCGCGAAGGCTTCGTTGAGTTCGACGAGGTCGATGTCGTCCCACCCGAGACCGCTGCGCGCGAACAGCCGTTCGACCGCGGGGACGGGGCCGATGCCCATGCGGCTGGGGTCGCAGCCCGCCGCCGCTGAGCTGTGATACCAGGCGATGGGCGTGAGGCCGAGTTCGTCGAGCTTGTCCTCGGCGACGACGAGGCAGGCGGCGGCGGCGTCATTCTGCTGGCTCGCATTGCCCGCGGTGACGACGGCGCCCGGAATAGTCTTGGCTTCCAGCGCGCGCAGCTTGCCGAGCGTTTCCAGCGTGGCGTCGGCGCGATAGCCCTCGTCATGGGCGAAGACGACCGGGTCGCCCTTCTTCTGCGCCACGCTGACCGGCACCAGTTCGTCGTCGAACAGCCCCTTCGCCCAGGCGGCGGCCGCGCGCTGATGGCTGCGCACCGCATAGGCGTCGCACGCCTCGCGGCTGATATTATAATCCTTCGCCAGATTCTCGGCGGTTTCGATCATCCCGGTGATGATTCCGAAGCGCTCGACCGGCTGCGACATGACGCGGCCGCGCGTCAGGCGGTCGTGGAGCGTCAGATTGCCCGCGCGCACGCCCTTGCGGATGTCGGTGCTGTAATGTTCGACGTTCGACATCGATTCGACGCCGCCCGCGACGACGACATCGGACATGCCGGTCTGGACCATCATCGCGGCGTTGACGATTGCCTGCAGCCCCGAGCCGCAGCGGCGGTCGAGCTGATAGCCCGGCACCTCGAGCGGCAGACCGGCGGCGAGCCACGACCAGTGGCCGATGCACGGCGCCTCGCCATTGCCATAGCCCTGGCTGAAGACGACGTCATCGACGCGCGCGGGGTCGATCTTCGTCCGTTCGATCAGCGCCTTCAGGATGACGGCGCCGAGATCGCCCGCGGTGATCGAGGACAGCGAACCGCCGAACTTGCCGACGGCGGTGCGGATGGGGGCGACGATGGCGGCGCGGCGCAGGGTCATGTCATTCTCCAACTTATCGATTCAAAATATGATTTGCGTTCCCCCGCGAAGGCGGGGGTCCATCATCCGAAGTTCGAAGTCTCCGCCAACGGCTGTGGAGAGACGAGAGTGCAGGTGATGGGCCCCCGCCTTCGCGGGGGAACACGGAGAGAGGGAGGGAAGCTCAGCCGACACCGACGATACCGGCGTCGATCAGCCGGGCGATCTCGCCCGAGGGGAGCGAGAGGCGCGAAGCCAGCACTTCCTCGCTATGCTCACCGTTGCGCGGGGCGGGGCGGGGCGGCTGGCGGGTCGCCTGCGGGATCGTCGCGAAGGCGCCCGCGGCGGGGTAGGCGAAGCCGCTGGGGTTGTTTGCGCTTCCGAAGATCGGGTTGTTCGCCACCAGCGCCGGGTCGTTCGCGGCGTCGAGCATCGTGCGATAGGGCGAATGGACGATCCCGCCCGCGTCGAAGGCGGCGGCGAGGTCGCTGTGGTCGCGCGCGGCGATCGCGCGCTCGAACAATGGATAGAGCGCGTCGCGGTGGGTGAAGCGCAGACCGTCGTCCTTCGCGAAGGAGACGCCGCGTGCCGTCTCGACCGCCGCGACCGCATCGCCGAGGTTCAGCGCGGCGACGAGGTTCGCCCATTGGCGCGGGGTGACGACGACGATCATCGTCCGCCGGCCGTCGCGGGTGGTGAAGTCGCGCCCGAACAGGCCGTAGACGGCGTTGCCGAGCCGCCGCCGGTTCTCGCCGGTGTAAAGCACTTCGGCGAGGCCGCCCATATTGGCGACGGTGCCGATCGCGACGTCGGACAGCGGAATGCGCACTTCGCCGCCTTCGCCGGTCGCGGCGCGGCGCTGGATCGCGGCGAGCAGCGCGAAGGCGGCATAGGCGCCGGTGAGCAGATCCCACGCGGGCAGGACATGATTGACCGGCTCCGGCCCCGCGCCGGTGAGCATCGGATAGCCGACGCTGTTGTTCACCGTATAGTCGAGCGCGGGCGAGCCGTCGGCCCAGCCCATCACGCGCACGGTGACGAGGTCGGGGCGGTCCTCGGCCAGCAATTCGTGCGAGAGGAAGCCGCCCGCCGGGAAATTGGTGACGAACTGGCCGGTGGCGCGGACCAGCGCCTGCAGCAATTCGCGTCCTTCGGGGCGGGCGAGGTCGAGCGCGACCGATTTCTTCGCGCGGTTGAGATTTTCCCAATAGAGCGAGTTGTTTTTGGCCGTCACCGGCCAGCGGCGGAAATCGGGGCCGCCGCCGACCTGGTCGACGCGGATCACCTCGGCCCCGAATTGCGCGAGATAGAGCCCGGCGGTCGGGGAGGCGACGAAGGACGACGCCTCGATGACGGGGAGGTTGGTGAGAAGGTTATACATGATCTGCTCCCGTCATCCCGGCGAAGGCCGGGATTTCGCCGGTGCGGCGGAACGCGAGGGCGAGACCCCGGCCTTCGCCGGGATGACGATCGTTGGAGAAGCGGTTCTTCACCCTCAATTCGCCGCCGCGAATTCGCGCAGCATATGCTTGGCGATCTGGAGCTGGAGGATCTGCGTCGTGCCTTCGTAGATGCGATAGATGCGTGCGTCGCGAAAGAAGCGTTCGGCGTCATATTCGGCGAGATAGCCCGCGCCGCCATAGACCTGGACGCAGGCGTCGACGACGCGGCCGCACATTTCGGAGGCGAAGACCTTGAACGCCGCCGCCTTGCGCAGGACATTCTCGCCCGCGTCGGCGCGGGCCGTGACGTCGGCCATCATACATTCGGCGGCGTAGATATCGATTTCGCTTTGCGCGAGCATCTGCTGGATGAGCTGGAAATTGGCGATCGGCTCGCCGAACGCCTTGCGCTCGGTCGCGTAGCGCACCGCGCTGTCGAGCGCGCGGCGGGCATAGGCGGTCGCGGCGGCGCCGACCGACATGCGGCCGTTGTCGAGGCTCATCATCGCGAAGGCGAAGCCCTTGCCAAGCTCGCCGCCGAGCAAAGCCTCGCCGCCGACGCGGACGTCGTCGAGGACGATGTCGGCGATGTGGCTTCCCGACTGGCCCATCTTCTTGTCCGACTTGCCGATCGACACGCCGGGCGCGTCCATCGGCACGATGAAGGCCGAGACATGGGCGTTCTTGGGGAGATTTTCCTTGCTCGTCCGCGCCATGATCAGCCCGACCTTGGCGAAGGGCGAATTGGTGATGTAGCGCTTGGTGCCGTTCAAGATCCAGCCATTGTCGGTCTGGGTCGCCGTGGTCTGAAGCCCCGCCGAATCCGATCCCGATCCCGGCTCGGTGAGGCCGAAAGCGGCGATCGCACCCGCCGCGACGCGCGGCAGCCACTCGGCCTTCTGCGCTTCGGTCCCGCCATTTTTGAGCGCCGAGGCGAACATGCCGATGTTGATCGAGATGATCGAGCGGAAGGCCGGCATCGCATAGCTGATCGTGTGGATCGTCCTGACATATTGGCGGACGTTCATGCCCGCGCCGCCATATTCCTCGGGGATGGTCAGGCCGAAGAGACCCATGCCCTGCATCTCGGCGAGGATGTCGTCGGGGATGCGGTCGGTTTCGATGATCTCCTTTTCGGCGGGGAGAAGACGGTCGCGGACATAGCGCTGCAATTGCTCGATGAACTGGTCGAAAACGTCCGCGTCCATGCCGGGATTGCTCATGGGGGGCTCCTCAGATCGGGTCGTAGGGGAAGACGTGCGCCGACACTTCGTCGGCGCGCGCGAAGG
This sequence comes from Sphingopyxis lindanitolerans, assembly GCF_002993885.1. Classification (NCBI taxonomy): domain Bacteria; kingdom Pseudomonadati; phylum Pseudomonadota; class Alphaproteobacteria; order Sphingomonadales; family Sphingopyxidaceae; genus Sphingopyxis; species Sphingopyxis lindanitolerans. The sequence continues at coordinate 3,845,722 of NZ_CM009578.1, forward strand.
CGGGGCGGAAGGCGGGGATCAGCTCGTCGGCGATCGCTTCGGCGGTCCAGCCATCGAGCCTGGTCATCGAGCGCACCGGGCGCGGTTTCGAGAAGAGCAGGATTTCGTTCCGGCGCACGCTGAAGATCTGGTTGGTGACGTCTTTCGACAGGTCGGAGGCGAGATAGGCGACGAGCGGCGCGATCTTGTCGGCCGACATGTCCTGGAGGCGCTTGACGCGCTCCTGCTGTTCGGGGGTCTCGGCGGGGATCGACGAGGTCATCCGGCTCCACGCAAAAGGCGCGATGCAGTTCGAGCGGACCCCGGCGCGCGCCATGTCGAGCGCGATCGACTGCGACAGCGCGACGACGCCGAGCTTGGCCGCCGAATAATTGGCCTGGCCGATATTGCCGATCAGGCCGCTGGTCGAGGTGAAGTGGATGAAGCTGCCCGACTGCTGCTCGCGAAAATAAGGCGTCGCGGCCTTCGAGACGTTGAAGACGCCGGTCAGATTGACCTCGATGACGCTCTTCCAGTCCTCATAGCTCATCTTGTGCCAGATGGTGTCGCGCAGGATGCCCGCGTTGTTGACGACCGCGTCGATGCGGCCGAATTGCGCGACCGCATCCTCGACGATGCTCGCGGCTTCCCTGGGATCGGCGACATTGCCGAAATTGGCGGCGGCCCTGCCGCCCGCAGCGATGATGTCGGCGGCGGTGGTCTCGGCCGGAGCGGCATCGCCGCCGTCGCCCGCCTGCGCGACGCCGGGGTCGTTGACGATCACCGCCGCGCCCTGGGCCGCGCAATGCAGCGCCAGTTCGCGGCCGATGCCGCGTCCGGCGCCGGTGATGGCGACGACCTTTCCGTCAAGGCATAAGCTCATGGCCGCTCTCCCGTTCGATTCGTGTCGATAGCGCGATAAGCGCCGTCCTGCATTATTTCAACATTAAGAATTGATTTTTCACCCTGTTGAAAATATCTCCAGTGCCATGACCGGTCCGGTACGCTCCGTTTCGCAAGCCTTCGCCATCCTCCGCCTGCTCGCGGAAACGGAGGCGCTGACGCTGTCGGATATCGGCCGCGTCGTCGACCTCAGCCCGTCGAGTTGCCTCAACCTGCTGAAAACGCTGGTCGCCGAAGGCGCGGTCGAACGCGATGCGCGGACGAAATATTATCGGCTGGCGTCGGCGTGGCAGGCGGCGGATGCGCTGCGCGACACCGGCGCCGCGCGGCTGGCCGACCGCGCGCGGCCGCTGATGGCGCGCTTTGCTCAGAGCGCCGAAGCCGCGGTCGGTCTGTGGAAGATCGTATCGCGCGATCGCATGCAGCTTGCCGCGCGCGCCGAAAGCGACGCGGGGATGCGGCTCAGCCTTGCCGACGGCCAGCGCCAGCCGCTCGGCAGCGGCGCGGCGGGCCGGGCGATCGCCGCCGTGCAGGGCGCGAGCGAAGCCGAACTGGCGCGGCGCCATGCCCCGGTGCGCTGGCAGGCCGAACTGCCGTTCGACGCCTATGCGCGGCAGGTTGCGGCGGCGGCGGCGCAGGGCTTTGCGATCGACCGGGGCTATGCCCATCGCGGCGTCTGCACCGTTGCCGCGGGAATCGCCGACATCGCCCCCGGTTTCTGTCTGTCGGCGTCGTTCGTCGCCGGATCGCGCAGCGATGCCGAAGTCGAGGCGCTGGGCGCGGCGCTTGTGGCGCTGCGCGACGAGGTGATACTGTCCGCCTGATAGCCAATGTTTGTTGTGCCGCCAGCCGCGGCATGCCAGAGGCGCAGCCGAAAAACGAGTGCGCCGTAACGGAGGGATTATGCAATTCGACGTGGTGATCGTGGGGGCCGGACACGGCGGCGCTCAGGTGGCGATCATGCTGCGGACGCAGAAATTCGCGGGCAGCATCGCGATCATCGGCGACGAATCCGAACTCCCCTATGAGCGGCCGCCGCTGTCGAAGGAATATTTCGCGGGCGAAAAGGAATTCGAGCGCATCCAGCTTCGTCCCGCCAAATATTGGGACGAACGCGAGGTGACGATGCTGCTCGGCACGCGCGTCGCCTCGGTCGATCCGGCCGCGCACAGCGTGACCACCGATGGCGGCGAGACGATCGGCTATGGCAAGCTCGTCTGGGCGACCGGCGGAAGCCCGCGGATGCTGCCGATCCCCGGCGGCGACCTGCCCGGCGTGCAGGGCGTGCGCACCCGCGCCGACGCCGACGCGATGAAGGCGGCGTCGGAGACGGCGGGGCAGATCGTCGTCATCGGCGGCGGCTATATCGGGCTCGAAGCGGCGGCGGTGCTGCGCAAGGCGGGCAAGAAGGTCGTGCTGCTCGAAGCGCTCGACCGCGTCCTGGCGCGGGTCGCGGGCGAGGAATTGTCGCGCTTCTATGAAAAGGAACATCGCGACCATGGCGTCGATCTGCGCCTGGGCGTCGGCGTCGAGGCGATCGAGGGCCGCGACCATGTCACCGGGGTGCGCCTGGCCGATGGCGAGGTGATTCCGGCCGACCTCGTCATCGTCGGCATCGGCATCATCCCCGCGACCGGGCCGCTGGTCGCGGCAGGCGCCGCGAGCGGCAACGGCGTGCTGGTCGATCGCCATTGCAAGACGAGCCTGCCCGACATCTATGCGATCGGCGACTGCGCCGCGCATGAAAACGCCTTTGCCGAGGGCGCGACGATCCGCCTTGAATCGGTGCAGAACGCCAATGACCAGGCGAATGTCGTCGCGAAAGGCATCGTCGGTGATGAAGCGCCCTATCACGCCATCCCCTGGTTCTGGTCGAACCAATATGATCTGAAGCTCCAGACCGCCGGGCTGTCGACCGGGCACGACCAGGCGGTGCTGCGCGGCGACCCCGCGAACCGCAGCTTTTCGATCGTCTATTTGAAGGCGGGCCGGGTGATCGCGCTCGACTGCGTCAACGCGACCAAGGATTATGTTCAGGGCCGGATGATCGTCACGGCGGGGCTGGTCGCGACGGCGGAGCAGCTTGCCGATACGGACAAGCCGCTCAAGGAATTGCTGGCGGGTTGAACCTTATATATTGCGCCCCGGTCTTCGCGGGGGAACGGGTTTTTGCCTGAAAAGGCCGACCCTTAAGCTGGCGGCAGACTTTCCGTTTCCGGCAGGTCGCCGAGCGCGCGTTTCAGCGTCGTCTTGATGTTGCGGAGCAGGCGGCGCAGCGCGATGATCACGACCACCGCGGCGCCCGCGAGCAGGACGGCGATCACGATCGCGATCGCGGGATAGGCGATGGCGAGCGCGAGCAGCCCGGTGGTGGCGACGTCTTCGCCGGTCGAGACCGCCGCGTTGCTGAACGGTTCGGGGCTGATGTTGACGACCGCGCGCGTCGTCGCTTTGGCCCCATGGCTGAGCAGCGCGCCGCCGCCGCCGAGGAGGAAGGCCACAACCTGCCACGTCGGATCGGAACTGTCGACGAGCGCGAGCGCGAGCAGCGCGCCGCCGAGCGGGCGGATGAAGCCGTGGATCGTGTCCCAGGCCGAATCGACCCATGCGACCTTGTCCGCCAGAAATTCGGCGAGCGTGCCGACCGTCGCGACGCCGAGCACCCAGGGGTTCGCCAGAACCTGCAGCGCCTTCAGATGTTCGGGCAGCGGCAGCCAGCCGAAATGCATTGCGATGCCGGTGGCGAGGATGGTCAGGTAAAGCCGCCAGCCCGCGAGCAGGCTGAGGCTGCCGGCGACACCCAGAATTTCCAATATTCCCATGGTCCTGCTCCCGCTGGAGCGCCATCCTGCACCGTCGGCGCCTCGGCTGCAATGGGGATGACAAGCGCGGCGCGCGGAGTTAGGCTTGGGCATGAATCCGTCAGCTTTGCCGTCCGCCCTGCCGGACAACGCCATCCCCGCCGCCACTCTCGTCATCATGCGACCGTCGGGCGGCGGCGGTCCCGACGAGATATTGATGGTCAAGCGCGCGGCGACCATGGCCTTCGCGGCGGGCGCCATGGTGTTTCCGGGCGGGCGCATCGACCCCGACGACCATGTGGTGGCCGAGCGGCACGGTTTCGCGCCGGGCGATGCCGAGGGCGCGGCGCGGGTCGCGGCGCTGCGCGAAACGATCGAGGAGACCGGCCTCGCGGTCGGCTGGCCGACGCTCGCCGATCACGAAATTGCCGCAACCCGCCGGGCGCTGCTCGACGGCACGCTCCTGTCCGATCTGCTGGCGGAGCGCGGCGAGCGACTCGCGCTCGAAACGCTCGTGCCCTTTGCGCGCTGGTGCCCGAATTTCAAGGAAGCGCGGACCTTCGACACCCGCTTTTATGCCGTCGCCGCGCCGCCGCACGGGCACGAATTGACGGTCGAGGAGGCCGAACACAGCCAGATCTTCTGGGCCAGCGCGGCCGACACGCTGGCGATGGCCGACCGCGGCGACGTGTCGATCATCTTCCCGACCCGGCGCAATCTGGAACGGCTGGCGCAGGCCGATGGTTTTGCCGATTTTTCGGCGCACGCCGGGCGTTTCCCGGTCGAACTGGTGACGCCGTGGATCGAGGAGCGCGACGGCGGCTCGCATCTGTGCATCCCCGACCATCTCGGCTACCCGGTGACGAGCGAGCCGCTCGATCATATCCGGCGTGGATGAATTGGTACCAATTCGGTGCTTTTTGCTGGTTTAGCAGATTCATAACAAATGGCGGGTAGGGCAAATCGTCGTTGCAATCGGCAAGGACTATGCCTACAGAGGTTGAGTAGATTCACGTCGATAGCCAAGGCGTTGATGTGATTCGATAAGACTATGTTCCAGTGGACGGAGAAGAAGATGAACCTGCTTAAGAAAGCCGCGATCTCCCTCGCGGCAACGTCGATGATCGCAGCTCCGGTTGCCGCTTCGGCTGCTACCTCGCTTGATTCGGCTCGTGCCACATCGGCTCTGGGTGGCGAAAGCGAGCTCGAGGGCAGCACCAGCTGGATCATCGCCATTGTCGCGCTGGCCGCCATCATCGGTGGCATCATCCTGGCGACCGACAACAACAGCGACACCCCGACCAGCCCGTAATATCGGCTGATCGCATAGATATACCAAAAGGCTCCGGACCTCTCGTCCGGGGCCTTTTGTGCGTTCGGAGTTCGGATATTCCGATGGGGAGGGCTCCGGCGACGGGGTTCGGGCGACGGGGGGCTCGGGCCGAAGCGGGGCAGGGGCTTCGCGTGGATCGGTAGGCAAGGCGTTCCCGCTTGCGCGGCCTCTTCGTGCCATTTCGACGCCGCGATCGCGCGACAAGGGGCTGACCCTACGCAGCCCGATTGTGCGTCAGAGCGGCGTTATCCGCGGGCGGTCGTTGTGGATGATGGCGTTTTCGGCCGCTGGACCAGGCTGACCAGCACGAAGCTGATGATCATCAGCAGATACCAGCTCCCGAGCTTTTCGATCCCGACCATGTGCCAGCCGTCCCTCTGGCTGGGATAGGTCCAGGCGCGGGCGAAGGTGCCGATATTCTCCGCGAACCAGATGAATAGCGCGACGAGGCCCCAGCCGACGAGCAAAGGCATCCGGCGGTGGACGTGGAGCGGGCGAAACCAGACCTGGCAGCGCCAGAAGAGAAAGGCGGTCGCCGCGAACAGCAGCCAGCGGATGTCGGGAAGCCAGTGGTGCGCGAAGAAATTGACATAGATGGCGGCGGCGAGGGCATGGCTCGTCCAGGCGGGCGGATAGCGGGTGTAGCGGAAATCGAAGATGCGCCAGACGCGGGCGATATAGCTGCCGACCGCGGCATACATGAAGCCCGAAAAGAGCGGCACCGCGCCGATGTGGAGCAGGCTCTCCTCGGGATATTGCCACGATCCCGCGGCGGTCTTGAACAATTCCATCACCGTGCCGACGATGTGAAAGATCAGGATGACGACCGCTTCCCTTGGCGTTTCGAGCCGAAAGGCGAGCATGGCGATCTGGATTAGCACCGCGCCGATCGTGATGGCGTCATAGCGGTGGATCGCGGCGCCGTCGGGCCAGAAGAGGTGCGTGCCGAGCAGCAGAATCAGCATCAGCGCGCCGAACAGGCACGCCCAGCCCTGTTTGAAGCCGAAGACGAGAAATTCGAGGCACCAGCCGCGCGGGCCCGGCTCGACCGCCATCGCCTCGAGGCGCGAGCGGACGGCGTGGAAGCGGCTGTGGCTCCGTTCGGCCTCAGACATGCACGGAGACATAGGCGATCAGCATCGCCGCCGGCAGCAGCAGCGCCTGCGCCAGCACCGTCCCGGCGAGGCGGCTCAGCGAGATGAAGGTGATCGCGCGGCGGAAATCGGCCTCGTCGACCTTTCCCTCGACCGCGTCGTCGGTCATCACCGACAGTTGCGGGTCGATGAAGGCGAACAGGAGGATGGTCGCGAAACCGTTGATCAGCGCCGAAAGCTGCGAGGCGGTGACGCGAAATTCGGGGGCGAGATAGCCGGCATAGAGCGAGGCGACGACGCCGACCGCGAGCAGCGATTGCGCGAGGCAGTTGGCGATCAGCACGCCCCAGCCGATCCCGTGTGGCATCCGCCAGCTCCTGAGATGCGTCAGACTGGGGAAACGCAGCGAATCGCGCAGGGTGCGCAGCCCGCCGGGGCTGACGGCCTTCATCGCGAGCTTCGTCGTCGAGCGATTGTCCTGATACCAGCCGATCGCGGCGGCGAACATGCGCTGGCCGGTGGGGACGAGCAGGATGCCGATCAAGGTCGCGACGCTGGCGGCGGCGAGGACGAACTGCATGTCGACGAACAGCGACGCGCCGCTGCCGTCGTGGATTCGCGTCTCGATCCGCTTGGCGAGGAAGGGACCGAGGAAGCTGTTCGAGGTGCGCGAGAAGAGCACGAGGATGTTGAACAGCGCGAACGACATGGCGATCCGCCGCGTCCGCACCCCGGCGATCCGCGCCGCATAGGCGAGCGCGCCGATCAGGTTGATGAAGCCGGTGAGGAGAAGGATGGCGACGAGCGGGAGGTCGATCATGGAGATCTCGATATAAAACTTCCGTCTCCCCGAGCGAAGACGAGGGGCTATGCCGAGCGAAGTCGAGGCAGCGACCTTGCGGGTTCTCGCTTCGCTCGAACGAGCCCCTCGTCTTCGCTCGGGGATGCGGATGCTTTGTCGGTTATGCGGCCGCCGTCAATGCTTGCGCGTCAGCTCGCGCATCGCACCGTCGAGCCCGGCGAGGCTGAGCGGGTACATGCGGTCGTTCATCAACTGCTTGATCAGCTTGACCGACTGGGTGTAGCCCCAATGCGCCTCGGGCACCGGGTTGAGCCACACCGCGGCGGGATAGATGCGGGTCATCCGCTGGAGCCATACCGCGCCGGACTCTTCGTTGAAATGTTCGACGCTGCCGCCCGGATGGGTGATTTCATAGGCGCTCATCGACGCATCGCCGACGAAGATCAGTTTGTAATCATGGCCATATTTGTGGAGGATGTCCCACATCTGGTGGCGTTCGGACCAGCGGCGCTTATTGTCCTTCCACACCCCTTCATACGGGCAATTGTGGAAATAGAAGAATTCGAGATTCTTGAATTCGCTCGTCGCGGCGCTGAACAATTCCTCGCACAGCTTGATGAACGGGTCCATCGACCCGCCGACGTCGAGAAAGAGCAGCAGCTTGACCGCGTTGCGCCGTTCGGGGCGCATGCGGATGTCGAGCCAGCCCTGCCGCGCGGTGCCGTCGATCGTGCCCGGAATGTCGAGCTCGTCGGCCGCGCCCTCACGCGCGAATTTGCGCAGGCGGCGCAGCGCGATCTTGATGTTGCGGGTGCCGAGTTCCTTGGTGTTGTCGAGATTCTGGAACTCGCGCTTTTCCCACACCTTTAGCGCGCGCTTGTGCTTGCTCTCGCCGCCGATCCGCACGCCCTCGGGGTTATAGCCCGAATTGCCGAAGGGCGAGGTGCCGCCGGTGCCGATCCACTTGCTGCCGCCCTGGTGGCGCTTTTGCTGTTCCTCGAGCCGCTCCTTCAGCGTCTCCATGATCTTGTCCCAATCGCCGAGCGACTTGATCGCCTCCATCTCTTCGGCAGTCAGATATTTCTCGGCCACCGCCTTCAGCCATTCCTCGGGAATGTCGACGGGGTTCTGGCCGTAATCGGTGAGCAGGCCCTTGAAGACCTTGTTGAACACCTGGTCGAAGCGGTCGAGCAGGCCCTCGTCCTTCACATAGACGGCGCGGCTCAAATAATAGAATTGCTCGGGCGTGCGGTCGATCACCTCGCGGTCGAGCGCCTCCAGCAGCAGCAGATGCTCTTTCAGGCTGGCGGGAATGCCCGCGGCGCGAAGCTCGTCGAGGAAGCCGAAAAACATGGGGCAGGGTTATCCTGTCGGCGCGGCGGGCGCAATCACTTTACGTTTACGGAAGGCGAAGGAAGGAGAACGGAAAATGGCAGGAAACTGCGCAACTTCACTCGCGAATCGCGAATGCGGATCGGAGCGCCCGCCGCCTAAGGCCACAAAAGCCTCGTATGGGCGATGCGATATCGGGGCTTTTGTGGCCTTAAGGAGACAAAATATACGGACGTGAGCAACCGGATTGTCTCCTTTGTCGCTTTTGGTAGCGCGTAAGCGTCTCGCAGAGCCGGCAAGGTTCGGGCGAACGAAGGCTTCATTCGGCAGGGTAGACCATCGTCGAGCATTTTAGGAAAGCCATTTTTCCGTATGTTGGCTCACGACCTGTTGTAAAGATTCCGAATATTGATATAATATATCATCGTTGTGCAGGGATTATGGTATGAGTCTGATTGCGGGTTTGTTCCTTTTAGTCGCAGGGCAGAGCGAACTGCCGGACGCGTCGAAATCCTCGCAATGCAGCGTCCCCAAGGGCTGGGACGCTATCGTCGATCGCGATCCCCGCTTCGTGGTTTTCGGCGAGCAGCATGGCACACAGCAAGCGCCCGCGTTCATCGCCGATCTTGCCTGTGCTTTGAGCTCGAAAGGACAGCGAACGCTGGTTGCGGTCGAACTGAGTGCCGCCGATGATCGAAAGCTTCAGGACGCCTGGAAGCTGCCGGCCAATCAGTTTGCCGGGTCGCTTTTGGAAATCGGCTGGCGCGGCCGCAAAGACGGGGTCGCCAGCAGGGCGATGTTTGACATGCTCGTGCGCCTCCATGATCTCAAGGAGCGAGGCTTGCCCGTCCGCATTGTCGCATTCAACGCACCCAGGGACGAGGAGCAATCAAGACGCTTCGCCGATTTGCCGGGACAAGGGCCCCATGAGGCAGGGCAGGCAGAGAATATCGCCCAGGCTGCAAACGGCCTGGAATATGATCGGGTTCTTGTGCTCGCCGGCAATTTCCATGCCCGGAAGGGAAGCGTTACGTGGCGCGGCGTGCAATTCGATCCGATGGCAAGGCGACTGACGCAATATGGGACCACGATTACCCTGAACATGCGTTTCGCCGAGGGTACGAGTTGGAACTGCGTGTTGAAACCCTCGGCGAACCAGGGGGGCAAGCCGGTCACCGACCAATCGCTCGATTGCGGGAACCATCCGACTCGGGGAAGTGCGGACCTCGGCCCCGTACCCTTTATCGCCCTGGCTTCGGCTTCCGACGCCGACCAAAGCGGCGATTACGACGGATATTTTTGGGTCGGCCCGATACGTGGCTCTCCTCCTGCCGCAGCGGAGTGAAGGGCAACTTCCTACTCCGGAACAGCTCTGCCCTCCTGCCGTAAATTGACGCGCCGTTAACCAATGTCCGGCATAGCTTCGCGATCATCCAGGGACGCGGGCAAGCCAATGAAATATGATCCGATCAATGCGGCGGCGCCGATTCTCGACCAGTCGGTGGCGAGCGACTGCGGCGAACTGGCCGTCGGGTGCAGCGACGCCGCGGGGCGGATCAAGCGCGCGACCGATCAGATGGAACGCCAGATTTCCGAACTCGGCCGGCTCGAGGAATATGTCGTCGGGCTCGAGGCCGACCAGCGCCAGATCGCCGATTCGACCGATGAGGCGAAATTGCTGTCGGCGCGGGCGTGCGAACAGCTCGACGCGGGGGCGGAGCGCGTCAATCTGGCGGTCAGCGAATTCCGCTCGGTCATCGACCTCGTCGCGCGGCTCGGCACCCATGTCACCAATTTCGCCGCGGTGATGGCGCAGGTGCAGCAGGTCAGCCAGTCGATCGAACAGATCGCCAAGACCACGAACATGCTCGCGCTCAACGCCGCGATCGAGGCCGAACGTGCCGGCGATGCCGGGCGCACCTTCGCGGTCGTCGCATCCGAAGTGAAAAAGCTGGCGCAGAATACGCGCGGCGCCACCGACGAGATCCGCCGCTCGATCGGCAGCCTCGCCGCCGAAGCGAGCGGGCTGGTCACCGAAATCCAGTCGGGGGTCGAACAGTCGAGCCGTGCCGAGGCGCAGTTCGAGACGATCACCGACGCGCTGCACGACGCGACGCACCTTGTCGCGCTGCTCGACGGCCAGAGCGACCGCATCGCGCAGTCGAGCGCGATGGTTCACGCCAATGGCGCGAAAGTGCGCGAGGCGATGGACCGCGTCGTCGGATCGGTGCGCGACAACAGCGCGATCCTCGACGGCACCCGCACCTCGATCCTGACGATGGAACATGTGTCGAGCCGGATGTTCAACGCGGTGATCTCGGCCGGGGTGAGCCCCGCCGATTCGGCGATCGTCGACCTGGCATCGCGCGTGCGCGACCGCTTCGTGATGCTCGCCGAGGATGCGATCGCCGACGGCAGGCTGACGATGGAGCAATTGTTCGACACCGACTATGTCCGGGTGCCGGGGTCGAACCCCGAACGCTTTCGCACCAGCCTGTGCGACTGGGCCGACGCCCATTGGCGCCCGCTGTTCGACCAGATCGTCGCCGAGCATCCCGAGATCAAGATGTCGTCGGCGGGCGACATGAACGGCTTTCTGCCGACCCACATCACCGAATGCTCGCGCGCGCCGACCGGCGATATCGAACATGACACCGCGCATTGCCGCAACGGCCGCATCCTGCTCGACGAAACCGATATGGCGGCGAAGCGCAGCACCGCGCCTTTCTTCATGACCGTTTATCGGCAGGAAGGCGACGGAGTGAATTACCTGACCGTGCGCAATGTTTATATGCCCGCGGTGATTGGCGGACGGCGCTGGGGCGACGTCGAGGTCGCGTATCAGCTTTAAGCCCTCGTCATTGCGACCCCGGATCAAGTCCGGGGTCGCAATGACGGAATGTTGAGGGTCAGCCGCCCTGGCGCCGCGCCATGAAGGCGAGCTTTTCGAACAGCATCACATCCTGCTCATTCTTGAGCAACGCGCCGTGCAGCGGCGGGATTGCCTTGCCGACGTCGCGGTTCTGGAGGACTTCGAGCGGCATGTCTTCGTTCAGCAGCAGCTTGAGCCAGTCGATCAGCTCGCTGGTCGAGGGTTTCTTCTTGAGCCCCGGAACGTCGCGCACCTCGTAGAAAATGTCCATCGCGCGGCTGACCAGCGTCTTCTGGATGCCGGGGAAGTGGACCTCGACGATGTCGGCCATCGTGTCGCGGTCGGGGAATTTGATGTAATGGAAGAAACAGCGGCGCAGGAAGGCGTCGGGCAGTTCCTTTTCATTGTTCGAGGTGATGACGACGATCGGGCGTTCCTTCGCGGTGATCGTCTCGTCGGTCTCATAGACATGGAACGCCATGCGATCGAGTTCCTGAAGCAGGTCGTTCGGAAATTCGATGTCGGCCTTGTCGATCTCGTCGATCAACAGCACGGGGAGCTGGGGGCTGGTGAACGCCTCCCACAGCTTGCCCTTCTTGATGTAATTGCGGATGTCGTGGACGCGCTCTTCGCCGAGCTGGCCGTCGCGCAGCCGCGCGACCGCGTCATATTCGTAGAGGCCCTGCTGCGCCTTCGTCGTCGACTTGATGTTCCAGGGGATCAGCGGCGCATCGAAGGCCTTGGCGATCTCCTCGGCCAGCACGGTCTTGCCGGTGCCGGGTTCGCCCTTCACGAGCAGCGGACGGCGCAGCATCGTCGCGGCGTTGACCGCGACCTTCAGGTCGTCGGTCGCAATATAGGCGCTGGTTCCCTCGAAACGCATCGGTGCGCTGCCTTTCCCTTAACGTGAACGTCAATTGGAGGTGGCATAGCGAGGCAAAGGGGGCGGTGCAAGAAGACTCCCCTCCCGCCTGCGGGAGGGGTGGATCAGGGATGCGCGCGGCTGGCGGCGCGGGCGGCCATCAGATCCCACAGGCCGCTGTGCTGGGCGATGAGTTGCTGGGCGCCAAAGGCGATCGCGCGTTCGACCGCGGGGCCGTCGGCGATCTGCGCCGCGACGCGCGCGGTGTCGCGAAGGTCGGGCAAGGTGCAGCGCGGCGCCGCAAGTTCGAGCCGCTGTGCGCTGATGTCGAGCAGCACGCGGATCGTGCGCCAGTCGAGTGTCAGCGCGATCGCGGCGCCCATCGCGCAGCCCTGGCGGTCCGATTCGGCGAGCATGTCGAGCGCGCGGCGCTGCGCGGTGACGGCGGCCTCGCACTGGGCCTGGCCCGGCGTGCTCGGCATCGGGCCGACCGCGGCGGCGATCTTCGACAGAAAGGCGCGTTCCTGGGCAAAGGCTTGCGCCGCTTCGTCCATCCATTTGCGCGACGCGGGGCTGGCCGCCTTGCGCGCCGCGCTGTCGATGACGCCGGGATAGCGGCCGTGGAGCAGGCAGAGGAAATGGACGGCGTCGGCCAGGTTGCGCATCGCCTCCGGCCCGTTCGACAGCGCGCCGGATTGAACGTGCGGATGCGCCCCGGTGCCGTCGCTGGCGACCAGATGATCGAGACGTTCGGCGACGCCGCGCGGTTGCGGCGCAAGCCGGGGCGATTGGGGCTGGGTCGATGGGCTCAACGCTGGATCCTCGCCTGTCAAAAGGGTCCGTCGCGGTGGTCTGGCCCCCCGCCGCATGGACTACGAGCGTCCAGCCTTAGGGCAACGTCGTAAACGTGGCGTTTATGAGCGACCCTCGATTCGTCGCATCGCTGTGCCGGATCGAGACGCACCCGATCGAGACAGGAGGACCGGCAAGCCCGGGGAAGCTTGCCGGTCCGGTGATGGCGCCGGGGAGCGCCATGCAGGGGTGCGGGCGGGGGAGCGGAGAGGCCCCCGCCCGGCGAGCGTCAAGCCGCGAGCGCGAGTTCGCCAACCTTTTCGTCGGCGGCCGGGGCGGCAACCTCGGCAACGACCGGCAGCGACGGCGCGGCGGCCTTGTTCGGGAACAGGGCCCGCGACAGCAGCACGAGGACGCCGAGCGCGAAATAGGCGATGAAGGTCTGCACCGGGAAGACGAAGAGCGGTGCGATGAAGGCGAGGCGGAGCCACAGGGGGTTAAAGCCGAAATCCTGGCCCACGGCCTCGCAGATACCGAAGAAGGTGTCGCGGCGGCGGAAGAGATTGGTGGTTTCGTTGTCCATCTTGTCGTCTTTCTCTTGGTGGCAGGGGCGTTTCCTGCCGATGCTCATCACTAAGCAACGGGCGTGCCAATTGGGCAGTTTCCCGGTTTTCCGGGGCTTTTTGGGTCGAGCCGGTGAGTCTGTCTTCCCTGGATATGAATGGTTTCCCCACATAATGGGATGAATCGCCATTAAGTGGCGGGAGATGAATGGGCTATGAAAGCCATGGCCCCGACGCGCTGCTATCTGGGGAAGAAAGGTGAAGATTTGAAGATGGCGCGCACCTGTTTTTTGTGCGGCGCACAAGTCGCCGACCGTCGCCCCCGCCTGCGCGGGGGTGACTGTCGGCGGTGAAACGCCCCGCCGCGACGGGGCGCGGGCAGGGCGTGGTTCGGTGTCGGTGTTTACTGGTCGAGGAAACTGCGCATCTTGCGGCTGCGCGACGGGTGCTTCAGCTTGCGCAGCGCCTTGGCCTCGATCTGGCGGATGCGTTCGCGGGTCACGCTGAACTGCTGGCCCACCTCTTCGAGCGTGTGGTCGGTGTTCATGCCGATGCCGAAGCGCATGCGCAGAACGCGCTCCTCACGCGGCGTCAGCGACGCCAGGACTCGCGTAACCGTTTCCTTGAGGTTCGATTGCACCGCGGCATCGACCGGAATGACGGCGTTCTTGTCCTCGATGAAATCGCCGAGATGGCTGTCTTCCTCGTCGCCGATCGGCGTTTCGAGGCTGATCGGTTCCTTGGCGATCTTCATCACCTTGCGGACCTTTTCGAGCGGCATCGACAGCCGTTCGGCCATTTCCTCGGGCGTCGGCTCGCGGCCGCTTTCGTGGAGGAACTGGCGGCTGCACCGCACGAGCTTGTTGATCGTCTCGATCATATGGACCGGGATGCGGATCGTGCGCGCCTGATCGGCGATCGAGCGGGTGATCGCCTGGCGGATCCACCAGGTCGCATAGGTGCTGAATTTGTAGCCGCGGCGATATTCGAATTTGTCGACCGCCTTCATCAGGCCGATATTGCCTTCCTGAATGAGGTCGAGGAATTGCAGGCCGCGGTTGGTATATTTCTTGGCGATCGAGATGACGAGGCGCAGGTTCGCCTCGACCATTTCCTTCTTGGCGATGCGCGCTTCGCGTTCGCCCTTTTGCACCATGTTCACGACGCGGCGGAACTCGGTCAGGCTCATCCCCGCGGCCTGTGCGATTTCGCTGATCTCGATGCGGATGCGGTCGACCGCGCCGGCTTCGTTCTCGGCGAAGGCGGCCCATTTCTTGTCGAGTCCGCTGACGCTCTCGATCCAGTTTTCTTCCAGCTCGCGCCCGACATAATTGTCGAGGAACGATTTGCGCGGCACTTTGTGGCGCTCGGCGAGGCGCAGCATCTGGCCGCCCAGCGCGGTCAGGCGGCGGTTGTAGCTGTAGAGCTGATCGACGAGATATTCGATCTTGGTGCCGTGAAACTGCACGCTCTCGACCTGCGCGGTGAGTTCCTCGCGCAGCTTGTGATATTTCTTCTCCGACGCCGCGGGAAAATCCTCGCCACCCGACAGCGATTCGAGCCGCGCGTTCTGGAGCTTCTGGAACGCCTTGAAGCTTTTGGTGATGTTGGCGAATTTCTCGAGCGCGTCGGGCTTGAGCAATTCCTCCATCGCCGCGAGGCTCAGCGTATTGTCCTCGTCGTCTTCCTCGAAATTCTCGCGCTTGCCCGAGGTGCCTTCGCCATCCTCGTCGTCGCCGTCGGCGGCGGGCTCTTCCTCGACCTCATCCTCGTCCTTGAACGAGACGCCGGCGTTCTTTTCGCTGATCTCTCCGTCGTCGGTGGCGCCTTCTTCTTCAAGGTTTTCGGGCGCCGGATCCTTCGACAGCATCGCTTCGAGGTCGACGATCTCGCGCAGCTGCATGTCGCCATTGTTGAGCGCGTTCGACCATTCGATGATCGCGTTGAAGGTCAGCGGGCTTTCGCACAGGCCGAGGATCATCGTGTCGCGGCCCGCCTCGATGCGCTTCGCGATCGCGATTTCGCCCTCGCGGCTGAGCAGTTCGACCGCGCCCATCTCGCGCAGATACATGCGCACCGGGTCGTCGGTGCGGTCGATCGTTTCCTTTTTCTTTTCGATCGCGGGGTTCGAAACCGAACCCGTGCCGGCGCTGACATCGACTTCCTCGTCGGGTTCGGCGTCGGCCTCTTCCTGCACATCCTCGTCGCTTTCGACGATGTTGATGCCCATGTCGGAGATCGCCGACATGATATCCTCGATCTGCTCCGACGACATCTGGTCCTGCGGCAGCGCCGCATTCAGTTCGTCATAGGTCAGGTAGCCGCGCTTCTTGCCGCGCGCGATCAGCTTTTTGACGTCGGCCTCGTTGAGGTCGATCAGCGGGCCGTCGGTGTCGGTGTCGGTCTCGGCGGTGTTCTTGGTGGCCATCAAATCTTCCTGCCTAGGGGCGTCAAAAGGGTCGTTACTGGCTGCTGCTGTCGGACAGCGCGGCCAGGCGGCGGGTCAGTTCCTCATCCATCGCGCGCAGCTTTTGCTGCCGCGCCAGGCCTTCGTCGTCCATCGTGCGCTGAAAATCCGCGGTGGCCTGTGCCAGCCGCTCGCGGATTTCGGGCTGGGTGACCAGCACGCCGATATATTCGTCGAGGTCGCGCAGCGCGGTTTCATGTGCCGCATCAGCCTCTTCGCCTTCGAGCCTTCGATTGAATGAGAAGTGCATTCCGTCGGCTCTGAGCAATGTCATCGCCCTATTATACACTTTCATCGGCTCCAATATGGCAAGCAACCCCTCGCAATCAAGCCCTTCTTGGGCATTTGCGATGTCAAGCATCGCGCCGAGCAATTCGGCGTCGCCGGAATCGGGGATGGCGAGGCGGAACAGCGCCTCCTCATTGCGCCGCATCGCCTCCGGATAACGAAGCAATCCGCCGATCAGCGCCGCCGCATAGGGGGTGGCGATGCCGGTCCGGCTGAGCGCGCGGGTTTCGTCGGCGGGGGGTTGAAGCCGCGGGTCGGGCGCGTAGCGGCGGCCGCCGCGCTGTGGCTGCGGCGCCCAGGGCACGGGCGGGCCGCGTTCGGGGCGTTGCCGCGCGAACAAGCTATCGATCTTTGCGCGGAACGCCTCGCGATAATGGTGGCGGACGTCGGCATCCTCGATCGCGTCGGCGTGAGCGAGGAGCCGCATTTTAAGCGCGGCACGCTCCTCGGGCGTCGCGAGCGATCCCGCCGCGACCTCGTGCGCCCAGAGCCGTTCGACGAGCGGCTGCGCGTCGCCCAGGATCGCCGCGAAACCGTCGGCGCCGCGCGCGCGGACGATGTCGTCGGGGTCCTGGCCGGCGGGCAGCGTCGCGAAGGCGAGGCTGAAACCGGGGCGCAGCAGCGGCAGCGCGCGCAGCGCGGCGCGCATCGCCGCCTTCTGCCCCGCCGCATCGCCGTCGAAGCAGAGGATCGGCACCGGCACCATCCGCCAGATCAGCCCGAGCTGCGCCTCGGTGAGCGCGGTGCCGAGCGGCGCGACGGCATCGGCGATCCCCGCCTCGGCAAGCGCGATCACGTCCATATAGCCTTCGACGACGATGATCCGGTTCGTCTGCCGCGACGCTGGGCTGGCCTTGTCGAGATTATAAAGGACGCGGCCCTTGTCGAACAAAGGCGTGTCGGGCGAGTTCAGATATTTGGGCTCGCCATCGCCGAGAATGCGGCCACCGAACGCGATCACCCGGCCGCGCGCGTCGCGGATCGGGATCATCAGGCGACCGCGGAAGCGGTCGTAGGGTTCCTTCTCGTCAACGGCGATCAGCATCCCCGATTCGACGAGCATCGCGGTCGGGAATTTCTTGAGCGCTTCCTTGAGTGCGCTGCGGCTGTCGGGCGCGAGACCGAAGCCGAAGGCGGCGCGGGTGGCGTCCGAAATGCCGCGCTTTGCCAGATAGTCGCGCGCCGGGGCGCCGTTGCTGCTGCCGAGCTGCTGCGTGAACCAGTCGGCGGCGCCCTGCACGACGTCGCGCAGGCTTGCCTGCTCTTCGGCCTTTTTCGCGGCGCGCGGGTCGGCGGCGGGAACCTCCATCCCGGCTTCGGCGGCGAGTTCCTTGACCGCGTCGATGAACGACAGGCCGCGCTGGTCGGTCATCCAGCGGATCGCATCGCCATGCGCGCTGCACCCGAAGCAATGATAGAAGCCCTTTTCATCGTTGATCGTGAAGCTGGGCGTCTTTTCGTTATGGAAGGGGCAGCAGGCCTTATACTCGCGCCCGGCGCGGGTGATCTTCACCGTGCGGCCGATGAGGGTCGAGAGGGTGACGCGCGAGCGCAGTTCGTCGAGCCATTGCGGGGTGAGGGTCAAGAGTCCCCCTCCCGCTTGCGGGAGGGGTCAGGGGAGGGCGTGTCTGCGAGCACGCGCTCGATCTCGCTCACGACGCCTTCGATCCGTTCCAATACATCATTGTTCCAGAAACGGATCACCCGATAACCCCGTGCTTCCAAATAGGCCGTCCGCGCTTCGTCTTTTTCTACATCAACCGCGTGTTGCCCGCCATCGACTTCGATGACGAGTTTGGCGCTGCGCGAAACGAAATCGCAGATGAACGGGCCAATGGGGAATTGGCGATTGAAACGGACGCCCGCGATTTTTCGGGCGCTGATCTGGGCCCAAAGCTTGCGTTCGGCGTCGGTGGCGTTCAGCCGGAGTTCGCGTGATCTCGCGGTCGGTCGTTTGTAGCCTTTGTCCAACAGGCCCTCCCCCGACCCCTCCCGCAAGCGGGAGGGGAGAATATGCGTTCCCGGTCCGACCAGTTCCCCTCCCATTTATGGGAGGGATTAGGGGAGGGCCTGTCTCCCTACGACAACGCCGCCTTCACCCACCCGCTGGCCTTGCTCATGTCGAGCTGGCTGCCCAGCCGGTCCTTCACCGCGGCCATGACCCGGCCCATATCCTTGAGGCTTTCCGCGCCCAGTTCGGTCACGATCGCCTTGATCGCGGCGGTCGCTTCGTCGTCGCTGAGCTGCGCGGGCAGGAATTCCTCGATCACGGCGACTTCGGCGGCCTCGATATCGGCGAGTTCCTGGCGGCCGCCGGCTTCGAACATGGTGATCGACTCGCGGCGCTGCTTGACCATTTTTTGCAGCACGTCGGTGACCAGCACATCGTCGTCGGCCGGCGCGGTGCCGGTGCGCAGTTCGATGTCCTTGTCCTTGATCTTGGCCAGCATCAGCCGGATGGTGCCGAGCCGCGCCTTGTCGCCGCTTTTCATCGCGGCGATCTGCGCAGCCTTAAGACGCTCACGAATCATACGTGTCCCCATGCGCTGCAAATTTCGGAAAGGCCCTCTCTAGCGGCAAGTTTCCAAATCCGATAGCTTGTGAATCATTTTTTTGGCTCCTACTTGGTCGGCCGTTTAGCCCCCCGTCCGGAGCATGTTGAATGGCACCTGCCAATCCCCCTGTGGCGCCTAAAGTCGCGCCCAAAAGCCAGCCCGATGGCGCGACCGGCGTTCTCGTCCTCGCCGACGGCACGATCCTGTGGGGCGTCGGATATGGCGCGGCGGGCGCGGGGGTGGGGGAGATTTGCTTCAACACCGCGATGACCGGCTATCAGGAAATCCTGACCGACCCGAGCTATGCGGGGCAGGTCGTCACCTTCACCTTTCCGCACATCGGCAATGTCGGGGCGAACCCCGAGGATATGGAGCGCGGCGTTCCCGGCGCGCTCGGCTGCATCACCCGCGAACTGCCGACGGCGCCCAGCAATTTTCGCAGCGTCCAGAGCCTGCCCGACTGGATGGCCGAACAGGGCGTGATCGGGCTTGCCGGCATCGACACCCGCGCGCTGACCCGTCGCATCCGCGACGCGGGGGCGCCGAACGGGGTGATCGCGCATAGCGTCGACGGCCAGTTCGACGTCGACGAGTTGCTGGCGATGGCACGCGGCTGGGCGGGGCTGGAGGGCATGGACCTCGCGAAGGCGGTCAGCCGGACCGATACGGGCGATTGGGATGCCGGGGTCTGGGCTTTGGGGCAGGGCTATTCTTCCCCCCTCCCGCTTGCGGGAGGGGGCGGGCGAGGGCCTGTTTCCGAAGGCGCGCCATCCGACATGCCCCCCCCTAACCCCTCCGGCAAGCGGGAGGGGGTCAGCAGGCCCCATGTCGTCGCGATCGACTATGGCGCGAAGGACAATATCTTTCGCAACCTGGTCAAGGCCGGCGCGCGCGTCACCGTGGTGCCCGCGACCGCGACCCTCGACGAGGTGCTGAGCCATCACCCCGACGGCGTGTTCCTGTCGAACGGCCCCGGCGATCCCGCGGCGACGGGCGCCTATGCGGTGCCGCTGATCCGGGGGCTGCTCGACCGTGACATTCCGCTGTTCGGCATCTGCCTCGGCCACCAGATGCTCGGCATCGCGGTCGGCGCCAAGACGATCAAGATGCACCAGGGCCACCGCGGCGCGAACCATCCGGTGCAGCGCGCCGAAGATGGCGTGGTCGAGATCACCAGCATGAACCACGGCTTCGCGGTCGACGCCGCGACGCTGCCCGCCGGCGTGGTCGAGACGCACAAGAGCCTGTTCGACGGATCGAACTGCGGCATCAAGGTCGCGGGGAAGAAGGCGTTCAGCGTGCAATATCACCCCGAGGCGAGCCCAGGGCCGCAGGACAGCTTCTATTTGTTCGAGAAGTTTGTGGGTGGATTGGGATGAACCGCTCGGCTCTTCTTTGGATGCTGGCAGGTGCGCTTCCCGTTGCCTTGGCAGCGGCAGTCGTGAGTCTGTGGCCGAAGGATGAGCCCGTAGGTCTTTACCTCCGGATAGTTGACGACAACGTTGACCTGCCAGCCGATTATCAATGGGAAAAGGTAGGCGCGTTCAGCTCAATGTTAGCGAGGAAGTGCGGGATTAATCGTTTCGAGACCGATTCTATGGGTGTCGATCACATGGGATCGTCCTTCGTTCCGTTGGATGATGCGTCAACCAGCGAACTTGACTGCTTAATTGGCGAAGCGCGCATCCACGGAATGACTATCGCAGTTTCGCGCGGAACGACGCCCGAGACGGTTGAATGTTTGCCGGGGCATCCTGCAAGATTTCAGCCGCCTGAGAATATCGACCAGAATGCCGCAGCAACTTGCGAGCGCGGCCGCCGCGAAAATGCGACCATGACCGCCGACGAGAGAAAATAAAATAATGCCTAAAAGAACCGATATATCCTCCATCCTCGTTATCGGCGCCGGCCCGATCGTCATCGGTCAGGCGTGCGAGTTCGATTATTCGGGGACGCAGGCGATCAAGGCGCTCAAGGAGGAGGGCTATCGCATCGTCCTCGTCAACTCCAACCCGGCGACGATCATGACCGATCCCGACCTTGCCGACGCCACTTATGTGGAGCCGATCACGCCCGAGATCGTCGCGAAGATCATCGAAAAGGAGCGCCCCGACGCGGTGCTGCCGACGATGGGCGGGCAGACCGCGCTCAACACCGCGCTGGCTTTGTTCAACGACGGGACGCTGGAGAAATATGGCGTCGAGATGATCGGCGCCGATGCCGAGGCGATCGACAAGGCCGAGGACCGGATCAAGTTCCGCGATGCAATGGACAAGATCGGGCTCGAAAGCGCGCGCTCGGGCATTGCGCATACGCTCGACGAGGCGTTCGCGGTGCTCGAACGCACCGGCCTGCCGTCGATCATCCGTCCCAGTTTCACCATGGGCGGCACCGGCGGCGGCATCGCCTATAACCGCGAGGAGTTCGAGCATATCGTCCGCGGCGGCCTGATCGCCTCGCCGACCACCGAAGTCCTGATCGAGGAATCGCTCCTCGGCTGGAAAGAATATGAGATGGAGGTGGTGCGCGACCGCAAGGATAATTGCATCATCATCTGCTCGATCGAAAATGTCGATCCGATGGGCGTGCATACCGGCGACAGCATCACCGTCGCCCCGGCGCTGACGCTGACCGACAAGGAATATCAGATCATGCGCAACGCGAGCATCGCGGTGCTGCGCGAGATCGGGGTCGAGACCGGCGGGTCGAACGTCCAGTTCGCGGTCAATCCCGCCGACGGGCGCCTGATCGTCATCGAGATGAACCCGCGCGTGTCGCGCTCGTCGGCGCTGGCGTCGAAGGCGACGGGCTTTCCCATCGCCAAGGTCGCGGCGAAGCTGGCGGTCGGCTATACGCTCGACGAGATCATGAACGACATCACCGGGGTCACTCCGGCGTCGTTCGAGCCGACGATCGACTATGTCGTCACCAAGATCCCGCGCTTCGCCTTTGAAAAATTCAAGGGCGCCGAGGCGACGCTGTCGACCGCGATGAAATCGGTCGGCGAAGTGATGGCGATCGGGCGCAATATCCACGAAAGCCTGCAAAAGGCGCTGCGCGGGCTGGAGACGGGGCTGTCGGGCTTCAACTTCGTCGAGCACCTCAAGGGCGCGAGCCACGACCAGTTGCGCAGCGAACTGGCGAAGCGCACCCCCGACCGGCTGCTCAACGCCGCGCAGGCGATCCGCGAAGGGCTGCCGCTCGCCGAGATCAACCGCGTCGCGGGTTATGATATGTGGTTCCTCGACCGCATTGCCGAGATCGTCGCGGCCGAACAGGAGGTTTGCGAAAACGGCCTGCCGCGCGATGCCGAGGGGCTGCGCAAGTTGAAGGCGATGGGCTTTTCCGACAAACGGCTTGCCTATCTGGCGCTCCAGTCGGCGAATTTGCGGCCGGGATCGAAAAGCGCGGCGGCGCATGGCAGCGGGCTGATCCACGATACGGTGAAGGCGATGACCGGCGGCGTGACCGAGGGCGAGGTGCGCGCGCTGCGCCATCGGCTTGGCGTGCGGCCGGTGTTCAAGATGATCGACACCTGCGCCGCCGAATTTCAGGCGCAGACCCCCTATCTCTATTCGACCTATGAAGCCCCGACCTTTGGCGAGCCCGAGTGCGAGGCGAACCCCAGCGACCGCAAGAAGATCGTCATCCTCGGCGGTGGTCCGAACCGGATCGGGCAGGGGATCGAGTTCGATTATTGCTGCTGCCACGCCTGCTTCGCCTTGGAAGAGGCGGGTTATGAAACGATCATGATCAACTGCAATCCGGAGACGGTGTCGACCGATTATGACACGTCGGACCGGCTCTATTTCGAGCCGCTGACCGCCGAGGATGTCCTCGAAATCCTGCACGTCGAGATGTCGAAGGGCGAACTCGTCGGGGTGATCGTCCAGTTCGGCGGCCAGACGCCGCTCAAGCTGGCGCAGGCGCTGGAGGAGGCGGGAATCCCGATTCTCGGCACCTCGCCCGACGCGATCGACCTCGCCGAAGACCGCGAACGGTTCGCGGCGCTGGTCAACAAGCTTGGCCTAAAGCAGCCCGAGAACGGCATCGCGCGCAGCCGCGAGGAAGCCGTCGCGGTCGCCGCGCGCATCGGCTATCCGGTGCTGACGCGCCCCTCCTATGTCCTTGGCGGCCGGGCGATGGAGATCGTCGACGACCAGGCACAGCTCGAACATTATATCGAGACCGCGGTGCAGGTGTCGGGCGATTCCCCGGTGCTGATCGACCGCTATCTGCGCGACGCGATCGAGGTCGATGTCGATGCGCTTTGCGACGGCACCGATGTCGTCGTCGCGGGTGTGCTCCAGCATATCGAGGAAGCCGGGGTTCATTCGGGCGACAGCGCCTGTTCGATCCCGCCGTACAGCCTGTCGGCCGGGATCATCGCCGAGATCGAGCGGCAGACCGAAGCGCTGGCGCGCGCGCTCGGCGTCCTGGGGCTGATGAACATCCAGTTCGCGGTCAAGGGCGACGATGTTTTCCTGATCGAGGTCAATCCGCGCGCCAGCCGCACCGTGCCGTTCGTCGCCAAAGCGGTGGGCTCGCCCGTCGCCAAGATCGCGGCGCGGGTGATGGCGGGGGAAAAGCTTGCCGACCTGCCGACGATCAACCGCGACATCGCGCATGTCGCGGTGAAGGAAGCGGTCTTTCCCTTCGCGCGCTTCCCCGGCACCGATCCCGTCCTGTCGCCCGAGATGAAGTCCACCGGCGAAGTCATGGGAATCGATAGCAATTTCAACCTCGCTTTCGCCAAGGCGCAGCTTGGCGCGGGCGACCGGCTGCCCACCGATGGCCGGGTGTTCGTGTCGGTCAAGGACAGCGACAAGCCGCGAATCATCGAGCCGGTGCGCCGGCTGGTCGATTGGGGCTGGCAGGTGATCGCGACCGGCGGCACCGCCACCTATCTCGTCGAACAGGGGATCGCGGTCGAGCGCGTCAACAAGGTCGCCGAAGGCCGCCCGCATATCGTCGACCGGATCAAGGACGGCGATGTGCAACTGATCTTCAACACCACCGAGGGGTGGCAGAGCCTGCAGGATTCGCAGTCGATCCGCGCTTCGGCGCTGGCCGCCGACGTCGCTTATTATACGACGGCGGCGGGCAGCGATGCCGCAACGCATGCGATTGGGGCGCTGCGCGCGCACTCTCTTGAAGTAAAACCGCTTCAGCACTATTATTGACGAACCGCTCCACCCCCCGACATCGACGGAAACAGCGGCTCAGCCGCCCGGCGCTCACCCGCCGAGGCGGATTTTTGACGAAGGACAACAGGATAATGGCAAGCGTTGAAAAGGTGCCGATGCTGGCAGAAGGCTATCAGAAGCTGAGCGCGCAGCTCTCCACGCTGAAAGCCGAGCGGCCTTTGATCGTGGATGCGATCGAGGAAGCGCGCGCGCATGGCGACCTTTCGGAAAATGCCGAATATCACGCCGCGAAGGAACGCCAGGGCCAGGTCGAAGCGACAATCGGCGACCTTGAGGACCGGCTGTCGCGCGCGCAGATCATCGACCCGACGATGCTGTCGGGCGACCGCATCGTGTTCGGCGCGACCGTCACCCTCGCCGACGAGGACGACAAGCCGGTGCGCTACCAGATCGTCGGCCAGGCCGAGGCCGATGCCAAGGACGGCCGGATCAGCTATAACTCGCCGCTGGGGCGGGCGCTGATCGGGCGCCGCGTCGATGACGAGGTCGAGGTGACGGTGCCGTCGGGCGACAAATATTATCTGGTCACCAAGATCGAATTCGTCTGAATCCCGGAGGCAAGGCGATGAAGCCGCAGGACGCGCCGCTGGTCACAGGCTATGCGCTTGCCTGCGTCATTCTGTTCGTTCTGCTCCAGATCACCGGCTTTCAGGGCGAGGCGATCGTCCGCGCGGGGTTCGTCCCGGCGCGGTTCGGGACCGAGCTGATCCTGCCGCCCGGCGCGATGGTGCCGTTCGTGCTGACGCCGCTCAGCTCGACCTTTCTGCATGGCGGCTGGCTGCACCTGATCTTCAACATGGTCATGCTGCTGTTCATCGGTCGCCAGCTCGAGGCGCCGCTGGGGGCCAAGGCGATGGCGGTGCTGCTGCTCGTCGGCGCCTATGCCGGCGCGCTCGCGCAATATCTTGCCGATCCGGGGTCCGCCGTGCCGATGATCGGGGCGAGCGGCGCGATCTCGGCGCTGCTCGCGGTGTTCGCGCTGATCTTCAGTCGCACGCAGACGTCGGCGATCGGGCCGATCCCGGCGCATTGGGTGCGCGCGCTCTGGCTCGCCGCGGCGTGGATCGGGCTGCAACTCGCGCTCGGTTTCGCGGGTGGCGGCGGGTTCGGCGCGGTCGCGATCTGGGCGCATGTCGGCGGATTTCTGGCGGGGCTGCTGCTGGCCCGGCCGCTGCTCCGCTGGCGCTTTGGGGGGCGGTAGAGGCCGGGGCCGACGGCCGGTGTCGGCCGGCAGATGCTATTCGGCCAGCAACCCACCCGCCAGCAGCAGCGCCACGCGCACGTCGATGCCGCAGCCTTCGGCGCGCTTCGCCGCGATGAAATCCTCGATCCCGGTCAGCGGCACGCGGTGGACGGTGATATCCTCGCCATCGACCCCGCCGCCGTCGCTGACCCTGGTCAGCCGCTTGGCGACGAGCAGGGTGAAGCTTTCGCTGACCATGCCCGGCGAGCTGAAGAATTCGCCGACGGTGCGCCAGTCGGCGGCGCGATAGCCGGTCTCTTCCTCCAGTTCGCGCCGCGCCGCGATTTCCGACGCTTCGCCCGCATGGTCGTCGCCGACGAGACCGGCGGGAAGTTCGAGGCAGCGGACCTTGAGCGGCACGCGATATTGCTCGACCAGGAGGATGTGGCGCCCGTCGGCCGCGTCGTCGATCGCGAGGATCACCGCCGCATGGATGCCGCGCGAGCGCGAGACATATTCCCATGTGCCTTGCTGTTTGACCGTGATGAAACGGCCTTCCCACCGCGTCTCGACCGGGGTGTCGGGGGAGGGTAGGGGCATGGTCTTCCTCTAAAGTTCGATCAGCCGATCGGGCAGTTCGTTCGGATTTTCGCTGCCGCGCGGGAAATGTTCGGTCAGCACGGCGCCCATCTGGCGCACCGCCTCGGCCATGCCCGCGCCGGGCTGGCCCTTGCGGACGAGATCGACCAGCGCGGCCATGGCGTCGCCCCAGACTTCGGGCGCGACCTTTGCCGCGATCGCTTCGTCGGCGACGATGTCGGCGCGATGCTCGCGCAGGCTGACGTAAAGGAGTACGCCGGTGCGTCCCAGCGTCTTTGCCTCGGTGCCGACCTTGAACAGGTCGATCGCGCGGGCGCGGACGCGCGCCGCGAGGATCGCGCGCGGGGTGAGCCACAGGCGCAGCGGGCGCCAGAGCAGGATCAGCCACACGCCGATCCATTTGAGGACGCCGATCGCGATCACCGTCCCGAGCCACTGGTTGGCGGTCAGTTCGTGTCCCCAGCCGCCGGTGAGCCGGTAATAGAGGCCCTGGTAGAAATCGGGGGCCAGCGCGACGATCGACATGGCGAGAAAGGCGATGACGCTCGCCCAGACGAGCGCGACATCGTCATAATCGTTCGACTGCGCCGCGATGACGGTGACGATCTCGCCGCTCGTATCGGCTTCGGCCGCGGCGACGGCCGCAGTGACGCGGTCGTGGTCGGCGGCGCTGACATGGCTGACTTTCATGGTCCCGTTCCCCTACCAGCCGCCCGAAGCGCCGCCGCCGCCGAAGCTGCCGCCGCCGCCCGAAAAGCCGCCAAAGCCTCCGCCGCCTCCCCAGCTCGATCCGCCGCCGCCCCATGAGGAACCGCCGCCGCCACCGCCCCAGTCGTTGTCGCCCCAGATGATGATCGGCGCGGCGCCCCATGGGCGATGGCGGCGATGCTTCTTGCCGCGCCGCCCGAAGGCGGTGAGCATCGGCAGGATGAAGAAGAAAAAGACGATGAAGCCGATGAAGAACAGCCCGCCGAAATCGCCGTCGTCGGCGCGGTCGCGCGCGGCCTTGTCGGCGGCGGCGGCGCGCGCCGCAGCCTCTTCGGGCGGGAGCTGGATCTGTTCGGCGATCGCGTCGACGCCGTCCTGGATGCCGCCGGGCATGTCGCCGGCCTTGAACTTCGGCGTGACGACGTCGCGGATGATGCGGCCCGACAAGGCGTCGGTGAGCACGGGTTCGAGGCCATAGCCGACCGAGATGTTCATCCGCCGCTCGTTCGGCGCGATCAGGAAGACCACGCCGTCGTTATTGTCCTTGCTGCCGATCCCCCACGCGCGGCCGAGCTTGTAGCCATAGTCGGCGATATCATGGCCTTCGAGGCTGTTCACCGTCGCGACGACGAACTGATGGCCGCTATCCTTGTTGAGCTTTTCGAGCTGCTGGTTGAGCTCGGCCTCCTTGTCGGCGGGGATGATGTCGGCCTGGTCGACCACGGGTTCGGTGGTCCGCTTGGGAAAATTCTGTGCGGCCGCGGGGACCGCGAGCAGCGAAAGGCCCAGCGCCCAGCCGAGCAGAAGCGGTCTCATGGCGTATCTCCGGTCTGGGCGGCGATGGCATCGACACCGGTCGACAGGCCGCCCGCATAATCGCCCTGTCTGAACTGCGGCATCATCTGATGAATGACGGCCAATGCCTTGTCGTCGGTCAATATTTTTTCCATGCCGATGCCCGTGGCGATGCGCGCGAGCCGTTCGTTCGGCGCGACGAGGAGGAGGATGCCGTCGTCCTGATCCTTGCGCCCGATCTTCCAGCGATTGGCGAGGCAGGTTCCGAAATTATCGACGCGCGCGCCGTTCAGGCTGGGCGTCGTCGCGACGACCATCTGATGCTGCGTCCGTGCTTCGTAACGAGCGAGGCGATCGGACAGGCGCGTTTCCTCCTCGCCGCTCAAGATGTCGGCCGCGTCGGTCACGCGGCCCGCGAGCGCCATGTGGGGGACGCCGTCGCACGCCGCCGTTTCCTTCGCGGCGACCGGCCCCGGCGCCGCCTTGCAGCCGCCCGCGATCGACAGGATCGCGAGCGGAGCGGCAAGGGCGGCTGCGCGCACCTTATTGACCGAAGTCGACCTTTGGCGCGACGTTCGCATTGGGGCTGACCGCCTTGTACGGCGTCATCGGCTTGGCGCCGTGAACGATCTTGGCGCCGATGATGTCGGGGAAGGTGCGGATCGTCGTGTTATAGTCCTGCACCGCGCCGTTATAATCCTGGATCGAGATATTGATCCGGTTCTCGGTCCCTTCGAGCTGGGTCATCAGGTCGGCGAAGCGCGCCTGGCTCTTGAGTTCGGGATATTTTTCGACCGTGACGAGCAGGCGGCCGAGCGCGCTCGACACATTGCCCTGCGCCTGCTGGAAGGCCTGGACTTTCGCCGGATCTTCGAGGTCGTCGGTGCTGAGCTTGACCTGCGTCGCCGAGGCGCGCGCCTGGATCACGCCCTCGAGCGTCGCCTGTTCGATCTTCGCCGCGCCCTTCGCGGTTTCGACAAGGTTGGGGATCAAGTCGGCGCGCCGCTGATAGGCGGCCTCGACATTCGCCCACTTGGCCTTTGCGGCCTCTTCCTTGGTGGGAACGCTGTTGATGCCGCAGGCGGACAGCGACAGCGCGGCAACCGGCACGATCAGCAGACGGGCAGAACGATAGGACATGGTCATCTAGCTCCCTCGCGCGGCGTTTTGCCGCAACAATACACATAATAGGATCGTGCTTGCCTTTGTGCAATCACCGGCGCATTTTCCCGATACGGAAAAGATCATCCGGGGAGCAACAAGATGCTGAACGAATTCAAGGAATTTATCGCCAAGGGTAATGTCATGGACCTCGCGGTCGGTGTCATCATCGGCGGCGCCTTTGCAACGATCACCGGTTCGCTGACCGAGGACCTGATCATGCCGATCGTCGGCTGGCTGTTCGGCGGCGTCGATTTTTCGAGCAAGTTCATCCTGCTCGGCAGCATTCCCGACGGGATCGCCGCGACCGATTATGTCGCGCTCAAGAAAGCCGGCGTCGCGATGGTCGGTTATGGCGCCTTCATCACCGCGTTGATCAACTTCCTGATCCTGGCGTGGATCATCTTCCTGCTGGTCAAGATGGTGAACCGCGTGACGCGCCGGGCCGCCGATGCCCCGGCGGGGCCGAGCGAGGTCGATATCCTCACCGAAATCCGCGACGAATTGCGGAAAAAATAGGGGTTTCCGGCCGACGCGAGAGCGGGCCGGGGCCGATTCAGGACGAACGCCCGCCTGCGCTCTTTCCAAGCGCGGGCGGGTTTCCTATATAGGGGGTGCCGGTTTCGACCGGCTATGGTGATAAATGGTGTCGTGGAATAGACACAGCGGACCCGGGGGCAGTACCCGGCGGCTCCACCACAATCCCGCCGATCCGCAAGGAAAGGTGGGCTTCTGACGGGGCCGAACCAGGATCGACGTGTGTTCAAAGACGATATTTTTGCCCGGGCTGAGTAACCCGTTCAAGGCTCAAAACCAATAGGTGCTAACGATAACGAAGCACTCGCTCTGGCTGCGTAACCGATAAGCCTCACGGCCTAAGGTTATTCAAATAGAACGCGGTTCGGACCGAACCGGGCAACAGAATCGGATACCAGCGGCTGGGGACGAGCCGGGCAACAGAATCGTCCCACCTTTCCCCATATTCTCCCTCGTCATTCCCGCGAAAGCGGGAACCCAGTTGCGTTGATCGCTCGCTGGATTCCCGCTTTCGCGGGAATGACGAGGGAGGTTTAATGCGCGCCCTCGCATTGCCCGTGATCCCCCAGCGCCTCGATGACGCGGCAGTCGCCCGCCAGGCCGCCGCGGCAGCGGCCGACGATGCGGGCGAGTTCGTCGCGGAGCGCCGACAGTTGCGCGATCTTTTCCTCGACCTGGTCAAGGTGCGCGGTCGCGATGCGGTCGGCGTCGGCGCAGTCGCGGTCGGGATGATCGGACAGGTCGAGCAGCGAACGGACTTCCTCGATCGTGAAGCCCAGGTCGCGCGAATGGCGCACGAAACTGAGGCGCGAGCGGTGTTCGGCGCCATAATCGCGGTAATTGGCCCCGGTGCGCGCGGGCGGGGGCAGCAGGCCGATCCGCTCATAATAGCGGATGGTTTCGATATTCGTGCCGGTGGCACGCGACAATTCGCCGATCTTCATCGCTTGACCCTGTAGTTGCTACAGGCTGCATATAGGACGCCGACTCGAAGAACCAAGCGGGACGCTTTCGCCGGAAAGCCCACCCGATGAGAAGGAGGCTGCGGCGATGGCCGATCAATGTTGTGCGGGGAAAAGCGGCAAGACCGCGCTCAATGACCCCAGATGGCGGCGCGTGCTGTGGATCGCGCTGATCGTCAACGCCGCGATGTTCGCGGTGGAGATTGCCGCGGGCGTCGCCGCGGATTCGCGCGCGTTGCAGGCCGATGCGCTCGACTTTCTGGGCGACAGTGCGAATTATGCGATCAGCCTGGGCGTCGCCGGCATGGCGATCGCCTGGCGGGCGCGCGCGGCGTTGCTCAAGGCCGCGACGATGCTTGCCTTTGGGCTCTGGGTCTTGGCCTCGGCGGTCTGGGGCTTTTTCGCCGGCAGCGCGCCCGAGGCGGAGACGATGGGGATCATCGGCGCGGCGGCGCTGGTCGCGAACGTCGTCGTTGCGCTGATGCTCTATCGCTATCGCACCGGCGACGCGAACATGCGGTCGGTCTGGGTCTGCTCGCGCAATGACGCGATCGGCAATTTGGCGGTGATGGCCGCGGCACTCGGCGTGTTCGGTACGGGACAGGGTTGGCCCGACCTGCTGGTTGCGGCGATCATGGCGGGGCTCGCGATCTGGGGCGGGCTCGACGTCCTGCGCCATGCGCGCAGCGACCTTGCCACCACGGCGGCGGGCGAGGCAGCAGCCTGAGGGGCGGCCTGAGGGACGGGTAGCGAAAAAGGTTTTCGCGCGCCGCGCCCGCGCATATTGTGCCGCGGCGATGCTCATGGGTCCGATCCTGCAAACCGCGCGACAAAACGGCGTTGGGGCAAAGGACGAATCGCATGGCTGAGGCGTCCCCGAGCGCCGCCGCGGCGCAAGACTATGTCTTCAAGCCGCACGAGCGGCCGTTCATGCCGGGCTCGCCCGCGTCGCCCGATCATCCGGCGGGGCGCAAGCTCGGCTATTTCCTGATCGGCGTCTATCTGGCGATCATCGGCGGCATGACGAACGGCCTGCTGATCGCGAACCTGACGGGTTTGCAGGGGCATATGGACCTGACCCCGGCCGAGGCCGGCTGGGTGACCGTCGCCTATAATATGACGAATGCGTGCATGAGCATCCTGCTCTATAAATCGCGCCAGCAGTTCGGCATCCAGCGTTTCGTGCGCGTGGTCATCATCGCGCTGCTGATGGCGAATTTCCTCCAGCTCTTCGACGCCGGATACCGGATGGAGCTGATCGCGCGCGGTGTGGCGGGGATCGCGGCGAGCGGCCTCACCACGCTCGCGGCCTTTTACCTGATGCAGGGCCTGCCGGCGGAAAGGCGCATCGCCGGGTTCCTGCTCGCAATCGGCCTGACTCAGGTCGCGGTGCCCTTTGCGCGCGCGATCTCGCCGCTGCTGCTGTTCGACGGCGACGTGGCGCATCTGTTCCATTTCCAGTTCGCGCTGTCGCTCGTCGCCGTCGGGCTGGTCTTTCTGTTGCAGGTGCCGCCGGGCGAGACGATCAAATCCTTTGAAAAGCTCGACATGCTGACCTTTCCGATGCTGGCGGTCGGGGTCGGACTGCTCTGCGCCTTTCTGGTGCAGGGGCGGATCCAGTGGTGGTCGACCCCGTGGCTCGGCGGCGCGCTCGCGGCGTCGGTGGTGCTGATCGGCGCGGCGTTCCTGATCGAGCACAACCGCCAGAACCCGATGCTCCAGACGCGCTGGATGGGGAGCGCGGCGCTCGTCCAGTTCGCGCTGGTCGGCGCGCTGGTGCGCGTGCTGACCTCCGAACAGAATTTCGGCGCATCGGGGCTGCTGGCGGCGACCGGCCTCATCAACGACCAGCTCGTCACCTATTATTGGGTGCTGACCGGCGCGACGCTCGCGGGGGCGATCCTCGCGATCCTGCGGCTCGACCCCACCGACCTGCGCCGCCCGGTGCTGGTGTCGCTCGCGGTGATCGCGGTCGGCGCCTTTCTCGATACCCATTCGGGGCTGCGCACCGGGCCGGTGAACCTCTATTTCTCGCAGGCGGCGATCGCCTTTGCCGCGGTCTATTTCATGGGGCCGATGATGATGGAGGGGCTGCTCCGCGCGCTGACCAAGGGGCCGTCCTATCTCGTCAGCTTCGTCGGGGTGTTCAGCCTGTCGCAGACGCTCGGCGGCCTTGCCGGGGTCGCGGCGCTGTCGGCCTTTCATACCCTGCGCACCAAGGCGCATCTGATGACGCTGGGGCAGAGCATCTCGACCAACAATCCCGCGGTCGCGCAGGGACTCAACAGCCTGGCCGGCGCGTTGACCGGCGACATGACCGACCCGGCGCTGCGCAGCGCGGTCGCGGGGTCGCAGGTGGTGCGCGAGGCGGCGCGCGAGGCGACGATCCTGGCGTTCAACGACGTCTTCTTCGTCATCGGCGCCTTCGCGGCGCTGGCATTCGTGCCGCTGTTCGTGCGCTGGGCCTACAACCGGCGGCGCGGACACAACCCGCTGGCGAAGGAACTGGAAGCATTGCAGAAAATGAGGGCGCAAAACCAATGAGCGACGACAAGTCCGACACGCCGCAGCCGGAAACGCCCGAGGTCGCTCGCAAGGCGCCCGCACCGCCCCCTGCTGAAGAGCCTGCGCCCGAAGCGCATAAGGGGTCGCCCGATGATCAGATCGGCCCGCCACCCGCGGGCTGGCGGCCGCCGCAGTCGCGCGGCCGGATCATCCTGTTCGGCGCGATCATCCTCGCCGGGGCGCTTGCCATTCTCTATGCTTGGGGCCTGCCGCCCTTCCGGCCCGACAGCCAGACCACCGACAATGCCTATATCCGCGGCCAGACGACGATCATCGCGCCGCAGGTCGGCGGCTATGTGACCGAAGTGCTGGTGCAGGATTTCGAGCATGTCGCTGCGGGGCAGGTGCTGGTGCGGATCGACGACAGCATCTATCGCCAGCGCGCCGCGCAGGGCGCGGCGAATATCGCGGCGCAGACCGCGAGCCTTAGCAACAGCCAGCAGAGCCAGCGCTCGGCCGAAGCGCAGGTGCGGTTGCAGGATGCCGCCGTCGCCAACGCACAGGCGCAGCTTCAGCGCGCGCAGGCCGACATGCGCCGCGTCAACGAACTGGTCGATGCGGGATCGGTGTCGCTGCGCGAGCGCGACCAGACGCTCGCCGCGCTCCGCCAGGCCGAGGCGGCGGTGCGCCAGGCCGCGGCGCAGCGCCAGATCGCGGTCGAGCAGGTGCGCTCGGTCACCGTCGGGCGCAGCGGGCTCGAAGCGGGGGTGGAAAATGCCAAGGCCGCGAGCGGGCTCGCGGTGATCGACCTGCGCCGGACGGAGGTTCGCGCGCCGCGCTCGGGCCGCCTCAGCGAAGTGTCGGTGCGCGTCGGGCAGCTCGTCAATCCAGGCACCCAGCTTATGTATCTGGTGCCGCAAACCCATTGGGTGGTCGCCAATTTCAAGGAAGCGCAGACCGCGAACATCCGCGTCGGGCAGGCGGCGCGGATGCGGGTCGACGCGCTCGGCGGCGCCGAGCTGAGAGGAACGGTCGAAAGCGTCGCGCCCGCGGCGGGCAGCGAGTTCAGCGTCATCAAGCCCGACACCGGATCGGGCAATTTCGTGAAGGTGCCGCAGCGGATCGCGGTGCGCATCCGCATCGATCCGGGGCAGAAGCTCGCGGCGCGGCTGGGGCCGGGCATGTCGGTCGTCGCCACGGTTGATACGGACGGCGCCGGTACGGATGGCGGGCGATGAGACGCGCCGCGCTGCTGCTGCCGCTGCTCCTCGGCGCCTGCGTGCCGGGGCTGACGCCGCGCCCGGCGGGGAGCGCCGTCGCGCCGCCCGCCGACTGGCGCACGGCGTTGCCCGCCGAGGGCGCGATCGACGCCGCCTGGTGGGGACGCTTCGGCGATCCCGAGCTTACCGCGCTGGTCGAGCAGGCGCGCGCGAACAACAGCGACCTAGCGATCGCCGCGGCGCGTGTCGCCGAGGCGCGGGCGCAGGAGCGTGTCGCGCGCGCGCTGCTGCTGCCCACGCTGTCGGCGAGCCTGTCCGGATCGGACGCGCGGACGGTCAACGCCTTTGGTCAGCCGAGCGAGAGCGTTTCGGAGCAGCCGGGCTTTCAGGCGGCGTATGAAATCGACCTGTTCGGCGGCAATGCGGCGCGGCGCGATGCCGCGCGGGCCAATGCCGCGGCGGTCGCGGCGGCGCGCGAAGCGGCGACGCTATCGGTCAGCGCGGCCGCGGCGAGCGGCTATATCACGCTGCTGGCGCTCGACGCGCGGCGCGGGCTGTTGAAGCAGACGCTGGTTTCGCGCGGCGAAGCGCTGCGCATCGCGCGCGACCGGGCCGAGGCGGGCTATACCTCCCAACTCGAACTGCGTCAGTCGGAAGCCGAATATCGCGCCGCCGAACAGCAGATCCCCGCGATCGAGGCGGCGATCGCGCGGCAGGAAAATGCGCTGTCGCTGCTCGTCGGCGACACGCCCCACGCGATCGCGCGCGGGGCGAGCTTCGATGCGCTCGCGACGCCGGCGGTGCCCGCCGTGCTGCCGTCAGACCTCGTCCGCCGCCGGCCCGATATCGCGCAGGCCGAATATGCGCTCGCCGCGACCGACGCCAATCTGCGCGCCGCGCGGGCAGGGTTCCTGCCGCAGATCCGGCTTTCGGCCTCGGCGGGGGCGGTGGCGTCGGACTTGCTCGGCGATCCGATCAGCATCTGGTCGATCGGCGGCAGCATATTGGCGCCGATCTTTCAGGGCGGGCGGCTGCAGGGGCAATATGACGCCGCGACCGCGCAGCGCGACCAGGCGGCCTTCGCCTATCGCAAGGCGGTGCTCACCGCGTTCCGCGAAGTCGAGGACCAGCTTGCGTTGATCGACCGGCTCGGCGTGCAGGAACAGGCGCTGCTCGCGCAGCATAGCGCCGTCGCCGAAGTGCTGCGCCACGCGACCAACCGTTATCGCGCCGGCTATTCGCCCTATCTCGAACAGATCGACGCGCAGCGCGCGCTGCTCGCGGTCGACCTGGCGCTGATCCAGCTTCGCGCCGACCGGCTGACCGCTTATGTCGCGCTCTATCAGGCGCTGGGGGGCGGGGCCGACATATAGGGCCGATCGACATTCAGCTCTGGCGGCCTGCAAATGGCGACTTTCCGCGCTTCCGGTGCTCACGTGCAGACAGCACGCTGCGCTCCGGGTCGCGAAAAACCGCCATTTTCGACTCGCCATCTTCTGAATGTCGATCGGCCCTAGACGATCTTGAAATGGCTGATGAAGGGCTGGAGCCGCCAGCGGACCTGCGCTTCGTCGAGGATGCCCGCTTCGACCCCGGCCAGCGTGCTGAGCAGCGAATCGCCGGTCAGGATCGACATGAAGAGATGGGCGGCCGCCTCCGCGTCGTCGATCTCGGCCTTGCCCGCCGTCGTCCAGCAGGCGAAAAGCTCGGAAAGTTCTTCGATCGCGGGTATGTGGAGGTCGCGGTAGGTTTGCACCGCGAAATCGCGGTCGCGCAGGCATTCCGAAACGAGCATCCGGATCAGCGCAATCGCGCGCGGCGACCGCCGGAATTCGCATTCGCGCGCCACATAGCCCATCAGGACATCGATATTGGCCCGCGTGTCGTCGGGCGCGCGCTCCATGCGTTCGAGCATCGTTTCGTCGCGCCAGCGAATCGCGATGGCATGGAGCAGCCCCTGCTTGTTGCCGAACAATTCATAGAGCGTCGCGAGCGAACCGCCCGAGCGCCGGACGATTTCGGCGAGGCTCGTCCGGTCATAGCCCTGTTCGATGAACAGCGCCTCGGCCGCATCGAGAATCGCTTCGTGCCGCCGTTCGCGCGGGCTGGGTCCGTCCATCCGGCACGGGGCTGATTCGCACTTGTCCAACGCTTCTTCTCTCCCTTGCTCTTTGCTGTAATTTACATTACATGGCGATTCAATGCAACGGTTCAAGCCCGTTCCACGTTCAGCAAACATCGATTTTCCAGGGGTTCTTATGATTCGCCTTCGTCCCGTGGCAAGCGCCGCCTGCGCTGCGCTGGCACTCGCGCTCGCTTCCTGCTCGTCCGAGGCGCCGCCCGCGCCACCGCCGCCCGAGGTCAATATCGTGACGGTTGGCACCCAGGCGGTGCCGAACGTCATCGAACTGCCCGGCCGCGTCCAGGCCTATCGCACCGCCGAAGTGCGCGCGCGCGTCGATGGCATCGTCGAACGGCGCCTGTTCGAGGAGGGCAGCTATGTCGCCGCGGGCAAGGCGCTGTTCCGCATCGACCCCCGGCAACTGACCGCCAACGTCAACGCCGCGCGCGCGCAGCTTGCCCGCGCGCAGGCGACGGCGGCGAACGCGCGGCAGGTGGTGAACCGCTATCAGCCGCTCCTGTCCGAACAGGCGATCGGCAAGCAGGAATATGACGCCGCCGTCGCGGCGCAGCGCACCGCCGAGGCCGACGTCCAGTCGGCGCAGGCGAATCTCGATTCGGCGCGGCTCAGCCTGGGCTATGCGACCGTCACCGCGCCGATCGGCGGCCGCGCGCGGCGCGCCGAGGTGACCGAGGGGGCGCTGGTCAGCGCCGCGCAGGGCACTTTGCTGACGACGATCGAGCAGATCGACCGCGTCTATGTCAATTTCGGCCAGTCGAGTTCCGACCTGATGGCGATCCGCCGCGACATGGAATCGGGACGGCTGGAATTCCCGCCGGTAGGCCGGGTCGAGGTCCAGCTGATCCTCGAGGACGGCACGCCCTATCCGGTGGTCGGGCACCTCGACTTCTTCGACCTGTCGATCGACGAGGCGACCGGCACGGCGGCGCTGCGCGCCGAATTTCCGAACACCAGCAACGCGCTGTTGCCGGGGCAATTCGTGCGCGCGCGCATCAAGGCGGGGGTGCGGCCCAACGGCATGCTGATCCCGCAGCGCGCGGTCAAGCTGTCGGCCGATGCGGCGACGGTGATGATCCTCGATGCCAAGAATGTCGCGACGCTGCGCCCGGTGAAGCTGGGCGAGATGCAATTGGGGCAATGGGCGATCGTCGAGGGGCTGCGGCCCGGCGACCGCGTGATCGTCGATGGCCTGCAAAAGGTCCAGCCGGGGCAGACGGTGAAGGTCGCGGGAACCGCCACGACCCGGCCCCCGGCGGCCAGGACGGCGCCGCCCAAGACCGCGACGACCAAGCGCTGAAAGCGATAGCATGACCCCCCGTTTCTTCATCGACCGGCCCATTTTTTCATGGGTCATCGCCATCGGCATCCTGCTCGCGGGCATCATCGCGCTGCGCAGCCTGCCGGTCGAGCAATATCCGTCGGTCGCGCCGCCGTCGCTGACGATCAGCGTCACCTATCCCGGCGCCGACGCCGGGACGCTCGAGCAGAATGTCACCCAGGTGATCGAGCAGGAGCTGAACGGGGTCGAGGGCTTCCTCTACATGGCCTCGACCAGCGAATCGAACGGCACTGCTTCGATCACCCTGACCTTCGAGGCGGGGACCAACATCGACAATGCGCAAATGGAGGTCCAGAACCGCCTCCGCCGCGTCGAGCAGCGATTGCCCGAGGATGTGCGGCGCCAGGGCATTTCGGTCACCGAGGCCAATTCGGGGTTCCTGCTGATCGTCGCGATCACCTCGAAGAGCGGCAAGACCGACCCGATGGAGATCAACAATTTCGCGAACACGCGCGTGCTCGACGAACTGCGGCGCGTGAACGGGGTCGGCAACGTCCAGGCCTTTGCGCCCGAATATGCCATGCGCATCTGGCTCGATCCGCAAAAGCTCGCCTCCTATCATTTGTCGGCGGCCGAAGCGCTCGGCGCGGTGCAGGAACAGAATAGCCAGACCCCGGGCGGCCAGCTCGGCGACCAGCCGCTCGCCAAGGGCGCACAGATCAACGCGGTGATCACGACCCAGGGCCGCTTCACCAAGCCCGAGCAGTTCGAAAGCATCATCCTGCGCGCCAACGCCGACGGGTCGGCGGTGACGCTGGGCGATGTCGGCCGCGTCGAACTCGGCGCCGCAAGCTATCTCTTTTCGTCCGAACTCAATGGCAAGCCGATGGCGGGGCTCGCGGTCCAGCTCACCCCCGGCGCGAACGCCCTGTCGACCGCCGCGGGCATTCGCGACCGGATGGACGAGTTGTCGAAGGGCTTCCCGCCCGACGTCACCTGGTCGATCCCCTATGACACCACCCCCTTCATCAGCCTGTCGATCGAGGAAGTGGTCAAGACGCTCGCCGAGGCGATGGTGCTCGTCTTCCTCGTCATGTTCCTGTTCCTCCAGAACTGGCGCGCGACGGTAATTCCGACGGTGGTCGTCCCGATCGCGCTGGCCGGCGCGTGCCTTGGCCTCTGGATGGCGGGCTTTTCGATCAACGTGCTGACGCTGTTCGGCATGGTGCTTGCGATCGGCATCCTCGTCGACGACGCGATCGTCGTGATCGAGAATGTCGAGCGCATCATGAGCGAGGAGCATCTGTCGCCCTATGAAGCGACGGTGAAGGCGATGAGCCAGATCACCTCGGCGATTGTCGGCATCACGCTGGTGCTGATCGCGGTGTTCATCCCGATGGCCTTCTTCCCCGGATCGACGGGGGGCATCTATCGCCAATTCTCGCTGACGCTGGCGATCTCGATCGGCTTTTCGGCCCTGCTGGCGCTGACGCTGACGCCCGCGCTGTGCGCGACCTTGCTCAAGCCGCACGACACGGTGAAGCGCGCCGGACCGATCGGCGAGCGCGTCGATCGCTTCTTCGACGGTTTCAACCGCTGGTTCGGACGCACGACCGACCGTTATCAGGGGCGGGTCGGCCATATGCTGTCGGCGCCGCTGCGCTGGCTCGGCGTCTTTCTGGCGCTGGTCGGGATCACCGCCTTGCTCTTTTTCCGCCTGCCGGGATCGTTCCTGCCGCAGGAGGATCAGGGCTTTCTGATCACCGTCGTGCAGGCGCCGCCGGGCGCGACGACGCAACGCACCGATATCGCCGCGAACCAGGTCAAGAAATTCTTCGCCGAACAGCCGCAGGTCGAGAACACCGTGTTCGTGCGCGGGTTCAGCTTTTTCGGCCAGGGGCAGGCGAACGCGATCATGTTCACGCCGCTGAAGCCGTGGAAGGAACGCCGCGGCAAGGAAAACAGCGCCGACGCGATCGCCGGCAAGGCGATGGGCGCGTTCATGGGCATCAAGGAGGCGTTCGTCTTTTCGCTGAGTCCACCCTCGATTCCCGAACTCGGCACGTCGAGCGGTTTCACCTTCAAGCTGCAGGATCGCGGCGGCGGCGGCCGCGACGCCCTGCTCGCGGCGCGCAACCAGATGCTCGGCGGCGCGATGCAGAGCAAGACGCTCGCCAACGTCCGACCCGAAGGGCAGGAGGATGCGCCGGTGCTGAAGGTCGATATCGACCGCATCAAGGCGCGCGCGCTCGGCCTGTCGATCGGGGACGTCAACGCGACGCTCGCGATCAGCTTTGGCAGCGCTTACGCCAACGACTTCACCCGCGAGGGCCGCGTGCTGCGCGTGCTGCTCCAGGCCGACGCCGCGAGCCGGATGACGCCGCAGGACGTGCTCGACCTCAAGGTACGGAGCGCGGCGGGCGAGATGGTGCCGTTCGGATCGTTCAGCACCGCCGAATGGAGCGCGCAGGCGCCGCAGCTTCAGCGTTATAATGGCTATCCGGCGATGACGATTTCGGGCGAACCCGCGCCCGGCCAGTCGACCGGCGAGGCGATGGCGGAGATGGAGCGGCTGGCGCAGGCGCTGCCCGCCGGCTTTGCCTATGAATGGACCGGCATCTCTTATGAGGAGAAACAGTCGGCGGGGCAGATCGGCATGTTGCTGGGGCTGTCGCTCGTCGTCGTCTTCCTGCTGCTCGCGGCGCTGTACGAAAGCTGGTCGGTGCCGGTGTCGGTGCTGCTCGTCGTGCCGCTCGGCGTGCTTGGCGCGGTGCTCTTTTCGATGCTGCGCGGGCTCAATGCCGACATTTATTTCAACGTCGGGTTGATCACGATCATCGGCCTTGCCGCCAAGAATGCGATCCTGATCGTCGAATTCGCGATCGAGCAGGAGGCCGAGGGCAAGTCGACGCTCGACGCGGTGATGGAGGCGGTGAAGCTGCGCCTGCGCCCGATCATCATGACCAGCCTGGCCTTCATCCTCGGCATGGTGCCGCTGGTGATCGCGAGCGGCGCGGGGGCGGCGAGCCGCCGCGCCGTCGGCACCGGGGTGATGGGGGGGATGATCGCCGCGACCCTGCTCGGCATCTTCTTCATCCCGCTTTTCTATCTGGCGGTGCGCAAGTGGATCAGCCGCAAGCGACCCCCGGCGCCATCCGAGAAAAGCCATCATGAGGAGGAGCCGAACCATGCGTAAGCCGATCCTGCTCCTAGCCGCGGCGACGATGCTGTCGGGGTGCGTCAATCTCGCGCCGCCGCAGACCCGCCCGCCGCTGCCGACCGCGCCCGATTATCCCGAGGGTTTCGCGAATGACGTGACGCTCGGCCAGCGCGCGACCGAGATTTCGTGGCACGATTTCTTCGCCGACCCGCAGCTCGAGGCGCTCGTCGCGCGCGCGCTCGATCGCAACCGCGACCTCGCGATCGCGGTGGCGCGGATCGAAGAGGCGAGGGGGCAATATCGCATCCAGGACGCCGACCGCCTGCCGACCGTCGGGGCGAGCGCCGACGCGACGCGCAGCCGCGCCTTTTCGGCGCTGTCGACGCCGCCCGGCCCCGACACGGCGAACCGCTATTCGGTCGGCGTCGGGGTCACCGGCTTCGAACTCGATTTCTGGGGGCGGGTGAAGAATCTGTCGGAAGCGGCGCGCAGCCAGTATTTCGCGACCCAGCAGGCCGCGCGGGCGTTTCGCCTGTCGCTGATCCGCGACGTCGCCTCGGCCTATTTCGCCTCGCGCGGGGCGGAGGAGCAGATCGTCCTGGCCGAAGCAACGGTGACGAGCCGGCGCGAGGGGCTGCGCATCGCCAAGCTGCGGCTCGATGCCGGGGTGACCTCGGCGCTCGACTATCGCCAGTCCGAAACGCTGCTGACGCAGGCCGAGACCCAGCTTGCGAGCCTGAAGCTGGCGAAGGCGCAGGCCGACAATTTCCTTGCCGTTCTCGTCGGTGGGCCGGTTCCCGCCGATCTGCCCGCGCCGCTGCCGCTCGTCGATCAGTCGCGCCCGCCCGCGCTGACCGCGGGACTGCCGTCCGATCTGCTGGTGGCGCGGCCCGACATATTGCAGGCCGAGGAACAGCTTCGCGCCGCGCGCGCCAATGTCGGCGCGGCGCGCGCAGCCTTCTTCCCGTCGATCTCGTTGACGGGGAATATCGGCTTTGCCTCCTCGTCGCTCGACAGCCTGTTCGGCAACAACGGCCTGAGCTGGAGCTTTGGCCCGACGATCAGCCTGCCGATCTTCGACTTCGGGCGCAACAAGGGCAATCTGACCGTTGCCGAAGCGCGTGAGAATATCGCGGTCGCGACCTATGAAAAGACCGTCCAGTCGGCGTTCCGCGAAGTCGCCGACGCGCTCGCCGGGCGCCGCCACCTTGCCGAACAGGTCGAGGCGCAGGAACGCGGAACGCTGGCGCAGCGGCGCATCGCCGACCTGGCGCGCAAGCGCTATCGCGAGGGGGTGTCGACCTATCTCGAAGTGCTCGACGCCGAGCGCAATTTGTTCGCGTCCGAACAGGCGCTGATCGAGTTGCGCCGCGCGCAGGTCGACAATCTGGTCACGCTTTACGTCGCGCTCGGCGGGGGGCTCGTCGAACCGTCCTGAGGCGGATGATTCCGGCTTCACTCCTTTCGTCATCCCGGCGAAGGCTGGGATCTCACCGGAGCGATAGGCCGATACGGCGAGATCCCAGCCTTCGCCGGGATGACGATTCCATCAAAAATGATCACGCGCTAACCAGCCGCAGGCGGCCTGTCATAGACGAGGCGGAAACCGACATTGCTTGTCCCCATTCCGGGGTCGCGGCCCTGGCGCGAGGCGGGGCGATAGCGCTGGCAATAATTGGGCGCGCAAAGATAGCTGCCGCCCTTCACCGTGCGCGACGGCGTGTCGGGGCTGAACGGATCATAGGCCGATCCTTCGTCGGGGCCTTTGGGATCCTTGCTGTCCTTCGGGTCGTGGCCGGGGCGGAAAAAGTCGGAGGTCACCTCCCACACATTGCCGACCATGTCGTAAAGGCCGTTGGCGTTGGGCTTGTAGCAGCCGACCGGCGCGACGCCCTTGAAGCCGTCGGTTTCGGCATTGTAATTGGGGAAGGCGCCCTGCCAGCTGTTCGCCTCTTCGGGCTGGATATTCTTCGACCGCTGTCCCGCGCTCGCGGCATATTCCCACTCGGCCTCGGTCGGGATGCGCCCGCCCGCCCATTGGGCATAGGCGACCATATCGTCCCAGGCGAGGTGGACGACGGGCTCGTTCGGCACCGCGTCGGGGCCGCCCGGACCATAGGGTTTCTTCCAGTTCGCGCCGGGGACATATTTCCACCAGTCGGTGTAGCGGTTCGACGGGAAATCGGGTGGGGTGAACACCGCCGATCCGGGTTTCAGCATGTCGGGCGGGATCTGGTCGGCGGGCACGTTGAACTGTTTGGCATCGACCGGATTCTCGGCGACCGTCACATAATGCGCCGCTTTCACGAAGGCGGCGAACTGGCGATTGGTCACTTCGTGCGGGTCGATCCAGAAGCCGCCGACGGTAGTGGTCCGCACCGGTCCCTCCTCGTCATAGACATCCTCTTCGCCCATATCGAACGTCCCGCCCGCGAGCCGGACTGGCGTGTCGGCGATGCGGGGGCATGCGCGCGCGCCGGCGGCGGCCACCTCCTTCGCTTGCGGTGCGCCACCTCCGCCGCACCCGGCAAGCGCCGCAAGCGACGCCGCCGCCAGAAGCGCGGCGAAGGGTCCGAGTGTGGAACGCGGCATGATCTTCTTCCCCCTTGAGCCGGTGCGAGTCGGCTGATCGACCCATCCCCAATCCATATGAACGCTTGCCAGGGATTTGCCAAAGCTCCCGCTTTCACGGCATTGCGCGCGCGCGGGCATCGGCCCTTTGGTGGAAAATACCCTGTCGTTCGGCCTGCTGGGGGTCGTCCGGACACACAGCGACAGCAGGGGACGAGAAAGTTGGAGGTAGCGGGAGCCAAAGAGGCAATCTAAGTAATTGTTAATATTCGATATTATCTCTGCCTCAATTGCATTTACCA
Source organism: Sphingopyxis lindanitolerans (assembly GCF_002993885.1). NCBI lineage: Bacteria > Pseudomonadati > Pseudomonadota > Alphaproteobacteria > Sphingomonadales > Sphingopyxidaceae > Sphingopyxis > Sphingopyxis lindanitolerans. The sequence goes on from NZ_CM009578.1 coordinate 3,888,698, forward strand.
ACATGCATACCATCACTCATTTTTCATAAAAATGGGAATCGAATTGAGGGATTGTGAAGGCGGGAAAGTCGGAATCGAAAAGGCCGAATCAACCATTGCGACTGGCACGGCATAGCCGGTCATAGTCCCCTACGTGTGGCAACGCGGTATGATCGATAGAGTGTCGCTTTATCGATCACGTATCCAACAATTTTTGATCGATAAGCCATTTTACACGACATTGCGTTGCACGGCAAAATGCCGTATATGACCACGCGAAAGGAATTTCTGATGGTGTCCGTTTCATCCCGTGAAACCAAGCGCGAGCGGATGGAGTTGCGCGTGGCGGCGTCTGCCAAAGCGCTCATCAAGCGGGCGATGGCTGTAAGCGGCATGACGGCTGGCGATCTTGCTTATGAGGGTGCGCGCCGCGTGCTCGATGAACATGAGCGCATGAGACTTTCGCAAGCCGATGCCGACGCCTTCCTGAAAGCGGTCGTCACCCCGCCTGCGCCAGCCGATGGACTGATCAAGGCATTTGAGCGCCATAAATCTGTCGTCGGTTGATCCTGCTTGCCTCTCACCTTCGAGCCGCTCGCCAAGCGCCATGACCGTTCGCACTTTCGCTGCGGCGAGGTCGAGCTTGGCGAGTGGTTCCAGAAACGCGCGGGACAAGATGAACGCCGGAACATCGCGCGCGTCTTTGTCGCACTCGACGACGATTCCCAGATTGTCGGCTTCTACAGCTTAAGCGCGTTCACCCTTTCGTTGGACGAAGTGCCGCATGATGTCGCCGCGAAGCTTCCTCGCTACGATCACATCCCAGCCGCTTTAATCGGCCGACTTGCCCGACACGAACAATCGCGAGGCAAAGGGATCGGCGAGATTCTGATAGCCGACGCGCTGCATCGGATCGTCAATGTCGCCCAAGATCTAGCCGTTTTTGCCATAGTGGTTGAAGCTAAGAGCGGCGCAGCGTCTGACTTCTATCAATCGCTCGGGTTTATCCCGTTTCCGATGCACACTGATCGGCTGTTCATGCTGACATCCACAGCAGCGGCCGCGCTCAAGAAGGCGAATCCCGCTGCCGGTCCGGCATAAGGCCGTTCCGCCCTGCCAAGCAACGGCTTCGTGCCTTGCGCATTTCGCTAATTTATGTCGCGAGTTGTGCGATTCCTGCTCACGGCGGACATGTTGAATCCTTGCGATCATGGTTCGGCAGATAGGTAAGATCGATATCGACCGACAGGCGCGGCAGATTCCATTCGAACAGATTGATGGCGGTGCCGCCCTCGACCGGCAGGTTGACGCGCTTGTCGGCCGCCGCGTCGGGGTCGTCGCGTTCGAGATCAGGCTGTTCGAGTTGCTTCGCAGGCTCCGCCTGCGGCGGCTTTTCGTCGAGCGAAGGATGCCGCTGCTGCTGCAAGCCGCCATCCTCATCGGCACCGGATTCTTCATCCGCCTTGCCGAGCCTGCGATCCGGAGCGCGAACCAGTCCGTTCCAGTCGTCAGGGCGCCCCTTCGGCCGATCGGGATAATCCCCATCGCAAAGCGCGGGCGGCGGCGCGAGGCGCGCGCGGAAATTACGATCCTTGAAGTAGCGCAGCTTCGTCGCCCGGATCGGAGCCATTCCCGATATCAGCACGAGTTCATCGGCAGGCGGAAGCTGCATCACCTCACCCTGCGTCAACAGCGGACGCGCGGTCTCCTGCCGGCTGACCATGATATGCGCGAGCCAGGGCGCGAGGCGATGCCCGGCATAGTTGCGCATCGCGCGCTGTTCGGTCGCGACACCCAGAGCATCGGAAATCCGCTTCGCCGTGCGCTCGTCATTCGTAGCGAAGGCGACGCGGACGTGGCAGTTATCGAGGATGCTATTATGCTCGCCATAAGCCTTCTCGATCTGGTTGAGGCTTTGCGCGATCAGGAAGGCGCGCACGCCGTAGCCCGCCATGAAGGCAAGGCTCGTCTCGAAGAAATCGAGCCTCCCGAGGGCCGGGAACTCGTCGAGCATCATCAGAAGCTGATGTTTGCGCCCCTGCGCCGGGTCGGCGTCGAGCTTCTCGTCTTTCGTGCCACGGTGATTGGTGGTCATCATCCGGCGCAGTGTCGTGACGAACGGCCGCCGGGGATCGGACAGGAAGGTCGCGACGCGGGCGAGCGTCTTTTCTTCCTCGGCATAGAGGATGTGAAGGATCGCTCCAACCAGCAGGCTGTGGCTGGTTTTTCCCAGTGGCTTCGCCTCTCGAGCGCTCCTTCCGGATCGACCAATATGTCGGCGATATTCTGAACATCGCGGACCTCGTTCGCGCCCTTCCTGACCTCCAACAGCGGGTTGTATTTAGCGGACCGCGGATCGGTGGGGTTGAACAGGAGGACATAGCCGAAGCGTGCCCGCCAGCCGGCGGTGAGCTGCCAGTTCTCGCCCTTGATGTCGTGGATGACGGTCGAACCGGTCCAGCTCAGCAGCGTCGGAATGACGAGGCCGACGCCTTTGCCCGAGCGGGTCGGCGCGAACGCCATGACATGCTCCGGTCCATCGTGGCGCAAATATCGTCCACGCTGGCGGCCGAGGAATACGCCTGCGTCATCGAGCAGGCCGACCTTGCCGATTTCGCGCGGGGTTGCCCAGCGGGCCGAACCATATGTGGTGACATGGCGCGACTGGCGCGCGCGCCAGAGCGATCCAGCGATGGCGGTCGCGCAACCGAAAAAGCCGCTCGTCCCTGCGAGCATGCCGGCCTTGTCGAATATCTCCGGCGCGTAGGCTTCATAATGATACCACCATGGGAAGAGCGCCCACGGACGATAGACCGGTGTGTCTCCAGCCATGAACCAGGCCGGGCCGAGTTGCGGCTGATAGCCGAGCTGCCCCGCGCACCATTGCGTCGCGGCCCACACGCCCGCAATGACGATCGCGAACACGACAAGGATTTGACCGACAAGAAGTTTGGTGGGCGTCAAGGGATTCTCCCAGCGACACGGCGTCGCCTTCCGAACCCCGAAAATCAGCCGGACGGGAAAAATCGCATAGGACGGTTATGGCGCGCGATGATGCAGCACGACGCAATGCGAAGGGCTATCTCATGCAGAAGTCAGGATGGCGGACCGATACGGCTCGTCACTGCCCAATCTGCGGCCAGCTAAGCTGATTCTCGGGAGGCGTCCGCTCGGATCATAGACGATGACCCGGTGCGGCAGTTCCGGCCCCCATCGCCACAGAACAAGGTTATGATGGTTCGCCGCCGCGCCCGGCACAAAACTCGGCGCAATCATTCCGCGAGCCGCCGCTCACTCTTCTAAGCGGGAAACATATAGAGAGCCAATGAGGATTTGCCCTGCTTTTCGGTAAGAATCTACTGATACAGGGCAATTTCTTGTAAAATGGCGGTTTACCCTGCATATAGAGGAAAGCAGAGAAAGCAGGGTAATATGAAAGCTGTCACTCCGTTCAGCGATGAACAGGCGCGAAACCTGATCAACATTCGCCAGCAATATGAGGTATGGCGCGACTCCGAGCGCGCACTCGCCGAAATGCCATATAATCTGCGGATCAAGGAGGTGTCCGGAAACGCTTATCTCTATGAGCTCACCGATCGGGAAGGCAATATGAAGAGCCTCGGTCGGCTGGACGACGAGAAGCAGGCGCAATTCGATGCCTACAAGAGCGACAAGGAAGAGGTCAAAGCGCGCATAGAGGCCAGCCGAACGATGCTCGCCGAGCGCGCGCGCATCTATCGCTCGCTCCATTTACCGATGATCGATCCGGAAGCAGGAAAAATCCTGCGCGAGGCCGATCGACGCCAGCTTCTCGGCAGCCACCTCATGGTGGTCGGCACGAACGCAATGCCCGCCTATCATATCGAAGCGGGCGGCGCGATCCGCGACGTTCCGGAGGAAACGCTAGACTTTGACCTCGCGTGGACCGCCGAGCCCCCCGCTGACGAGATATCGTCGATCTGGATGATGCTGAAGGCTGTCGATCGGACCTATAGCGTCAATACCGAGCGCCAGTTTCAGGCACGCAATGCCAAGGCATATGAGGTCGAGATCCTGGCCGCTCCCAGCACGATTGACGGGATGTTCCGCAAGGATCAGCCTAGGCCGATCGCGCTCCCCGAGCAGGAATGGCTACTGCTGGGGCGACAGGTCGACCATGTCGTCATCGCCCGTAACAACGCGCCCGCACGGATCGTAGCCCCCGACCCACGCTATTTCGCGTTGCACAAGCTCTGGATGGCGGAGAAGGCTGGTCGGAATCCGCTCAAGCGGCCCAAGGATGAGAAGCAGGGCATGCTGCTACTCGACGCCGTCGCGGAAGCCATGCCTCATTACCCGATGGACAATGCGTTTGTCTCCAGCCTCCCCCCCGCGCTTCTTCCACATTTCGATCGCTGGAGGGCTCAGTGGAAAGGAGAACCGGCATCGTCTTGGTAGCACAGGCTCCCTCAAGGGCCTCAGCCAAGGCAACGCACCTATGCGCTCGCTCCGTCGCCATTCCGATGCCAGATCAGATTTCGCAATAGGCAACATCGTGGCTGCATCGCGCCTCATCTAGGTCATAGCCGGCCCCGAGGCGTCTGCCCGAAACCTGCCGTTCGCGCATGCTGACAGGGGCGTCAGCAAAGCACCTCATGCTGATCGTTCCGGCCAGACTTTTCATATGACCGAAGGCGTCATTCCGTGGGCAATTTGCGTTCTGGCTTCATTGCATTCGTTGTAGAGTTTCCTAGTCTTGCAATGAATTGAGCCTTCCGAAGCTACTGAAGTCGAGCGGCGCCATCGAGGCGGATGCTTGTGCCGTTTACCATTGGAGCAGCGATTATAGCTTCGACAAAGCGCGCAAATTCTTCGGTACGGCCTAGCCGGCTGGGGTGCGGGACGCCCGCGGCGAGCGCGTCTTTATACAGTTGAGGTAATGCTTCAACCATCGGACTGAGGAACGTGCCCGGCGCAATAGCAACAATCCTGATCTTGTGCGGAGCCAAATCGCGCGCGATGGGCAGCGACATTCCAACGATCGCGTTCTTCGAGGCGCTATACGCCGCCTGTCCGGAAATGCCGTCGAAGGCGGCGATCGACGAGGTGTTGACGATCACCCCGCGTTCTTCGCCGATCGGGTCAGTTGCGCACAGTCTGGCGGCGAATTGGGATAGCGTGTTGAAGGTACCGGTCAGGTTGATGTCGATCATCCGCCGGAAATCGTGGAGCGGATGGGGAACGCCATCCTCGCCGACGGTCGGGATCAGGTCGGAGATTCCTGCGCAATTGACTAGGATGCGGGCGATGCCATTTCTGCTCTCTGCCGCATCCAGCGCCGCTTTCACGCTCGTTTCGCAAGTGACGTCGCATTCCGCGAAGAATGCGCCGGCTTCGGCTGCGTTTCTTTCGCCGGCGACAGCGTTAAGGTCGAAGATCGCGACTTTCGCACCCCGCGCCGCCAGCAGTCTTGCGGTCGCTGCGCCGAGGCCGGATCCACCGCCCGTAACGATGGCGGCTACGCCGTCGATTTCCATCTAGTTTCCTTCCGGTCTCGGCGCGTCGATCATCGACCCGGCGCCTGCGTACCAGCCGCCGTCGATGATCAATTCGGCACCCGTAACATAACGGGCGTCGTCAGAGGCGAAATATAGGACGCCATGTGCAATATCGATCGGATCGCCGGTCCAGCCCATCGGAATGCGGGCGTTGACCGCCGCCAGCTGCTCGGGTGCGATATTGCCGGCAATTGGCGTATCGATCCTGCCGGGCAGGATCGTGTTGACCCTGATACCCTGCCGGGCGAATTCGAGCGCAGCGGCGCGGCTCATCATGCGAACCGCGCTCTTCGAGGCATGGTATGATAGGGCGTCGGGGCTGGGGGTGATTGCATAGATCGACGCGATATTGACGATCGCGGCGCCCCCTGCCTTGAGGAGTTCCGGCGCCGCCGCCTGCATGCCGAGAAGCGTTCCCGTCTGGTTGACCGCGATCACATCGGACCAGGTTTCGGGGGTAGTAGTGCGCACCCCGCCCATGCGAAAAATACCGGCGTTGTTGACGAGCGTGGTCAGGCGGCCAAAGCGTTCGACGGTGAAGCGCACGGCCTGCTGCCAGCTTTTGGCGCTGGTAACGTCGAGCGGGGTAAAAGCAGCTGCGCCGCCCGCAGCAGTGATCTGGCCGACGACGCTTTGCCCGGCCTCGATCTGGATATCGCCGACGACGACATGGGCGCCTTCGCGGGCGAAGAGTTCGGCCTCAGCTGCGCCGAGGCCGCTCGCGGAGCCGGAAATCAGGGCAACCTTACCGTCGAGCCGACCCATCTATTCGATGACCGCAAGGATGGCGCCGACCTGATAGGTCTCGCCGATCGCGGCGTGGATCCGCAAAGTCCCAGTTGCCGGGCTCTCGACTTCTTGCGTCGATTTCTCGCTTTCGAGGGCATAGAGCGGCTCGCCTTCGACAGCCTGGCCGCCGTCCGCAACGAGCCATTCGACCAACTCGCCTTCGTTCATCGAGAAACCGATTTTGGGCAACAAAACTTCGACTGCCATGGAGGGATTTTCCTTTTTTGGTTTTAGGCCAGTAGCTTCGCAGCCGCGGCTTCGATGGCGGCAGCATCGGGGGCGAAGGCGGCCTCGAGCGGGCGGGAGAACGGAACGGGGCAAAAGGCGGCACCGAGCCGCCGAACGGGCGCCTTGAGCGTGTCGAACAGATTTTCGTGGATAACCGAACTGATCTCGGCCCCCGCGCCGAACGGTGTCACCGCTTCGTGCACGACGATGGCCAGTCCGGTCTTCTTCACCGATGCCAGCACGGTTTCGCGGTCCCAAGGGGCGATGCTGCGCAGATCGATCAATTCGGCCGATATGCCCCGGCCCGCGAGCGCTTCGACCGCCGCGGCGGCTTCCTGCACCATCTTCGCATAGGCGATGATCGTCACGTCGCTACCTTCGCGCACGACACTGGCTTTGCCGATGGGCACGCGATGACCGCTCTTTGGCGCCTCGCCCTTGGTGAAATATGTCGGAAGATTCTCGATGAAGATCACCGGGTCGGGATCGTCGATTGCGCTGCGGAGCAGGCCATAAGCATCGCTCGGGTTCGAGGGCGCCACGACCTTGATTCCCGCAGTATGCGCGAACCAAGCCTCCAGATAATCGCTATGCTGACCACCGTTCGCAAAGCCGCTGCCGGTCATCGTGCGGATCACGATCGGAACATTGGTTTGCCCACCCGACATAAAGCGCAGCTTTGCAGCATGATTGACGATCATGTCCATCGCGACGGTCGTGAAGTTCATCAGCATGATCTCGGCAACAGGCTTGAACCCGCCGAGCGACACGCCGATCGCCGCCCCGACGATCGCCTGCTCGGCGATCGGAGTCGATCGGACGCGGTGATCGCCGAAGCGCGTCGAGAGTCCCTTGGTGACGCCGAGGACGCCGCCATCTTCGGGGTCGGCGACATCTTCGCCCAAGATCAGCACCGTTTCGTCGGCTTCCATGGCATCGGCGAGCGCGCGGTTAATGCTTTCGAGGATCGTGATGCCACCCATCATGCCGCCTCCGCCGCAAAGACATCGCGGCCAAGTTCGGCGACATCGGGGAAATCGCTCGCGAGCGCATAATCGATCGCTGCGTCGATCTCGGCGTCGATGGCGGCCTCCATCGCGGCAAGATCGGCCTCGTCGGCGTGACCCTGTTCGATCAGCCATCCGCGAAAGCGGGGAACAGGGTCCGCGGCGATCGCCGCCTGCTTGCGCTCGGGATTCATGTAAGCGTCGGCATCGCCAAAGATGTGACCATGGAAGCGATAGGTCATCGCCTCGATCAGCGTCGGGCCGCCGCCGGCGCGGGCGCGTTCGATGGCATCGCGCGCCGCCGCATAGGTTTCAATGACGTCGTTGCCGTCGATCCGGATGCCCGGCATCGAATAGGAGGCTGCGCGGTCCGCCACGCGCGGCGCCGAGGTCGCTTTTGCATAGGCGGTGTGCTCGCCCCACTCGTTGTTCTGGCACACGAAGACAACGGGGAGTTTCCAAACCGATGCGAGGTTGAGGGCTTCATGAAATGCGCCGATATTCGATGCGCCGTCACCGAAATACGCCACGGTGACCCGACCGTCGCCTTTGAGCTGCGACGACCAGGCGAGGCCATTGGCGATGGGCATCGAACTGCCGACGATCCCGGTGGTCACCATCACCCCCGATTTCGGGTGGGTGATGTGCATCGGGCCGCCCTTGCCCTTGCATGTCCCGGTCACGCGGCCGGCGAGTTCGGCCCAGAGATCCTTTAACGGCACGCCTTTTGCGAGCATGTCGTGGGTACCGCGATAGATGGTGCAGATATAGTCGCTGTCGTTGAGGTTGGCCGAAACCGCACTGGGGATCACTTCCTGACCCCGCGGCGAATAATAGGGCATCACGAGGCGGCCGGTCATGATCACCTTGCGCGACCGTTCGTCATTGGCCTTGATCAGCGCCATGCGCCGATAGATCGACACGAGCGTTGCTGCGTCGGGCCCGGTTCTGTTGGTCATGCGGTTCAGATTCCTTTGTCGCGAAGCCGTGCATATGGGCGGTAGCCAAAGTCGGCGGCGTCGCGCTGGCCGACCACAAAGACGCCGGGATCGATCCCACCGCTTGCCAGACCGGCATGGGTATAAACCCAGTCCATGACCACGACGCGATCCAGCAGGCGCCATTCGCCGTTCCGGTATTCGAGAACGTCGGCATAACGGCCGCCCGCCACGTCATCGGCGATGCCATCGCCATCAGCGCGGATATGATGCGCGACGAAGACGGTTTCGGCGGCGGCGCGTGTGCCGCTAACCTCGATGTTCGATTGCCCGATGACATGCGTGGTGGAGGTCCAGTGCTCCTGCATATAGGGGAGGATGAATTCGGCAAACCCGCGCGCCGGGCCATTATAGATGCCGTGGTTGTCCTTCGCATCGTCCCAATAGACGCTGTTCAGAAGGTCGGCGTCGAGCCGGTCGATGCCGCGGCAGTAACGTTCCAGCACTTGCCGGATCCGCTGGTGGTGCAAAATTTCGGTCAGATCGTCCTGCATGTTTCAAACCTCTTTGACTGATGACGACATTAGAGTGGGCGCGTGGAGCCTATCTTGACGGGTCGCGACAATTTTTGCGCTCGGAACGACAAGGAAAGCTGCACGGCGGTGGTTGTAAAATCCAGCCGCGCCAAGAGCGACACCGGCCGCCTGCAATCGGGATTTTGTCGTCAAAGATAAAGACGCGCGGTGTGCGGGAAATTCATTATTCGCGGATTGCAGTTCACAAAGAGCGACCAAAAGAAGAGCTCGGTTGGGGAGAGAATATATGACGTTCAAACTCGGAAGTGTGGCGCTCGCCTTGCTGTCGTCGACCGCGCCCGCTTGGGCCCAGGTCGCTGAACCGCCGGCAGAAACTGCGGAGACCGTTCGCGACAGCAACGAGATCATCGTGCTCGCACAGCGGCGCGCCGAACGGCTCCAGGACGTGCCGATCTCGGTCACCGTCCAGAGCGGTGAGCAACTCGAAACCGCCGGGGTCGACAATCTGCGCGATCTCGGCGCGGTGACCCCAGGACTGACCTTTCAGGCGCAGGGCAATTTCGTCCAGCCGGCGCTGCGCGGTATCACCACGCTGGTCACCGGTCCCGGATCGGACAACCCGATCGCCCTCTATATTGACGGCGTTTACGAAGGCACCCAGGCGGGTGCCTCTATCGACCTGCCTGACGTCGAACGCATCGAAGTGTCGAAGGGACCGCAAGGTACCTTGTTCGGACGCAATTCGACGGGGGGGGCGATCCAGATTTTCACCAAAGCGCCCAGCTTCACCCCAACGGGCAGCATTTCGGCGACCGCCGGCCTTTACGACGGGGCGGGCCCGAGCCGTTCGTCCTACGACCTCGGAGTGAAGGGCTATGTAAGCGGGCCGATCATCGCCGACAAGCTCGCCGCCAGCCTGTCTTTCGCCTATCGCAACGTCGATGGCTATTCGACGAATATCGTCTATGATAGATTGCCTGCCGCGATTCAAGAGGCCTATGGCTCCGACCGCATGGACTGGCTGAAGTCGGTCACGCTGCGTGGCAAGCTGCTCTTCACTCCGAGCGAGAATGTATCGATCCTGCTCAGCGGCTATTACATGCATCGCAAGAGCGACCATGGCAGCGCAGGCCTGCCCGTGAACGGCCTGACCGCCGGTGCCTTTTATCCCGACGCTGTGTTCGGCACGCGCCCCTACCAATATGCCTATGACGCGCCCGATCCGCTGACCGAGATCAAAAATTACGGTGGCGCGCTGAAGATCGATATCGACACCGGTGCGGGAACAATCACGTCGACGACCAGCTATACGCTCAGCCGTCACCGCGAACAGGTCGATGTCGACGCCTCCTATTCGCCACAGTGCCTTGCTGCGGCCCCGATGACCTTTGCCTGCATCGCGTTTGCCGATACCCAGCCCAATGATAATTTCCTCCAGGACGTCCTGTTCACGTCCGAACAGATGGGGCGGGTCAAATTCGTTGTCGGCGCCAACTTCTTCAGCAGCAATGGTGACTTGTCGGGGGTCATCAGCGACTTCAGCGGCGGCGCGGAGCCCGGTGCACCGGACGTCGTCTACAATCCGCTGCTGATCGCGACGACGCGCGTCAAGACGCGGGCGTTCGGCATTTTTGCACAGGCCGATATCGACCTGACCGAACAACTGACGCTGACAGCGGGTCTGCGCTACAGCTATGAAAAGAAGAAGGGGTACATCAGCTTCTTCGGCTCGCCGCTCGACAATTTCGCTAACCCCAGCTGGGACAGCTTTACGCCCCGCGTCGGGCTTCGCTATGCGCTCGACGGGCGCAGCAATATCTATGCGACCTTCAGCAAGGGCTTCAAGAGCGGCATCCTGCCGATCCTGACCGTCGGCGATCCGGTGAACCCCGAAAAGGTCACCGCCTACGAGGTCGGCTACAAGACGGCACAGCCTGGCTATACGCTGAACCTCGCGGCCTTTTTCTACGACTATAAGGATTTGCAGATCCAGTCTTTTACCGGGACGACAATCATTCCGACCAACGCGGCGTCGGCGCGCATCTTCGGCTTCGAATTTGACGGCACCGCCGATCTGGGGTCGTCGCTGACCGCCCGCGCAGGCGTTTCGTGGATGCCCAAGGCCGACTTCCGCAGCTTCCCGAACGCGGCGGGTTATCAGCCAATCATCACTGCGGGGGGCCTTCCCTCGGTCGTCGCCGATGTCAGCGGCCAGCGGCTGGTCCGCGCGCCAAAGGTCAGCGCCGTGGCCAGCGTCACCTATACCGGGCGGGTCGGCAACGGCGACCTGACGATTACCCCCAGCGTCCATTATTCGAGCAAATATCTGCCCTATGATGCTTTCGACCTACTTGTTCAGGGCGCCTATGCCCGGGTTGCGGGCGAGATCGCATACAAGCCCGACGATAGCGGGTTGCGAATAGCCTTGTGGGTGCGCAACCTGACCAATGCCCAGTCGTTCAGTTCTACCACCATTTCTGCAGGCGCGGCGCGCGCGACCTATGAGGAACCGCGCGAGTTCGGCATTACCGTCGGATATGATTTCTGACGGAAATGGCAATTGACAAGGAGCAAGGTGTGACGCGGGATATCAGCTTCAACGACCCCGATATTCAGCGTTGCCCCTTCGCGGCTTATGAGGAGATCCGCGCGCAGGGACCCGTGTATTACGATAAGTCGAACGGCTTTCACATCGTCACCGGCTATGACGATATTCGCAAGGCTGCGATGGACACGGCGACTTTTTCGAGTGTGACCGGACAGTTGCTCGTCAAGACCGCGCCTTATCAGGAACGCATCGACGCTATTTACCGCGATAAGGGCTACCTGCCGGTCACCGCGCTGGTCGTCGCCGATCCGCCAATCCACAGCTTTCACCGTTCTCTCGTGGATAAGGTTTTCACCGTCTCGAGTGTCAAGCGGATGGAGGAGTATCTGTCGGGCGTGGTGGACGAGATGGTCGACCAGATCATTGATTTGGGCGCGACAGATTTCTATTATGATCTCGCGGTCAAAATCCCCAATCATGTCCTCTCGGACCAGATCGGGTTGCCGCGCGAGCGCTTTGCCGACTTCAAGCGCTGGGCCGATGCGATCGTTCAAGAAGCCGATCCGAACAACGGCGAGGAGCGGCAGGTCGAAATCACGCACACGATCTGCGAACTGCAACAGTTTCTAGTCGAGCGGATCGAGGAATATCGCGCGACGCCGCGACACTGCATCCTCAATGATCTCGTCCATGCCGAGGTTGATGGGAAAGGCCTGTCGATCGAAGAGATCATCCAGATCGTGGAGCAGATGCTGCCGGCGGGAAGCGACACCACCGTTGGCGCGCTGGCGAGCGCCTTGCACCGGATCGCGACGACACCCGGACTGGAGGACGAGCTTCGCGCCGATCCTTCGCTGATCGCCAATTTCATCGAAGAGGTTCTGCGCACGGCAACACCGGTGCAAGGTCTGTGGCGGCGGGCTACCCGCGACACCGAGATCGGCGGTGTACCGATCGCTAAGGATTCGATCATCGTGCTGCGCTTCGGCGCCGGTAACCGTGATCCCGACGTGTTTCCCGATCCCGACCGCTTCGACATCCGGCGAACGAACGCCCGCAGGCATTTCGCTTTCGGCGTCGGTCCCCATTTCTGCGTCGGAAACCTCCTCGCGCGCGGCGAACTACGGGTCACGATCGATCGCTTACTCCAACGCGTGAAGAACCTGCGGCTGGCGCGGGGCAAGGATGGCGTTGAATGGCAGGCTCATTTCTTTGCCTTTGGTCCCAGTCGGCTCGAAATCGCTTTCGATCCCCTCTGACGGATTGCAATCCATGTCATATCAGTTTGTGAAATACAGCCAGCTTGGCGCCGTTGCCGAAATCGAACAAAACCGTCCCGACAAACGCAACGCGCAGAACCAGTTGATGCTGACCGAGATCGAGGCCGCGCTCGATGCGGCCACGACGGACACATTGGTGCGGGTCATCGTCATTGGCGGCATCGGCGGCCATTTTTCGGCGGGACATGACCTGCGAGAAGGCGAGGAGAAGCGCGCCGACCTGTCGGTCGAGGATCGCTGGAATTACGAAGAAAAGCACTTCTATGGCTTGTGCCTGAAGATCTGGGACTGCCCGAAGCCGACCATCGCCCGCGTACAAGGCGCTTGCGTGTCTGGCGCGTTTATGATGGCGAATATGTGCGATCTGGTGGTGGCGTCGGACGACGCCTATTTTGCCGATCCGGTGGTTCACAGCCTGGGCGCGGCCTCGGTCGAGGTACTCATCCACCCGTGGGTGATGGGGCTCCGCCGCGCGAAGGAAATGCTATTCACCGGCGAACGGATGACCGCAGCAGAAGCGCGAGAAATCGGGCTGGTGAACCGGATCGCGCCGGTCGCCGAACTCGAAGCTGCCAGCATGGCGCTCGCGGCGCGCATCGCCGAGGCACCGCCATTCGGCATCAGGCTGACCAAGCGATCGCTCAACCACAGTCAGGATGTGGCCGGGTTCCGCGCCGCGCTGGAGGCGCACTTCACCGCGCACGAGCTTTCGCATTTCACCCGCGAATATCGCGCGACGACGACCGGCGGCCTCGGCGCCGCGGTCGATCAGGGAAAGCGGCTGATCGCCGGCTAGCCTCTATAATTCGACGTCCGCGGCGATGTCCTTGCGGAACTTGCGCGGACTGGCACCGAACCAGCGGTGGCAGCTACGCGTCAGCACCGAAGGCTCGCTGTAGCCCAGCATCGCGGCGACGCGCGTCAGCGGTATCGTCGGTTGGCCAAGGTAGCGGATCGCCGCCTCGCGACGGACCTCGTCCTTGATATCCTCGAAACTGACGCCTTCTTCGCTCAACCGGCGCTGCATGGTGCGCGGGTGCATGCCGATGGCAGATGCGACGTCGATGTGGAGGCTGCCGCCGCGCGACAAGAGCCGGGCCGCGACCGAGCGGACGCGGCCCGACAAAGGCCGTGCTGAATCGGGGAACTGCGTGTCGATAAAGGATGTCGCCATATCGTAAATTTGCTGACTGCGGTTCGCGATCGGCGCAGAAAGGTCAGCGCGGTTAAGAAAAATCGCATTGAAAGGCGCGTTCATTTCGACCCGCGCGCCGAAATATTGGGCGTAACGCGTCGGCGCCGAAATATAGTCGTGGCCGAACCAGACCTCGCGCGCACGTACCGATCCACCCGACAGCGCAAGGATCGCATGATGCATCAGCGCCATACCCTGTTCGATCGCCTGCTCCTGATGCGGCAGGCGATCGAGGCAGATTTCCCAGCGGATAAAGGGGCGACCGCTGCCGCGCTCGTTCTCAAGCGTCAGTTCGGTCGCGAGGCTGTATGTGCGCAGATGCTCGGCGCAATAACGATAGGCATCGCCCAGCGTCGGCGCGTGCGACATCGCGACTTCCAGCGGACCCAGCACCGCGGTGCCCCCCTGATGCGCCGCAAAGGCCATTCCAAAGTCGGGGCGCTCCAACTCGATCGCGGTGCGGTGGAGCAGGCGGATCGCCCGCCGGTATGAGATCATTGCGCCCGTCTGTCTGAAAATCTCGGGCGAGATATTCTCTTTTGCCAGCAGTGGCTCGGGGTCGCCGCCCAGCCGACAGACGACCTCCGGATAAAGGCGCAGGATATCCGCGCGAACCAGCGCGGACTTTACGCCGGCATCGTCGTGATCGCTTTCGAGTAGCTTCGCTGTGCTAGCCATGTTGCTCTCCCAGACGCCCGATTCGGGAATCATTTCTTGTCCGGACAGTCGTTTGCGAAGATTCGCCGCTTTCCGTTACGACGCGAATCATCTGCTCTTTGTCGTCAAAAATCAAGATATTGCCCGACAGGAAACATAGAAGGATGTTGCCGCGATGCGTGCTTCGAAACTGCCCTGCAACGGCGGCGAGGGTCGCGGGATGTCAGGTCAATGTCGCGCGCAGCCAAGAAGCGGTGAAGCCCCTGGATTATGGTCGCGACACTCTAGGATTATGGCCTGCAGGAGCCTCGTTTTCGTGTCTCACCGATTTGATATGCCTGCACTTTTCGGCCCGAGCGTGGTGCCCGACCGCAGCGTGGTGCCCTTTGCCGAGGTCGTGTCGATCAGCTTCGAAACGACGGTCGAGGCTGCCGAGCGCCTCATGCCGCGCTTCTTCAAACCCGCCGGTCCGCCGGTCGTCACCGTCACGCGCATCGACTATCAGGATGTCGATTATCTGGGTGGCCGCGGCTATCGCGAAATCGTCGTCTCGGTCGGTGCGCTGCATGGCGACAATCACCGTGCGGCGGGCTTCGCTCCGGTCATGTGGGTGACCGAGCCAGGGGCCCTGATCAGCGGCCGCGAGTTCATGGGCTTTGCGAAACTGCCCGCGACGATGGAGGCGATCGAGCGCGAAGGCGATAGCTGTCGTTTCCGGGCGAGCGAGTATGACGCCGTCTTGATGGAAGGCCGGGTTTCCGGCTTGCATCCCCTGTCGGACGACTCGCTCGCGCGTGTGAATCAGAGCGCTGAGGCAGTGCGGACGTACGGCTGGAAACTGATCCCGGGCGATGGAGAGACGCCAGACGTCGACCACCCAATGATGAATGTGATGCGTTGGAACTACAGCCGGGCCTGGTCCGGCGATGGCGACATCCGCTTTCACCGTCCCGACGCTCGCGCGGCCCCGCTGTCGGCGCATGTGGTCGAGGCGCTGGCCGACGTGCCCGTCGTTGCAAGCCGCAGGGCCTTTGTGGCGGAAGGGCGCGCGGAGATTGACCGCACCGCGACGCGACGCCTTCATGGCTGATCGGGGTCGGACATGATCGGTGCAGCCGGCTTCCGTCGGGATACGGGTGGGTGGCAAACCCGCTGGGATCCCGAGCGCGCCCGGCGGGCGGTCCGCGACGGCGACTGGAGCAATCGCACCATTGCCGATTTTGCCGCGGACAGGGTCGCCGCGACCCCCGACCGCGTCCTGCTGTTCGATGGTGATCATGCGCTGACGTGCCGCGATCTCCATGATCGGGCCTGCCGGTTGGCGGGTTATTTCGATGCCATCGGACTCGCCCCCGGACAGGTCGTCTCCTTCCAGCTGCCCAATTGGTGGGAATGTTCGGTCATCAACCTGGCTGCGGCGATGACGGGGGTGGTCGTCAATCCGATCGTCCCGATCAATCGCGACGCCGAGGTGACGTTCATGCTGGGCGAATCGCGCAGCCGACTAATGTTCGTTCCCGCGACTTTCCGCGGTTTCGACTATGCCGCGATGATGGCGCGGATCGCCCCCGACCTTCCCGCCGCACCCGAAGTGATCATTGTCCGCGGCGCGGCCGAGGGGTGTCCGACCTTCGATGCGATCCTCGCCGGGGAACCGCTCACGACCGCGCGGCAGGTCGATCCCGATGCGGTGAAACTGCTCATGTACACGTCGGGGACGACCGGACGGCCCAAGGGCGTTCTGCATTCGCACAACAGCATCGGTGCGGATTCGATCAAGATGGCCGCGGCGATGGCGCTCGGCGCCAGCGACGTCACCTTCTCGCCGTCGCCTGTTACGCATGTCAGCGGCTTCCTGTGGGCGCTCAACGGACCCTGGATCATCGACGTCCCTGCGGTGACGGTCGATATTTGGGAACCCGAGCGCGCGCTCGATCTGGTGAAGGCGCACCGCTGCACCTTCATGCTGGGCGCGACCCCGTTTTTGCAGGATTTCCTCGCCGTCGCCCGTGTGCGCAATGAAGCCGTTCCGTCGCTGCGCTACTTCTTGTGCGGCGGGGCATCGGTCCCGCCCGAGCTGATCCTCGATGCCGCGCGGCAGTTTCCGAACTGCATCCCTTTCCGCACCTTCGGTGCAACCGAAGTGCCGACGATGACCGCGGGCCCGGCTTCGCGGGACGGCCTGCGCCTGGCGGCCGAAACCGACGGGCGACTGCTCCATTGCGAGGTGAAGATCGTCGATGCCGGGCCGGACGGCGAGGGCGAGATACTGGCGCGCGAACTGAGCATGGCCCTTGGCTATGCACGCCCCGAGGACAACGAAGACGCTTATGACGACGAAGGCTTCTTTCGAACAGGCGACCTCGGCCGTCTCGTCGAGGGAGATCATATCGTCTGCACCGGCCGCAAGAAGGATCTGATCATCCGGGCGGGCGAAAACATCAGCGCGCGCGAGATCGAAGATGTGTTGTTCGCTTCACCGCTGATTGCGGAGGTTGCGGTCGTTTCGATGCCGAGCCGGCGCACCGGCGAGGCGATCTGCGCGTTCATCGTTCCCGCCGACGATGCGTCGATCGACCTTGGCGATGTGATCGATCTGGTGAGCGCGGCCGGGCTGGCGCGCCAGAAAACGCCGGAGCACCTGATGCTAGTGCGAGACCTCCCGAAAACGGCTTCGGGCAAGGTTCGCAAGGATCAGCTCCGGCTTATCGCGGCGGGGGAAGTGCTCGAAAAGGAACAGGCGTCATGAAACTCGTATTCTCGCCCGAGGATGAGGCGTTTCGCGCCGAAGTTCGCGCCTTCCTTGCCGCCGAGTTGCCGCCTGAACTGGCATGGCGCGAGGCGATGGGCTTTCATAACAAGCGCGCTACCGTCCATCCGTGGCAGCAGAAACTCCATGCTTGCGGCTGGGCGGCGCCCAACTGGCCGAGCGAGTTCGGCGGGGCCGGCTGGTCGCCGATCCAGCGCTATATCTTCGAACTCGAATGCGGGCTCGCCAACGCGCCGGAATATAGCCTGATCGCGATGTCGATGGCGGGCCCGGTGCTGTGCCGATTCGGCAGTCCAGCGCTCCAGCAGGAATTCCTGGAGCCGATGCTGAAGGGCGATTGCTGGTTCTGTCAGGGTTTTTCGGAGCCGCAGGCGGGTTCCGACCTCGCCAGTCTGCGCACCCGCGCGGTGCGCGATGGCGACGATTATGTGATCACCGGGCAGAAAATTTGGACGACCGACGCGCATATGGCCGACTATATGATCTGCCTCGCGCGGACCGATCCCGACGTGAAACCACAGGCCGGGCTGTCGATGATCATCATGCCGATGGACGCGCCCGGTGTGACGGTCCGACCGATTGAGACGATCGACGGTGATGCGCATGTAAACGAGGTCTTCATCGAGGAGGTTCGTGTCCCCGCCCGTTATCTGATCGGCGAGCCCAACACGGGCTGGACGCAAGCCAAATATCTGCTCGGGCACGAGCGCACGCACAATGCCTATCTGGGCATGTTACGGCGCTATCTGGCGCGTATCCCGAAGTTGATCGACGATGAGCTAAATCGCGGCTTGCCTGCGGCCGAAGCTGGCGAATATCGCCGCCGCCATGCGCGACTGGCGATCGATGTCGATGCGCTCGAATGGTCGGTGCTGCGAGTTCTGGCGGGGGAGGAGGGGCCCGTGCTCGGCGCTGCCGCTTCGGCGATTTCGATCCTTGGCGCCGCCTATCTGCTCCGCGCGGCCGACCTGGAGATGGCGATCCTCGGGCCGCAGGTGGCTCCGCGGTTCGGTCCCAAAGACGCCGCGCCGCTGGTTGGCGGGGCGCCACCGGCTGCGGCGGGGCGCACGACGCAATATCTCTACTGGTGGGCCGCGACGATCTTCGGCGGGTCCGACGAGATTCAGCGCAATATCATCTGGAGCACGCTGTTTCGCTAAGACCGCGGCGCAGGATAGAGGAAGGTCGATCAAGTGGATTTTGCCCCGAGTCAGGAACAGGACATGCTGCGCGACAGCGCGCGGCGCTATCTGGCGGATGATTTCGCCGCGCGGCAGCGCGGGGACCAGGCGGCGGCCTGGCGCGGCTATGCTGATCTCGGCTGGCTTGCACTGCTGGCGCCCGACGATGCCGGAGGGCTCGGCGGCGATATCGAGGATGTGCTGATCCTCGCCGAAGAGATGGGCCGCGCGCTGTCGCTCCAGTCCTATGTCGCGTCGGCGATTCTCGCGACCGGACTGGTCGATCTGGTTGCGAGCGGACAGCAGCGCCTCGACCTTCTCGCCGCGATCACGAGCGGCGATCAGCGCTTTGCCCCTGCACTGTACGAACCCGGCCGCCGCTATCTGCTCGAGCCCGAGACCCGCGCCGCCGCATCGGGCAGCGGATATCGGATTTCGGGCGCCAAAAGCCTGATCGCTGGCGGACCCGGCGCCGATGCGCTGCTCGTCTCGGCGCGACTTGACGACGGCTCGATCGGTCTGTTCCTGGTCGCATTGGACGAAGCCGCGGCCTCGGCGTCGCATTATGCGACAATCGACGATGGCGGCGCATCCGACGTCTGGTTCGAACAGCTCGATCTTGGCGCCGACGCCTTGCTCGGCGTCACGACGGTCGCGGCCATCGATGATGTGCTCGACGAGGCGCGGTTGGCGCTTTGCGCCGACGCGCTCGGCGCGCTGGAACGCGCCGTCAGTATCACGGCTGACTATCTAAAGACGCGGACCCAGTTCGGCCAGCCGCTCGCAAATTTCCAGGCACTGCAGCACAGCATCGTCGATATTCATATCGACGCCGATTCTATCCGCTCCAGCCTCTACAACGCCATTGCCACCTTTCATCGCGGCGCGCGCAACGACCGGCGACGCGCGGTGTCGAGTTGCTGGGTCAAGACTTTCGACGCGGCGAAGGGGATCGCGGGCATGGCGGTGCATCTGCACGGAGGCATCGGGATGACGACCGAATATCCGGTCGGCCATTATCTGCGCAGGGTCATGGTGTCCGAGCGGAGCTTTGGCGATGTCGAATATCACCTAGCGCGTTATATGGAGCTGGCCGGTTAGTCGCCCTTGAAAACCGGCGCGCGCTTTTCGATGAAGGCGAGCACCGCTTCATGATGGTCGTTCGACGCCATTGTGTAAGATTCTAGGCCGGCATGCGCTTCGGCTGTGGCAATCGCCTGGCGGCAGAGTTCCATGTTGATTGACCGCTTCGTCGCACGGATCGCCATCGTTGCACCACTAGCCAGCCGGTCGGCATAGGCATCGACCGCGGCATCGAGTTCGTCGGCCGCGACGGCTTTATGAATCAATCCAATCGCTTCGGCTTCGGTGGCGGTCAGCGGGTCGCCGGTCAGCAGATGGTGACGCGCCCGCGCATAACCGATCAGCTGCGGCCAGATCAGCGCCCCGCCGTCGCCCGCCGACAGGCCGATGCCGACATGGGGGTCGGCGATCCTCGCGTCGTTCGATGCAATCACCACGTCGCAGAGCAGCGCCAGCGTCGCGCCGAGCCCCATGGCATGGCCGTTCACTTTGGCGATGATCGGCTTTTCAAGGCCGAGTAAATTATGGACAATCGCCGGAGCGCGCGAAAGCAGGGCAGTACGCAGCGCCTTGTCCTCGGTCGCCTTGAGCAGTCCGGGCAAGTCGGCGCCGGCCGAAAATGCACGTCCCGCGCCGGTCAAGATCACGATATCGCACTCATCGTCGCGCGCCACATCGAGAAACACATATGACAGTTCGTCGTGCAGCGCCCGGCCCACCGCATTGAGTGGCGGGCTGTCCATCGTCACGGTCAGGACGCGGCCGCGACGATCGAACCGGATAAACTCATAATGCTTGTACATGGACGTCCTCATCTCTGCCGGGTGACCGGCGGCTTGTCATAGGGATCTTGCAGGAATTGCCGCAGCACCCTGTGAAAACTCGACACCGACCGCTCCTGCACTGGATTGGTGCGTTCGCCCTTGAAACCGCGCGATTTGAAGCCTTTCTGGACCTCGGGGATATTCTCGAAATCCTGGCGAAAAATCAGCCCCCAGTCGCCATCGCGCCAGTCGGCGTAAAATTCGCGTTCGAGCGGAGGCTCTTGTCCGGGTCCGTAACGGACGAGCGACCAGATATCGAAAATGCAACTTTCCGGGTCGCGACCATTCGGCCGGACGCGGTACCAGAGCACCCCGTCAACGAAGCCGTGCAGGAAAATGGTGTTGGGGAAGACATGCCAATCGAGACCCGAGCGCTCGATATATTCGGGCGTTAGCCCTTCGGGCCATCCCGACCCATCGGCGGCGGCCGCCTCCATCTGGAATTCACCCCATTTGGTCAGAGTCTCGATCGGCCCCGTCTCGGCCGGCACCTCGTCTCGGACGCGCATTGCCGCCGCATAGTTGCGCGGCGTCAGCATCGTGCGGAGATCTTCCTTATATTGCTCGGCGAAGGAGACGATATGGTCCTTCATCGGCGGCTCGGCCCGCGCAGGAAGGCGCGGCGACCGACGGAACGGCAGCGCGCCTTCAGATTCGAACCAGGTCTGCGAATGGCGGCCGAATTCGCCGCTGTTCGAATAGTCGTCGGTGAATTCCAGCAATTGCGGATGCGCTTGTTGCACATGGTAGAATTCGTTGAAAAAGCCGAGCACCGTCTTCCAGTTAGACGGCATGACGACCGTTTTATACCATTGGAACCGCAGCTTCTCGAACTCGAATTTCTCGCAATAATCTGGCATGGGCGACAGGAAATCGAGCAGCGGCTCGGCGTTTGCGTCCATGTTGATGAAAACGCAGCCACCCCATGACTGGCACTGGACTTCGGACAGCTGGATATCCTCGTCCTTCAGGCAGTCGCCCCAGTCGCTCTTATCGATAACCTTGATGTTCCGGCCGTCGAGGCCGAAGCGCCAGCCGTGGAAGGGGCAGACGAACTGCTTGTTATTGCCGCAGCCTGCGGTCAGACGGCGCGCACGATGCGGGCAGACATTGTGATAGGCTTTGATTTCGGTTTCGCTGGAGCGGATGACAACGATGGAATCATCGACGATGTTGTACGTGACATAATCGCCGACGTTCGGAATTTCTTCTGCGCGGCACGCCAGTTGCCAGACAAACGGCCAGAGCTTCTCGGCTTCCAGATCGGCGAAGTCCTGTGCGTAATACGCCTCTTTTGGAACGAAATCGTCGCGCACTTCGTCGGGCGAATATTTGTCGTTCGGCATTAGCGGTCGGACTCCGGTGTACCCGCAATTGCGCGGCTATTTCATCTAGCGCCGAGACTAAATTGGATCGGTCAAAATCGTCTTGATATGCAGCGACAAAATCCCACCATCGTGCGACACTCTGTCGGCTCGCGACAAGGAGGCGGCTTTGCGCCTAATTCTCGCCGCTCAGCGACCAAACAGCCAATCCTAAAAGCTGGCGTAGGTTCATCTTCACCGACCGTACCGCATGAACGGTTGTCCTTCGGGATTTCCGTACCGTTCCCGCGCTCGAAGGCGAACTATCGGCGTTGTAGGTAAGGGCGTAGACTAGGAAACCGCACATGGGAAAGCGAGCCGCGGTCGCATGATCCACCGCCGGGTCCGCCCTATGGAGCCGGACGTTCTGATCATCCGTCGAAAGCGAGCGCGCCTGTGAGGTCGCCTGGCGGCGGCCCGCCGGCGGCAATCATCGCGCGCTCACGCCCGACCAACCCTGGCAGCTTTTTCAGCCCGAAGCGCCGCGTGAGGAAACGCGCGATGGAGCCGGTGTCATAGATTGTGTGATCAACTTCGCCGCGGCGCGCATGGGGAGAGATGATGATCGCTGGAATACGCGTTCCGGGGCCCCAGCGATCCCCTTTGGGTGGCGCGACATGATCCCACCACCCGCCATTTTCGTCGAAGGTGACGATGACGAGCATTTTTTCCCATTGGGGGCTGTTACGCAAGGCGTTGATTACGCCCGCGATATGGCGGTCGCCGGCATCGACATCCGAATAACCGGCATGCATGTTGAGATTACCCTGTGGCTTGTAATAGCTCACCGTAGGCAAGCGTCCGGCCTCGGCGTCCGCGAGGAACTTGTTGGTCCGCGCCGTTTCGCCGAGGCCGCCGTCGCGCAAGTGCCGATCTCGCGCCGCCGTGCCGGGAGCGAATTGCGCGAAATAGTTGAGCGGCTGGTGGTGGGGCTGGAAGTTGGGCCGCGACGGGAATTCAGCGTCGGTGCCGTGCCCGGCCAGCGCCGCGCCCCAGCCGCCGGCGTACCAGGCCCAGTCGACCCCGCGGGCCGCGAGCATGTCGCCGATCGTGTCGTGGCGTTGGGGCGGGAGCGTCTTGGCGCTGGACCAGTCCGTATAGCCCGGCCGCATGGCATCGAGTTCGTAGCTCGGGGCATAAGGCGGCAGCATGGTGTTGACCGCGTAGAAATCGGGCGTCAGCGAATTGGGCACGAAGCGCACCGGACCGTCCATTGCGCTGGCTGGAGATTGGGCGGTCTGTTTGGGACGAATGCCGTGGGGGTCCCTTCCTTCCAACACGGTGATGCGTCCCGTTGCGGGGCTCTTATCGGCGTTCGGATAATAAGGCGGATGGGCCGCGACCAGATATTGATGGTTGAGGAACGAGCCGCCGAACGCGCCCATGAAGAAATTGTCGCACAAGGTGAACTCGCGCGCGATCTGCCACAGTCGAAGGTTGGCGGCATTGTCCGCATAATAGCCCATGACGAGCGCGCCGCTGTTACCCCACGCGACGAAGCCGTCATTGCGGCCGCCGTTGATCTGCAACTGGTTGTTGTAAAAGGCGTGGACCAGGTCGCGGGTGACCAGACCATGCGGCAGGGGGTCGCCTTCGGGCGTCGCGAGTGCGAACGGCGCGTTGGTGAGCGCCGCGTAGACGGTCTCGTCGCTCAGATATTCGCGGTGTTCGACTACCTGCCGATGCGGCACCAGCCCTTCCCATATCGGCGGCAATTGTGTCAGCACCCTGCCGTCGCGGTCGCGCTGGATATAGCGTTCGGGCCGCACCGCGGAAAGCGGTTGCTCGATCCCGGGAAAGTCGCCGAACAGATTGTTGAAGCTGCGGTTCTCCGCATAGATGATCACCACCGTGTCGATGGCATTGCGCAGCGCGGTATCGGTGACTGGCTTGGCGGCGGGTGCCGCCGGTGCGGACGCGGCTCCCGCATCGCCCATTGCCGCAGCGCCCACCGCCGCGGCGAGGCCCCCAAGCAACAGGCGGCGTTCCGGGGAAACAGGTTCGTCCGAACCGGGTGGATTCTCGCTCATCTCATCTTCCTCTTGCTGGGCCGCGCCGCCCTGTCCGGCGCTTAACGGATTCGCTTGCGCTCTCCGCGCTCCTGCACCGGCACCTGTTGGCCCGAGCCCGGAATGAAGGGAAAGGGCATCGTCGCCGCGTTATTCAGTGCGAGCGCCAACGATTCCTCCGTCGTCGGCAGGACCGGCGGCCTCGCCGCAGGTTGATCGAAACGGAAGACCGAGGTGAGATCGCCGAAGGTTCGGCGGCGCCAGTCGCTGATATTGGGCTCGCGGACGCCGGTGGTCCGCTCCAGAAATTGCAGGATCGACGTATGGTCGAACGGCTGGCTCGATACCCAGCCGCCAGCCGTCCAGGGTGATATGATGATGCACGGCACGCGAAAGCCGGCGCCGATCGGCACGTCGCCGACGAATTCATGCGGCGTTCCGGCCGGGGGCACGGGCGGCGCGACATGATCGAACAGGCCGTCATTCTCGTCATAGTTGAGGATGAACACCGTCTTGGCCCAGACATCCGGGTTGGCGGCGAGTTCGTTGAGCCGCCGGGCGATGAAATCGGCGCCGGCGGCTGGCATGTAATCGGGATGCTCGCACCCCACTGCGGAGGGCATCAGCCACGAGACGGTCGGCAGGCGATCGTGACGCACGTCATCGGCGAACCGGCCCTCGTCGGCGTCCGGCAACCCGCGCAGCGCCAGTTGCGAACCGGCCGCGGCGTTCCGGAACTGTGAGACATATTTGAATATGTTGTTGGGGCGTTTCCCTATCTCGCCATATTGATAGATGCGCCAGTCGATCCCGGCGTCCTGCAATCGTTCGGGGTAGGTTTTCCAGCGAAATCCATCGGGAGGCATGATGTTCTCGATCACCGGTCCGCCGCCCGTCGCCTCGGGATCGATCATGCCGGTCAGAAAATAGAACCGATTTGGCCAGGTCGGTCCGATCACCGACGAATGATAGGCGTCGCAAATCGTGAACGCCTCGGCCAGCGCATAGTGGAACGGGATATCCTCACGCTTGAAATAGCCCATCGTATAGGGGCCATTGACCCCATCAGCGGCGCGGTGCGCCGGCAGCCACTGGTCCATCCTGCCGCCGTTCCACGCCTGATGCTGCACCGCCCAGGCATGGCTGGTGGAGGGCAGCTTCTGCGCATTGGTCGAAAAACTGTCGAGGTGGAACGGCAGCAGATAGCCGTCCGGGCTCGCGGCATCGGGCTGGTGAAAGACGGTCCTGCCGGTGGAAAGCATCAGGGCATCGGGATCACCAAAGCCACGTACGCCGGAAAGCATACCGAAATAATGATCGAACGACCGATTCTCCTGCATCAGCAGCACGACATGCTTGATGTCCTTCAGCGTGCCGGCGCGTCGGGGCGGCTGCGCCATCAGCTTTTGCACATTGGGCGGCATCAGCATCGACGCCGCAGCCACTGACGCAAGTTGCGCCGCGTTGGTGAGCAGGCGGCGGCGGGTCAATGGGGGCGTGGTCGACATTCCGGCGCTTTTTCCTTCGCTTATCCGTTTCGACCGACTCCAGCCGCGTTCGAGAGGCGGTAGATGTCGAAGACGGGTTATGAACGATCCTGACGCCAAGGCGCGGCCGGGGCGCCTCGCCCGCGGGGGAATGGCGTTTCAGCAACCTGGTCCGGCGTGATCCCCGCCGTTCAACCAGGCATTATTTCGCCGGTCCGCCCGTCAGCGTCGGCCATTGAACCCCAAGCTGTTCCAGATACGACCCGTAATGCTGTGGATCGTAATAATGCTTCGCGATCTCGGGTTTGTACCGCGCCATGGTCTCGGCATTCAGCCACGTCGGCGGTGTATCATCCTTCGCCAGCATCGAAACATAATGCTGATCCTTGGTCTGCACCTCGCGGAAATAACGCTTCGCATCCGCCAGCAGGTTCGGCTTGGTCAACAGATCGACGACCGTCATCGCCATCACCTTGGCCCCTGCCTGAACGCCCTTGTGCGCGATCGGGGTCGCCATCGCGATGGCGTTCGCCCAATTATGTCCCGGCAGCCCCGGGATATTGGCCGGATAGCGGATGGTGATCGTGGGCACCGTCCAGCTGACGTCGCCGATATCGTCCGATCCGGCCGATTTCGGTTCCTTGGGCGGCGGGCCGAACGCCGCCAGCTTCGTCGGCAGCCCGGTGGTCACCGTCGCGCCGACATTCGCTTGCACGGCGCGGGCGAACGCCTGATCGTCAGCGTCCCATTTGGGCAAGCCGACCGCGACGATATTGGCCTGCGCCGCTTCCGCTATCGGCCGGTTGAAGTGCTGGGTGGCGGCCACCCCCAGGATTTGCCGGCTGACCGTCGTGCTCGTCATCTTGGCGGCGCCGTCGGCAATGGCGTCGGCGGTCGCGAGCATCTTTTCGATGGCGTCGAAATTCATCTCGCGCAGATAGAACCAGATTTTGGCTTCGGAGGGCACCACATTGGGCTGGTCGCCGCCTTCGCTGATGACATAGTGCGATCGTTGCTCGGGGCGCAGATGCTCGCGCCGCATTTCCCAACCGTCCGCCATCGCGATCACGCCGTCGAGCGCCGAGCGTCCCCGCCACGGGGCGGCGGCGGCATGCGCGCTCTCACCCTCGAACGTATATTCGACGCTGACCATACCGGTGCCGTTGGGCTGGCCCCATGCGGTCGCGAGCTGGCTGCTGACATGGCTGAAGATCGCCGCGTCGACATCCTTGAACACGCCGGCGCGGATGAAGCGGGCCTTGCCGCCCAGCAATTCCTCCGCGACGCCCGGCCAGACCACCAGCGTTCCCGCAGTGTTCGTTCGGACCATCCAGTCCTTCACCGCCAGCGCCGCGACGATGTTCATCGCCTGGCCGCTATTATGCCCCTCGCCGTGGCCCGGCGCGCCGTCGACCATAGGCTGGTGCCACGGGACGCCGGGCGTCTGGCTCGCCTTCGGGATGCCATCGATGTCGCTGCCCAGTGCGATCACCGGGCCGCCGGTGCCGTTCGTCCATCGCGCGACCCAGCCGGTCGGCAGACCAGCGATGTTGCGCTCGATCGCGAACCCGTGCTTTTCCAGCAGGGCGGTCAGATAGCGTTCGGTCTCATGCTCCTGGAACCCGACCTCGGCATAGCTGAACAATTGATCGTTGATGACTTGCGACAGCTTGGCCCGTGCTTCCACCCCGCGCACGACCTCGGTCTTGGCGCTCTGCGGCGCGGCCGGCGCAGTGGCGGGGAAAGCGAGCGCCAGTGCCCCCGCAACGGCGATAGCGGATCGGATCATGCCTCGGCTCTCCTCGTTCCAAATGGCAAGCGAGGGTCGCCCCTCGCTTGCGATTCCCGTCTTCCGATCAGAAATTCAACTTGATTGTGGTGAAGAAATACCGGCCAACGACGCCATATATTCTGTCATCCCGATAAATCGTCGGCATATGGGTCGGCATGATGTTGAGGATATTGTTCACGCCGAAACCGAACTGATATTTCCCCCCGATATCATATTGCACGGACAAGTCGTTATAGACCTTTGCCGGGATATGTTGCCGCGGATAGGCTTCATCCGAGTCGGTGTTCAGTTCATAGGTCGCGGCGCTGATGAAGCGCGTGTTGAGCGCGATGTTGAGGTCGTCGATCTTGTACGACATCAGCAGGTTGCCGCGGAACCTCGGATTCTCCCAGGCGCCATCGGAGACGACGTCCCCTTCCGGGATTCCCGGTGTGGTTTCGGTCACCTTGTCGAGCAGGTAGGTCCCCTTGAACGACAGGCTGAGCGTGCCCTCGCCCACAGGCCGACGATAGCCCATCCCTATATCGACACCGCGTGCATAGAGTCGTGCGGCGTTCAACTGGTTCGATTCGACCCGTGTCGCATAGCCGGTGGCCGGATCGCGGGTCACGCGAGCGCAATAGGCGTTGTCGATTGTCGGCGCATCGACGCAGAGCCGGATAAGGGTGGCGTAGGAGAATTGGGTGATGACATTCTTGATGTCGATATCCCAATAATCGACGGTGAGATCGAGGCCCGGCAGGAACCGCGGTTGCACAATGACGCCCAGCGTCAGGCTGTTCGAGGCTTCCGGCTTGAGATCGGGGTTGCCGCCGGTGACGACGACCGGCCCGATCCTGGGGGTCTCGAAGGGGGCATCGATCCCCAGCGCCTTGCAGTTCGCCGCCCGCGTCTCGGAGGCGTAATACAGGGCCAGCGAGCAGGCATCGGTATAGGCGCCGGTGAGCGTCTCGACCTTCGCCTCGTAAAGCTCGCCGAAATTCGGCGTGCGGACGCTCCGTGAGAGGACGCCGCGGAAGCTGAGGCCGTCCACGGGCGACCACATGGCCCCCGCTTTCCACGCATGGGTGCTGCCGACGGTGCTATAGTCCGAATAGCGATAGGCGCCCTCGACCTCGAGCCGCCGCGCGAACGGCAGGTCGCTGAGGAGCGGGATGACCACCTCCCCATAGGCCTCGCTCACATTGAACGATTTGCTGAGTTCGGGGTGTTCGGACGGACCGGCACCGTAAACCAGTTCGCCCGCGAGCGCGAGCGGATCGTCCGTGGTCTTCAGCGTTTCCTTGCGGTGCTCGACACCCACGGCGACCGACACATCGCCATAGGGAAGCGCGAACAGGGGGCCGTTGATGTTCGCACCATAGATCTGCTGCGTGTTGACCCGCCGCTCCTGCCGGTCGGCCATCGCCCACTTGATCTGCGCGTCAGTCGCCGGCGCGGTGCTGAAGATGTCGAACGGCACGCAGCCCTGCGCACGCGCCGCCGCATCGCGGCATATGGGTGCGCCGGTGAGCGGATCGGCGATGGCGTCGCGCGCGGCGATCCAGTGCGATTTCCAGGGAACATTCGCTTCGGTGGCGTTGTCGGTCACGCGGCCATATTGCCAGAAGGCCTCCCATTTGAACCTGGAACCCAGCTTGCCGCTGAGCGAGGAACCGATGGTGTAGCTTTCCCGGTCATGATCCTCTTCCCGCTCGGGGAAATTGCCATAGGTCCGGTCGATATACAGCGAGGTCAGGTTGTTATCGAGCATCACCTGCCGGACCGAGTCGGGCAGATAGGGGTTGTCCAATTTCGCGCTGGCGCCGCGCCCGCCGGGGACCGGGCCGGAGAAATAGGTCGTCCGGCTGTCGTCGCGCCAATAATTATACGTCCCATCGTACTTCTGGCGCGCATAAGAAAAGTGCGTGCTGAATTCGATGGCGTCGGTGATGCTGTAATCGACCCGCCCCATCAGCGCCAACGACTTCAGCCCGCCGCGGAATTGATCGCGGTCGCTCAGGTTCCTGCCGTCGCCGCCATCGCATACGGCGTACTGCCCGGGGCTATATTCGATGTCACAATTGGACTCGCGGACATTGCCTTCCTCGACCTTGTAGCGCTGGCCGTTCAGCCAATAGGTCGGCACATAATCAAAATAGAGCTGCCGGGTATTCGGCGCGAGCACCCGATCGGGAATACCGTCATCGATGCCGGTATTGTCCGGGTTCGCCCGATAGGTCGGCCAATCCCGCCAGTCGAAACGGTCGGTGTAGATCAGCGGGTTGGATTGCGAATAGGTGCCGCCGATCGAGAAGGAGCCTCGACCTTCGGCAAACTTGCCGCCGGTGGCGATCGAAACCAGATATTTCGCGGCATCGCCCTGCTCCGAAATGCCGGCCAGTCCCGAAATGTGCAGGCCCTCGATGTTGCGCTTGGTGATGACGTTGACAGCACCCGTCACCGCGTCCGCGCCATAGATCGCCGCGGCGCCGCCGGTCACGACTTCGATCCGATCGATCATGCTCACCGGGATCATGCCGATATCGACCGCGGAGGAGCGCGCAGAGCCGGACACGCGGCGCTGCCCGTCGATCAGCGTCAGGCTGCGGTTGGTGCCGAGATCGCGCAGGTTGACCGCCGCGATTCCCGCATCCCAGCCCCGGACGTCGCTGCTGAGATTCTGGTTGGTGCCCAGCGCCGGGTCGAGCTCTAGCGCCTCGATGGCGCTGATCCGACCCAGGTCGAGCGCCTGCTCCATGGTGGTGACACTGACCGGCATCGGCGACTCGAGTTCGGGCCGGGCGATGCGCGAGCCGGTGACGACGATCGCTTCGCCTCCGCTCGCCTGCGCCCCATCCCCATCGCCGGGAAGCCCGGCGTCGGGCGAGGGCGCCTGCTGACCGAGGGCGGGGGCGGCGAATGCCATCAACATCGAAGCCGTCGATGTCGCGAGAAACAGGCTTGTCTTAGACCTCATTACGTCCTCCACTAAAATTTTGTATTTATTGGATAATCTGTATTTTCCGTGATGCGAGCCGCGGGCCGGCGGGGGTGCGCGGTCCGAAACCCCTTACCGCGCCGCGGCAGCGACTCTACAATATCGTTAATGTAGAACTGCCAGATCATGCTCCAATAGTCAATGATCTTACTATCACACGGATTTATGACAAATTTATGCCATTAGTCCGGTTAAAAAACACCCTATGGACAGATTGCCCATGCCAATTTACGATAACGATAATGTTTGATGAAGGAGGTCAGGGCGGTTGGCTCGTGAAACGCATGCTATCCCGCTAACGCCGCCCGTCGGCGCGCCGGTCGCGGTTCGATACAATGCCTGCCCTCGCGGCGGCGCACACCTGCCGCTTCGCGAGCGAGCGCAATGCGTGGATGCCGTCGAATCGCATGGCATGCGTTTCCGTGCGCCGGCTTCGGTGCGTCGATCGTCCGAACGGCGCGGGACGCACCCCCAGGTCGGGCGTACGCGCGGCACGTCCCGCCCCGGCAACGAGAGACCCTCGATCCTGTCCGGCATCGCCGCGATCGCGACCGCGTTCATTGCCAGAAGGCTCGATCTGAACGATGAGATCGCAGCAGGCGTCGTACCCGAGGCCGGCGCTCCGGCCCGTCACCCTCAATCGATTGGACCCGTCCGTTGACCCAAGCTCCGACCGCGACCGCCGGCCCCGCACCGGCAAAGAAAATGCCCCGGAAAGCGTGGCTCATCATCGGCCTTGCGATGGCGCTGCTGGTCCTCAATTATTTCGATCGGCAGACGCTGGCCATTCTCAAGCCGGTCATGAAGACGCAGCTCGCCTTCGACGACGAAGCCTATTCGCTGCTGACCTTCGCGTTCATGCTGCCCTACATCGTCATGTATGTCGTGAGCGGGCGGCTGATCGACCGGGTCGGGACGCGGGTGTGCATGACCGTGTTCGCGATCGGCTGGTCCGTTGCGAATATCGCCTCGGGCCTGTCCCATAGCTTCGGGCATCTTGCCGCGTCCCGGGCCTTGATGGGCGCCGCAGAGCCGGGCGCGTTTCCGGTCGTTCAGCGCGCCATCCTGAACTGGGTTCCCGTCGAACGCCGCGCCCTCGCGATCAGCATCGCGACGCCGGCCGGAAATATTGGCGCCATCCTCGCCCCGCCGTTGATCGCCTTCCTGGCGACGGGACTCAACTGGCGCGCGGCGTTCGTGATACCGGGGGTGATCGGGATCGTCGTCGCAATCCTGTGGTGGTTCACGGACACCAAGCACAGCTCTTCGGCGCAGCCGGTGCCGAACACTCCGTCACCATTGCCCGAAGCCGCCGACGAAGAGGCTCCATCGGTCAAAGCGCTGCTCAGGGACAAGAGATTCCTGGCGATCGTCGCGGCGCGCATGATCAGCGACCCGGTGTGGTATTTCTATCTTTTCTGGAGCGCCGGTTATCTCCAGGAGCGCGCCGGGCTGTCTCTGGCCGAGCTGGGCTTCGTCGGCGGCATCCCCTACATCGTCGCAGTGGTGGTCTGCATCATGCTCGGTCGCCTGGTCGACCGCTATACCGAGCGTGGGCATGATCCCATCCGCGTTCAGCTTCGCGTCTTCGCCCTCAGCGCCGCGCTGATGCCCTTGGGCGCGCTCATCACCATGGCGTCGAGCGCGTTCGTCGCGGTGGCCATCATCACCGTCGTCGTCGCGGTCTGTCAGGCCTGGTTCGTCGGATATAACGTCCTCCTGGCGGGCTTGTTTCCGGTCAAAATCAATGCATCCGCGGTGGGAATACTCGGCGCGGTCGGAGCCAGCACGTCTCTCGTTCTCAACCTGCTGGCGGGATCGCTTCTGGCCCAGTTCGACTATATCGCGCTGTTCGCCGGGCTGGCGATCCTGCACCCGGTCTCCGCGGTGATCCTGTTCCTGGTGATCGGGCGGAGCAGAACAAGGCGTGCGGCCGCGACCGGCGCCTGATCAGCGCGTAGTCGATGCCCGGATCGCGAGTTGGGGGACGATGCGCTCGGTCACGATCTGATTGTCGGCCGTGCCCTGAATATGGTCGAGAAGGCGGCGCGTGGCCCGGTGCGCGACCTCCTCGAAGGGCAGGAGTAGCGTGGAAAGCGGCGGCTCCATGAACCGCGTGAACGGAAGATTTCCCCATCCCATCACCATCACATCGTCGGGGATGCGGATATTGCGCTCGCGCAGCGCACGGTACAGACCGAGGGCGTAATAATCGTCGCCGACGACGAAGGCATCGGGGCGCCGGCCACGATCCAGTAGGTCGGCGGCGACGCGATAGGCATCGTCGGCATGCCACGATTGGGAAACGCGAAACGAACGGGCAGGGGGGATGAGCGCGAGATTGTATCGAGGGTCGAAGGCAAGCCCGTGCTGTTCGAGTGCGTGCCGGAATCCCTCGGTCCGAAGCCGGATGGTCGAAAAGGGCATGTCTTCATCGAGTAGCACGACGTCCTTTGCGCCCCTGGCTAGAACGGCGTCGGTCGTGAGCCGGATTCCCGCATCGTTGTCGGTGGAATAGAAATCGACGCCCAGTTCGGGGAGCTCGCGGCTGACGAGGACCAGCGGAATGCCTGCCTTGATCACCGGCGTCCATGCGGTGGAGCGCTCCTGCACAGGCGCCGCGATGAGGCCGTCCAATCCGCATCGCAATGCCCGGTCAATGGCATCGCGCTCGCGTTCCGCCGATTCGTAGGAAAGGAGCAGCAGGACGGTGTAGCCGGCATGTTGCGCCTGCAATTCGACCTCGCTGACCAGATCCGAGAAGAAGGGGTTCGAGATGTTGCTGACGATCACGCCAATCGTCTTGCGTGAGCCGAGCACGAGCGAGCGGGCATGGACATTGGGAACATAGCCGAGGCGTTCCGCCTCCGCTTTGATCAACGCGCGGGTGGTCGCGCTGACTCCCGGCCTGTCGTTCAATGCGCGCGATATCGTATTCGCCGTCAGCCCCACGACCTTCGCGAGGTCCTGAAGCGTGGGCTGACGCCGCTCCCTGCTTACTTCCGCCATGCACGCACCTCCTTGAATGATAAGTCTAGCGCCCATCACCGTGCGCAAAACAAACATTATCGTTATCTTAAAATTGCATCTTTAGCAATTTTCCTGACGCGATTCTGATCCGCAAATTTTCGATTATATCATTATATATCATAGCTATAAAGTCATCATTGACTAGCCTATTGGCATGTGGCAGGGTTACATTATCGATATCTAATGACTTTGCAGGGAGTGATTCAGGCCACGGCTTCAAGGCAATCGAACGCTCTCCCCATTCAATCACCCAAACTGACCAGTAGAAGAAGTATGCCCGCGATATTCAAACAAAATGCGTCGATCAGCCTGCCGAGCAGCGAGGTGCCCGTCGGTGGCAGCTATGACGTCGTCGTCTGTGGCGGCGGCCCCGCCGGACTGATCGCTGCCGTGGCGGCGGCGCGCAACGGCGCAAGGACGCTGCTGATCGAACGCTATGGATTCGTCGGCGGCATGTCGACGAGCGCGCTGGTGACGCCGATCAGCGAATTCCGTCATTTCGGCAAGCAGCATATCGGCGGAATTCCGTTTGAGCTCCTCCAGAAAGCCGCCGAACTCGGCGGCGCGAACGTCACGCTCGAGAGCGGCAATTTCCCCGTCAACGACGAGATACTGAAACTCGCCGCCCAGCGCCTCCTGCTCGAAAGCGGGGTGACGCTGCTCTATCATAGCTGGTTTTCGGACTGCGTCGTCGAGGGCGACCGCGTCACCCATGTCATCGTTCAGAACAAGGCGGGCCGCGTTGCCTACGAGGCGGAGGCGTTCATCGATTGCACCGGTGACGCCGATCTCGTGCGCGCGGCGGGCCTCCCGACCACGAAGGGCGACGTCCTCCAGCCCGCGACGCTATGGTTCCAGTTGGGCGGCGTCGATACCGACGCGCTCGATTATTTGTTCCGCGATGCCGTCGACGGAATGCTGCCGGTCTCCGAAACGATCCGCAACCGGCTGCTCGAACTCAACGAGGAGGGCGAGATTCCGATTTTCGGCGGCCCGTGGATCAACAAATTCTTCCACGACGGCATGGTGAGCATCAACGTGCTCCGCGAGGCGACCGACGCCAGCGATCCCGAATGGTTCACCAGAACCGAATGCAGCCTGCGCGAGAATCTGCAGCTCATCATCGAGATACTGCGCCGCGAGTTCCCGGAATTCCGCGACTGCTGGCTGGCGAAATCGGGCATCCAGACGGGGGTGCGCGAATCATATCACATTGTCGGCCTCTATGAGCTGAAACACGACGACATCCTGTTTCCCAAGGCCTTTCCCGACACGATCGCAAAGGGCGCGCACGTCATCGACATCCACGCGAACGACAGCAACGATCAGGACGGCCTCGTCATCCCGCGGCAGGAATATAATGTCCCCTTCCGCTGCCTGGTGCCGCGCGGCAGCGTCAACCTCGTCACGGCGGGCCGCTGCCTGAGCGCGGACGGTCCCGGCTTCGGCTCGGTTCGCGTGATGGCGACCTGCATGGCGATGGGTCAGGGCGCGGGAACGGCAGCCGCGCTGAGCGTCAAGCACGGGTACAGCATGTCGGCGATGAATTTCGAGCATCTGCGCGAAACGCTGATCGCGCAGGGCGCGGTGATCGATTTCGACAATGTCGTCGATCCCCAGGCCCCGATCGCCTTGTCGACATATCCAGCTGTCAGAGCTTGCTGATGACCATGAAGATTCCCTGCCATGAGGCTTGAGGGCAAGGCTGCGCTGATCACCGGCGCGGCACGCGGCATCGGTCTGGAGTTCGCCCGAGCCTATATCGCCGAGGGCGCGACGGTGGCGCTCGCGGACATCGATGGGGAGGGCGTCCGCCGATCCGCCGACGCGCTCGGCGCCGGAGCGTTCGCGATCCAGATGGACGTCACCCGGCAGGCCTCGATAGATGCGGGGTTCGCCGAAGCGATCGACACGCTCGGGAAAGTCGATATCCTCATCAATAACGCCGCGCTCTTCACGGCAGCGCCGATCGCGGAAATCACGCGGACGGATTACGACCGGGTCTTCGCAGTGAATACGGCTGGAACATTCTTCTGCATGCAGGCGGCCGCCCGGCACATGATCGAGCGCGGAAGCGGCGGCAAGATCATCAACATGGCGAGCCAGGCCGGCAGGCGAGGCGAGCCGCTGGTCGCGGCTTATTGTGCGACCAAGGCGGCGGTGATCAGCCTGACCCAGTCCGCGGGGCTCGATCTGATCCGATACGGCATCAACGTGAACGCCATCGCGCCCGGCGTCGTGGACGGGGAGCATTGGGACGGCGTGGACGAGCAGTTCGCCAAGCTCGAGAACCGTCCGTTCGGCGAGAAGAAGCGCATGGTGGCCACGTCGGTGCCGATCGGTCGCATGGCCAAGGCACCGGACCTGACCGGCATGGCGATATTTCTGGCCAGCCCGGAAGCAGATTACATCGTTGCCCAGACCTATGGTGTCGACGGCGGCAATTGGATGGCATGAGATGAGCGTCGCCCCACCCCGATATGATCGCGCGCGGCTGACGCCGGGAATCGTTCATATCGGCCTGGGCAATTTCCATCGCGCGCATATGGCGACCTATCTCGACGATCTATTCGCTCTGGGCGAGGATCACGACTGGGCAATCCTGGGCGCGGGGGTGCGTCCGGCCGATGCACGGATGCGCGAGGCGCTCATGGCGCAGGACTGGCTGTCGACGGTGGTCGAGTTGGACCCCCGAGGCAAGCGCGCGCGGCGTGTCGGTGCCATGATCGACTTCGTGGAGGTCGATTGCGCGAACGGCCCGCTGATCGCCGCGATGCGCCGGCCGGAAATCCGCATCGTTTCGCTGACCGTCACCGAAGGCGGCTATTTCATCGATCCCGCGACCGGCCGCTTCGATCCGACGGCGCCCGAGATCGCCGCCGATGGCGCGGCGCCTGATCGCCCGGCGACCGCCTTCGGGGCAATCGTCGCGGCGCTCAGGGCCCGCCGCGACGCCGGCATCGTGCCCTTTACGGTCCTGTCGTGCGACAATCTGCCCGGCAACGGCGATGTCGCACGCGCCGCGGTGGTGGGGCTGGCCCGCCTGTCCGATCCCGGCCTTGCTGCCTGGATCGACACCCACGTCGCCTTTCCGAACGCCATGGTCGATCGCATCGCGCCGGCGACCGGCCCGCGCGAGTGTGCGATGGCGGCGGCGTTCGGCCTAGGCGACGATCCGGTGCCGGTGACGTGTGAGCCGTTCCGCCAGTGGGTGATCGAAGACCGCTTCTCGGCAGGTCGCCCCGCCCTCGAGAAGGCCGGTGTTACCTTCAGCCCGCGCGTCCACGATTTCGAGACGATGAAGATTCGCATCCTCAATGGCGGCCATGCGATCCTCGGTTATCCGGCGGAGCTCTTGGGCATCGAGTATGTCCACGAGGCGATGGCCGACGACACGATCGCGGCCTTCCTCGGCAAAATCGAGACCGACGAGATCGTGCCGATCGTCCCCCCGGTTCCGGGTCACGATTTGCGCGACTACAAGCAACTCATTCTGCAGCGTTTCGCGAATCCCGAGATCGCTGACACCGCGCGCCGTCTGTGCTTCGACGGATCGAACCGCCAGCCGAAGTTCATCATCCCGTCGATCCGGGATAATATCGCCAGAGGCGTCATGCCGACCGGACTGATCCTCGCCAGCGCCATGTGGTGCCGCTATTGCGAGGGCACCGACTCCCGGGGCCGCACGACGCCTCCGAACGATCCCGATTGGGACATGTTGATGGCGACAGCGCGCGTGGCGAAGCAGGACCCCGCCAGATGGATCGGAATGCGCGCGATCTACGGAAACCTTGCGGACGACCCCGCGTTCGTCGCCGCGTTCGCGGAGGCGCTGCATCTCGTCTGGGACGAAGGCGTGGGCGCGGCCATCGCGCACTACGTCGAAGGCTGACCGATGCTATGCGCGCCCTCGGAGATCGACGATGATTAGACGCCGCCGAACACGTCCACGATGAGCAGAGCGAGCATTGCCTTATGACGGGATATCCGGCCAGCCGCCGCACCCTTCTTCGCGCCGGTGGACACGCCGTGCTGTTCGCCGCGCTGGCGCGCACGCCCGCGCTCGCCGCGCCGAAATTCCTCGACGATCCGTTCGCTCTCGGCGTCGCCTCGGGCGACCCGGTGCCCGACGGTTTCGTCATCTGGACCCGCCTCGCGCCGAAACCACTCGAACTCCATGGCGGCATGCCCGCCGAGGCGGTGCCGGTAGGCTGGGACGTCGCCGAGGACGAGGCGTTCCACAGGATCGTGCGGACCGGCAAGGCGCTGGCGCGGCCCGAACTCGCGCATTCGGTTCATGTCGAGGTCGAGGGCCTGCGCAGCCAGCGCCGCTACTGGTATCGCTTCTTCGTCGACGGAATTCCGAGCGACACCGGCACCGTCCGCACAGCGCCCGCCGCCGGAGCGGCGCTGGACCAGTTGCGGATAGCGGTCGCCGGCTGTCAGCACTACGAACGCGGGCTCTTCACCGCATGGCGCCATATCAGCCAGGAAGCTGACCTCGATCTCGTCTATCACTACGGCGACTATATCTACGAGGGAAAGCCCGCCGGCCCGGCGGCCGCCGCCAAAGCGCCCCTCGTGCGCCACCACAACAGCGACAGGCTCTACAGTCTCGATGATTATCGGCAGCGTTACGCGCTCTACAAGGTCGATCCCGATCTCAGGGCCGCACACGCCGCCGCGGCGTTCGTGTCGACGTTCGACGATCATGAAGTGGAGAATAACTGGGCGGGCGATCTCGATGACGGCAGCACGCCCCGCGAAGTCTTCCTGCTCCGCCGCGCCGCCGCGATGCAGGCATGGTACGAGCATATGCCCGTCCGGATGAACCAATTCCCTTATGGCGGATCGCCGCGGACATATCACCGGCTCGATTTCGGCCGCCTCCTGCGCCTTCACGTCCTCGACAAGCGCAGCTACCGCAGCATCCGTCTTTGCGAAAAACCGGGCGACGGCAACTGCGTCAACACGCGAGACAAGCCCGACACGATGCTGGGCCATGCGCAGGAACGCTGGCTAGGCGAAGGTCTGACGCCCGCTTTCTCCTGGAATATGCTGGGACTCGGCGGTCTCGTCATGCCGTTCGACCGGTCGGCGCAGAAAATTCCCTCGAACGGCTACGACAACTGGACGGGCTATCCCGACGCACGCGAGCGGTTGGTCAGGATGATCGAGAAGCGCGGCAAGAATGTCGTGATCGCCGGGGGCGACAGCCACATGTTCTTCATCGGCAACCTGCCGTCGCGTAGCGGGGATCTCGAGAGCCCGCCGATCGCGCCCGAGTTCCACGGAACGTCGGTCAGCTCGATCAGCACCAACGGGCTTCCCATCGGCCCCGATCCGCGCGCGGCGACCAACCCGCATATTTCGATGATCCATGATCAGCGCGGCTATCTGTTGTTCGACGTCGAACCCAAGATCTGGCACGCTAATCTGCGCGTTGTCGACCAGGTGTTCACCCCAGGCGGCCGCGTCAGCA
Organism: Sphingopyxis lindanitolerans; assembly: GCF_002993885.1. Lineage (NCBI taxonomy): Bacteria > Pseudomonadati > Pseudomonadota > Alphaproteobacteria > Sphingomonadales > Sphingopyxidaceae > Sphingopyxis > Sphingopyxis lindanitolerans. Next base: position 3,927,394 of record NZ_CM009578.1, read on the forward strand.
CGCTGGCGCGCTACGTCGTGGAGCCCGGCAGGCCGGAAGCGGTCAGGGCTTGATCGCCGCCCAGGGCGGACCGCATTTTTCGTCACCACAGGCTCGGAAGTTCCCATGACATATTCTCCATTGATCGCCGGTCTCGAACTGGGCGGCACCAAATGCGTCGCCATTCTGGGGACCGGGCCCGACGATGTTCGGGCCTGCGAAACGGTGCCGACCACCGATCCCGCGACGACCTTGGCTGCGCTGGAAAAGATACTCGACGGCTGGCGCTTCGATGCGCTCGGTATCGCCTCCTTCGGTCCGCTCGATCTCGATCCGCGCAGCCCGGATTATGGCTCCATCAGCGTGACCCCCAAGCCCGGTTGGGCCGGGACCGATCTCACGCGCCGGGTCGCCGCGCGCTACGGCAAGCCACTGGCTATCCAGACCGACGTGGTCGGCGCAGCGCTTGCCGAGCAACGCTGGGGCGCTGCGCGGGAATTATCGAGCCATTGCTATATCACGGTGGGCACCGGCGTTGGCGTCGGACTGATCTCGGGCAGCCGGCCGGTGCAGGGCATGGCGCATGGCGAGGCGGGGCATATGCGCGTGCGTCGCGCGCCCGGCGACGATTTTGTCGGCTGCTGTCCGTTTCACGGCGATTGCGTCGAGGGACTGATCTCGGGGCCGGCGCTCGCCAAGCGGTTCGGCCGACCGGCGAGCGAGCTTCCCGACGGGGGCGATGAATGGGATTTGTTTGTCCACGATCTCGCCGGGCTGCTGCATAATCTGGCCGTCACCGCGGCGCCCGAGCGGATCGCGATCGGCGGCGGCGTGCTGGCCTCACGCGAACGGCTGTTTCCCAAGCTGCGCGCGGCACTCGCCGCGAGTATCGCCGCCTACGGATCGCTCGCCCCTTATGCTGAGCAGCTCGACTGCCGCCTCGGCCCGCCTGGACTGGGGACGATGGCTGGTCCCTTAGGCGCGCTCGCGGTGGGGCTCGGCGCTTTGGACAAAGTGGGCGGATAGCACGACCGCAAACCTCCTGTGCCCCTCCACCACCCTTTGGGTGGTCCCCCTCCCCCGGTGGGGGAGGTCGCTTTTGTCCGCAATTGATGTCGTGGACGGCTCTCCATCCCCCTGCAGTATGCTTTGCGGGTCGAACTGGAAGGAGAGCCATGATGGAGAAGATTGCGACGATCGGGTTGGATATCGCGAAGTCGGTGTTCCAGGTCCACGGTGTTGATGCCTCGGGAGAGGTGGTGGTGCGCAAGCGCTTGAGCCGAGCGCGGGTGATTCCATTCTTCGCGAAGCTGCCGCGGTGCCTTGTCGGTATCGAGGCGTGCAACACCTCGCATCACTGGGCCCGCGAGCTGATCTCTTTGGGTCACGACGTCGGCTGATGCCGGCCGAGTATGTGAAGCCCTATGTAAAGCGCGGCAAGAACGACGCTGCCGACGCCGAGGCGATCTGCGAGGCGGTGACGCGGCCGACAATGCGGTTCGTTGCGGTGAAGACGCCGGAGCAGCAGAGCGTGATGATGCTTCACCGGGTTCGGCTGATGCTCAACCGCCAGCGCACCCAGCTATCGAACGCGATGCAGGCGCATATGTCGGAGTTCGGGATCGTGGCGCCGGTCGGACGCATGGGCCTTGAGCGCCTGCTCGCGATCATCGCCGATGCCGATGACGAGAGCATCCCTGCAGATGCCCGTATCTGCCTGGAGATGCTCGGCGCACAGCTCGCGGTCGTGAAGGAACAGATCCTCGAGAACGATCGCCGCATCCGCGCGAGCGCCCGCGAGACGGAAGTCGGGCGGCGGCTGATGGAGATACCGGGTGTCGGGCCGCTGCTGGCGAGCGCCTTCGTTGCCAGCGTCGCCGACGCGCGCATGTTCAAGACGGGCCGCCGCCTCGCTGCGTGGATCGGCCTCGTGCCTCGGCAGAACTCCAGCGGTGGCAAGGAGCGGCTCATCGGCGCATTCCTCTCCCTTATTGGGGTTGCTATTTGGAAGTAGCCCCGCGTCGTGGTGGATGCGGCCGCTTTGCGCCGCATCCAAGTCGTAGCTGGCGGCGAGACGGCCGCCCGAAACCTGTCGTTTGCACATGTGCACGGCGCCGGCATGGGTACCGACCGCTCAAGCCCGAGCGATAAGGATCGCGCCGATCTGGAAAGTTCTTGCACCCAGGCCCGCGTCGCTGCGGACCGCAACGACCCTCAATCTGGGCGCGGCGCGGAACGGGCGAGCTGCGCGAGCGGAACGCATTTTTCTCTTTTCACAAATTCGGTGCGGTCCGCCTCAGATGGCAGCAGGTAGAGGATGTGAAGCGGGAGGTTCGCGCCTGACACGTGAATCTCGCCCTTGAGCTGCGACAGCGCGCCGCCGCCCGGACCCACGATCAGGATGTCGATGTCCTCGCCGATCCGGAGCAGGATAGAGCCGAACATATAGGATTCAAATTGTTGGGGCGATCCGCAGCTATCGAGCAGTAGAGCGGCGATCTCCGGGGCGGTCATCAGGCTGATTTCAGATACTCCTTCAGGTCTTATGCCGACGCGGGCCAGATCGTCCCGACGATGCAGGCTGCGCTCGACAATTGGGCTTATGCCGCTCCCCGCCTCGCGGCGCTGGCCGAGGATCTCAACCATGACGCGATCCCGAAGGACCGCTTTCACGAACATGATGCCGCGTCGCCGCTGCCGCGTGCTTATCAGTGGGCCGACGGCAGCGCTTATATGAACCATGTCGCGCCGGTGCGGCAGGCGCGCGGCGCCGACATGCCCGACAGTTTCTGGCACGATCCGCTCATGTACCAGGGCGGCAGCGATGCCTTCCTGGCTCCGCGCGACCCGATCCCGCTCGGCGACCCCGCGTGGGGCTGTGACATGGAGGCCGAAGTGGTCGTCGTGACGGGGGACGTGCCCAAGGGTATCGATGCCGCTGCCGCGCGCGAGACGATCCTGCTCGTCGGGCTGACCAATGACGTGTCGCTGCGCGGGCTGATCCCTGCGGAACTCGCGAAGGGCTTCGGTTTCTTTCAGTCGAAGCCGTCGAGCGCCATGTCGCCGGTGTTCGTGACGCCCGAGGCGCTTGGTGATCGCTGGAAGGACGGCAAGCTGCACGGCCTTGTCGGTAGACCTGAACGGCCAGCCGCTTGGGCGCGCCGACGCGGGCGTCGACATGACGTTCGATTTCGGCGCGCTGATCGCCCATGCGGCAAAGACACGCGATCTGGGCGCCTGCACGATCATCGGGTTCGGCACGGTCTCGAACCGCGATACCGACGGCGCTCCGGGCAAGTCGATCGCTGCGGGCGGTTTGGGCTATAGCTGCCCGGCAGAAGTCCGGACGGTCGAAACGATCCAGCGGGGCGAACCCAAGACGCCGTTCATGCAAAAGGGCGATACGGTTCGCATCTGGATGGACGATGATCGACATCACAACATCTTCGGCGCGATCGAACAGAGCGTAGCCTGACAGGAGGAGAGGGCGGAATTGCGTCCATCCTCGATCATTTCTGGCGTTGCCGATATTGGGAGCGAATATGCCGCCGGACATTGCGTCGCTCCGCGAACAAGCCGCCGGGCCAGGCTTGGCGTGAAGAGCATTGTGGATGAACATGATCAACGCTGCGGTCGTCTTGGCGGGCAAGCTGCCGGCCACCACAGTGGTCGTCGCACACGCTGAAGCATCTCACCATATAGGCGTTGACATTATGATATTATGGACGAATTGTCACATGCATTGCCGCCCCGTCAGGGCGAGGGAGGGTGTTTCATGAAGTGGTCGTCAAAACGCGTAGCCAGCCGGAAGTCTCGTTCAAGGTGCGGCCGCATAAACTCTCGCGCCGTGATGTGTACAATGCCGTGATGTGTACAATATTGGCGGCAAGCGTCCTCTCGACGACGCCAACGGAGTCTTGGGCGCTGAATCCTGGAACCGCGGACCCCGGTGCGCCCGATCAGTTCACTTGGCTCGCGAAGGCGCGAGATCCAAAGGCCCTCGAGTGGGCGGCCGAGCAGTCTGAAAAGACGATGGAACGCCTGACTTCCAGCCCTGAATATCCCAAGATCGTGGCCGAAATCCAGGAAGCGCGATCGGCGAGTTCGCCTACACCGAGCTTTTATCTGCTCGAAGACAAGATCGTCCGCTTTGTACGCAATAACGAGCATAAGGCTGGTGCCTTCTACGTTGCGCCGCGCTCCGCGTTTGCCGATAGGGCTCGTGCTGGACGTGGACGCTCTTAACGTCCGCGAGAACAAGCGCTATGAGGTCGTGTTCCTGAACCTCAACGTTCAATGTTTGCCGCAGAACGATCGATGCCTCATCCCCTTTGGCGATGGAGGTTCCTCTTTCGTCGAATATCGCGAATTCGATTTTTCGACGGGACAATTCGTTGAGGGCGGGTTTCACAGTCCACCAATCTGATTGCAGCGGGGCTCGGCCTCGGACCGGGCCGCGGGGTCGTGAGCGATTCGCTCCATTATGACGGTGCGCTGGTGCTTTACGGCGAGCTCGCAAAACGCGGCATGCCACTCAAGGTGCTCGCTCCGCGCAATCACAAGATAGATTATGATGAGCTCGACAAGGCGATCACATCCGACACCAAGCTTGTCGCGGTTTCGCATGTCTCGAGTTGGACAGGGTTCAAGCACGACTTGAAGCGCGTGTGTGAGATCGCGCATGCCAAGGGCGCTCTCGTTTATGCCGATGTCATCCAGTCGGTGGGCGCAATCCCGTTGGACGTGAAGGAGAGGCGCTGTATGACCTGCCCGACCTTGGCTTCCCCGACGAGGAACTCGCCTTCCACAGCGATATCCCGCATCTCGATCTGCTGGCCGACCCCTGGGTGTTCATGTGCAACACCACCGACTTCAATCACATCAATATTGTCCACGGTATCGAGATCGAGGGTGATGCGACAGACGACATAAACTGGCATGAGTTCGGCTATAACTACGATCTGAAAGGCAGCTTCCGCGAGACGGGTGCGGCGATCGAGTACAAGGTCGGCATCCACGGCACGAATATCTTCTACCAGATGGGCAGCGTGAACGGGCGCTGGTTCGCATTCCTCTATCCGTGCGGCATTCACCGGCCCGGTACCCTGCGAAGCTATTTCGTGATCGCGACCCAGAAGTCGGACGGCACGCCGGAGGATGACAAGCGCGTGCAAGAGACGCTGGAGTTCGCACAGGCGCTCGAAATCGCGGTGGTGGACCAAGACGTCGAGATCTTGAACACGATCCGCTTCACGCGCGGCATGTTCACGCGCAGCGACAAGGCGCTGAGCCGCTTCGTCGATTATTTGAAGACCTTCCCGCGCGCCCACCCGGGCGCCGACTATATCCGCTGAGGAGAGAGCCATGTTGTGGGTCGAAATCGCACGGCGGATCGAGGCGCCCGCCGATAAGGTCTGGCAATTCACCGGCGATTTCGCCGGTACCGTCCTGACACGCGGCTATGTCGCGCGGGTCGAGACGACTGGCAAGGGCATCGGTGCGCTCCGCACCTATCATCTCGATCCGGCAATCGGCGGCGGGGCGGTCGTCGAACGGCTCGTCGAGCTCGACGATGTCGAACGCGTCATCACCTATGACATGGTCGACTATGGCCCGCTGCCCTGGGCCGATTATGGCGGGCGGATCCAAGTGACACCAGCGGGCCCCGACGCGTGCATCTTCGTCATCCGTACCCATTTCTTCCCGCTCGATTCCGAAAAGGGCGAGGAACTTCGCGGCCTTTCGCGCAGCAATATCGAGATGTACATCGCCAATCTCGAAGCCGCTCTCGGCCTCTGACCCGTCGTTGAGAGATGACGATGTGCTGGTTTCCCGGCCGGTCTGGCCAGGCCCGCAGCGGCGGCGCGCGGCGGGCTTGTCAGCTCGCATGATTGCGATCTCGCGATCATCGGCGGCGGAATCGTCGGCCTGACCGCGGCGGAGCTCGCGAGCCGCCTAAGCTTGCGCGTCATTTTGGCCGAGGCGGGTGCCATCGGCAGCGGCGTATTGGCGCAACGTGCTAGGTGTCCTGCCGATCTTGTGGATTAGCGTCGAAAGTGGGACTCCGACAAATTCGAGAACGATCTAAAAACAAACGGCAATATATGCTGCGCCTTTGAATCAATCGGCGCGACTAGGACCTCTCGACCCTCAATATTATGCTTTTTGTTCAAGGCCATATAGCGACTATCCAAGGGGCCCCGCTTTCGACGCCGGTTCACAAGCCCGCCGGAATTGCACACTATTTGCTGGTAGAATATCGCGAGACCCGGCGCAGCGGACCGCTCGAACGATTGACCAGGAGGACGGCTGGAGAGCGCCGTGAGAGGCAGCGGGATTGAACTGCAGATTATCGACAGGAAATGCTGACGGGGCTTAGAATCGGCTTTTGAAATGCGATTGAAAGATCGGTCCCAGTCGCAGGGCGATGATATTTCCTTCCGCGCGATAGAACGCAGCGAATTTATTTTGTGGGGATGGATGTGGGGTCAATTTGATGACCGTCCTAAAAATCATCTAAATTCAACGCTTTAGATGCTATAATTGGCTCCCCGACGACGGTGGTGACGAGTACCTGTGGTCGGAAGACCTTGAAAAACCACAGAAACATAGGCGTACTCCAGCGAAGGTTGCTTTGGAGGGCTCCAAGCACTCGAAACCGCAACCCCGATTATCATTGCGGGAGTGTGCAATTGATCTGGCCGAACGGAGTGGAATTGTCCGGACCAAAGATTTGGAGGCCATCGGCGTTCCCCGGCAATATCCTCCCATGATGTGCAGGGAAGGGCTTCTTGTCCGAGTGGGCTATGGTGTCTACAGAGCCGCCGCCAAAGACAGCAGGCCAGAGGAATCAGGCACCTCGCCAATGACAGAACACGACAAACCGTCCGATTTTTACTCCGAATGAGGGCTACGCGTTTTCGAACAGGTCGCTTCTCGACGCCCCCATGCTCTTCATCTCTCTCATTGGTCCGAAGCCCTCAGTCGACAATGCCGTCGCGCTTTCTATCCTGATGCCATGGAGCGGAAATTTCAGATCATTGATGGGCGTGCTGTGTGGAGCGACATCGCCGTGACGGAATATGACCTGCTCGATTATTATAGCCCGGCGCGCAGACGGCGGGATGTCAAGGAATGGACGGTTGTTGACGACCTTCCGGACATCATGCCGATCGACGCTCAGCTTCTCGACATTCTCGAAATATGGTTTGGTGACATATTGGACGACCTCTTGGCCGAAGGCTCGAGCCGTGAGCACGGTGACCATGCTCACGGGGATTAGGAGTTATCGGTCAGACCCGTGACCGGATGAGCAGGTGCGGATATCCTGATTCGCCCATTCTTGCAGATCCGGGATGGAATACACCACGCGGCCACCAAGCTTTCGATACCGCGGACCGGTTCCGTAAAGTCAGTGCTTTTCCATCGTTCGCGGGGGAGCAGCGTTGTCAAAAACTCTTCGGCAGCTTCAGCACATGCGTCGCGACATGGCTCAATATCAGGTTCGTGCTGATCGGCGCGACCTGGTAGAGCCGGGTCTCGCGGAACTTGCGTTCGATGTCATATTCCTCGGCGAAGCCGAAGCCGCCGTGGGTCTGGATGCACATATCGGCGGCATACCAGCTCGCCTCCGACGCGAGCATTTTTGCCATATTGGCTTCGGTGCCGCACGGCTCGCCCGCCTCGAACAGCGCCGCCGCCTGATCGACCATCGCCGCCGCCGCCGATAGCTGGACATGCGCGCGGGCGATCGGGAACTGAATGCCTTGATTTTCGCCGATCGGCCGCCCGAACACTTCGCGTCCCGAAGCATAGGCGCTGGCGCGATCGATGAAGAAGCGTCCGTCGCCGATACATTCGCTCGCGATCAGGATGCGTTCGGCGTTCATGCCGTCGAGGATATATTTGAAACCCTTGCCTTCCTCGCCGATCAGGTTCGCGGCGGGGACGCGTAAATCGTCGAAGAACAGCTCGGTCGTCGCATGGTTGAGCATCGTGCGCACCGGCCGGATGGTCAGGCCGTTGCCCGCCGCCTCGCGCATGTCGACGAGCAGGACGCTCATGCCGTCGGATGATTTGGCGACCTGGTCGCGCGGGGTGGTGCGGACGAGCAGGACCATCAGGTCGCTATGTTCGGCGCGACTGATCCAGATTTTCTGTCCATTGACGACATAATCGTCGCCCCCCGCCTTCGCGAGGGCAGGCGCGCGGCGCGCGAAGGTCTTGATCCGCGTCGTGTCGGTTCCGCTCGTTGGCTCGGTGACGCCAAAGGCCTGGAGGCGCAGTTCGCCGCTGGCGATGCCGGGCAGATAGCGCTGCTTCTGCTCGGGCGACCCATGCTTCAGGATCGTGCCCATCGTGTACATCTGTGCGTGGCACGCGCCGCCGTTGCAGCCCGAGCGGTGAATCTCCTCGAGGATCGCGGTTGCCGCCGACAGGCCGAGCCCGGCCCCGCCATACTCTTCGGGGACGAGGACCGAGAGGAAGCCCGAGCTGGTCAGCGTGCGGACAAACTCGGTCGGATAGATGCGGTCGCGGTCGAGCGCCTGCCAATAGGAGCCGGGAAAATCGGCGCAGAGACGGCGGACCGATTCACGGATTTCGAGGTGCGACGGTTCGAGCATATTATATCCTGACGAGGTGTGACCCATTTATTTGCCGCCACCGATTTTCGAGCATATTGCGGTGTGCAGGCGCTGCGATCGCAATGAGCGCGGCGGCACGTTCATCGACGGAGCGGCCCAGCAGTTCGGCGACCCCATATTCCGTGACGACCGTGTCAATGTCGCTGCGGGGGATCGATACGGTCGGGACGTCGAGGCGCGGTACGATGCGCGAAACTGTCCCTTCGCTGGCGGTGGCGCGTAGCGCCGTGATCGAGCGCCCCCCGCGCGACTGGATAGCCGCACGCGAGAAGTCGGGCGCACCGCCTACGCCGCTGACCTGCGTCGCTCTCTGCCACTCCAGATTGACCTGTCCGAAGAGATCGACCTCCAACGCGGAATTGATCGCGGTGAAAGCGTCGAGCCGGGCGAGGGCGACGCTGTCGTGACTTCGCGTTACCGGTACCATCTCAATCAGGTCAGAGTTCGCCAGCCAAGCATAAAAGCCCGCATCGCCGACCGCGATCCCCGTTTGATGCGGGCCGTCCGGGCGCAGCGCTCCGGCTTCGGTCAGCGCGCGGACTGCGGGCGTGATCATCCCCGACGCGATGGTGAGATCGCGGTGTCCCGACAGAAAGCGCCATGTCGCGCCCGGAATGCCGCCAATTCCGCATTGTATCGCGGCGCAGTCGGGAATCAGCGCTGCGACCGACGCCGCGATTGCTTGGACAATCGGGTCGCTTATTTGATCATCCCCAGTGACGGGCGGTGCATCGATCTCGACGACAAGATCCGCATCGGCCAGCGTGAGGTACGGCGCACGTGCGATCGATGGCATGCGGGCGTTGACGACCAGCACGCGGAATTTCGCCCTTGGCCAGACGAGCGGGGCGAAATCGGCTGAAATACCAAGCGAACAGCGACCATCAGTTTGCGGCAACGCGGCATGTGCGATCGCGATATCGGGCACATAGTCTTCAGCGAGATAGCGCCCCGTCGCGCTGTAGCAGAGCGGCAGGATGCGCAGCCGTCCCGCCGCAGCCGACGCACTGAGCGCCGGCGACATCATGAAGGCGGTGAGCCGAGCATTGGAGTGAAGCGCGGCATAGTCGGTCCGATTGATTCCGGGAAGCAGCGCCGACGTGATCTCGACGCCCGCAAGGCTTCCAGGGTCGACCGCGAGCGCCCGCGCCAACGGCAGAATCTCGCCGGTGCCGCCGGGCAAATAGACGCGTCGACCCGGCGCGAAGCAATCGAGAAGGCGGTCCATCGGCAACTAGAGCGTTCGAGCGATCAGTTCGCGCATGATCTCGTTCGAACCGCCGGCAATTCGCATATAGCGCGAATCCGAATAGGTGCGCCCGATCAGATATTCGCGCGTGAAGCCGTATCCGCCGTGCATCTGGACGCAATCGTCGAGCAGCCGCATCAAAAGGTCAGTCGCCTGAAATTTGGCGACCGCGGCGGCATTCGCGTCGAGTTTTCCTTCGACCACCAGTTCGATACAGCGGTCGACAAAGACACGCATTACCTGCGTTTGTGCGTGCCAGTCGGCGAGCTTGAAGCGCGTATGCTGCATGTCGAACAGCGCCTGGCCGAACGCCTGACGGTCACGCGTATAATCGGTCGTCCAGCGGATTGCATGTTCGCACAATGCCGCCGCACGGATCGCGATGCTTGTTCGCTCCCATGCCAATTCCTGCATCAAACAGATGAAGCCGCGGTCGACTTCGCCAAGCACATTGGTGGCGGGCACGCGGACGTCGTCGAAGAAAAGTTCGGCAGTATCCTGCGCGTGCAGGCCAATCTTGTCGAGCTTGCGGCCGCGCTTGAAACCTGGCCGGTCGCCCTCGACCAGGAGCAGGGTGACGCCCTTGGCGCCCGCCCCCTGCGTCGTCCGCGCGGCGACAACGATCAGGTCGGCGAGATGGCCGTTCGAGATGAAGGTCTTTTGCCCGTTGATGATATAGTCGTCACCGTCGCGCACCGCCGAAGTGCGGAGTGCGGCAAGATCGGATCCGCCGCTCGGTTCGGTCATCGCCACTGCACCAATCACCTCGCCGCGCGCCATGGGCGGCAGCCAGCGGAGTTTCTGTTCTTCGGTCCCGTAATGGAGCAGATAAGGCGCGACGATTTCGGAATGCAGCGGGAAATTGGGTCCGCTGAGGTTGTTGCGCGCCAGTTCCTCGATCAGGATCGTCGGATACAGCCGGTCAAGCCCTGCGCCGCCATATTGTTCGGGGATCGTCATGCACAACAGCGACTCCTTGCCTGCGGCAAGCCAGGCGCTGCGGTCGACGATACCCTGTTCCTCCCAGCGCGCATGGTGCGGCGCAATCTCACGTTCGAGGAAGCGCCGCACCGATTCGCGGAAGATATTATGCTCGTCGCTGAAAAGCGTCCGCTCGATCATCTCCTCGCCCGTCAGTTCATGCCGACGATGGCGACGGCGCAGACATTCAGGTTCGGGAAGCCGCCAAGATTGTGCGACAGCGCATTGACGGGCGGGGTCGCCCGCTGACGTTCGCCCGCGCGTCCCAGCAACTGGAGGTAGTTTTCATAGATCATCCGGATGCCTGACGCGCCGATCGGGTGGCCAAAGCATTTCAGCCCGCCGTCGATCTGGCAGGGAATGGCACCATCGGCGTCAAACTTGCCGTCCATGACATCATAGACTGCGCGGCCCTCGTCGCTGAGGCCGAGGTCTTCCATCGTCACCAGTTCGGTAATCGAGAAGCAATCGTGGACCTCGGTCAGACTGATGTCCTTGCGCGGGTCGGTGATGCCTGCTTCCTTATAGGCGCGCGCCGCGGCGATACGCGTGGTGTGAAAGTAGCTTCCATCCCATCCCGATCCTTCGGCTTCCCAGCCGTTCGATGCCGCAACCTGCAGCGCCTTGACGGTGACAAGGTCGGTCTTGCCCAGTCGCCGGGCGATTTCGGGTGTGGTCACGATTACGCATGCCGCGCCATCGGAGACACCGCAACAATCGAACAGCCCGAGCGGTTCGGCGATCATCGGCGCATTCATCGCCTGTTCCTCGGTGATCGGCTTGCGCAAGTGCGCCTTGGGATTTTTCGCGCCGTTCGCGTGGCTCTTGACCGAAACATGGGCGATAGCGCGTTTCAGATCGTCACGCTTCACACCGTGCTTGGCGCCATAGGCCGAGGCGATCTGGGCGAATTGCCCAGGTGCAGTGCTGTTCGCCAGCGTGGCGTCGGGGAATGCGCCCCGAGGCCGCGCTGGCAGACCTCCATAGCCCGTGTCCTTGAGCTTCTCGACCCCCATCGCCAGCGCGATGTCGCAGGCGCCGCTTGCCACGGCGTAGACCGCGCCGCGGAAGGATTCGGTCCCCGATGCACAATAATTCTCGACCTTGGTGCACGGAATATTCGGTAGCCGCAGCGCCACCGACAGCGGTACTCCTGACGGTCCGATACTGGCCGTGTCGAGGCCAACACCCAGCCAGGCGGCGTCGATCTGCGTCACGTCGATACCCGCATCCTCGATGGCTTCCAGAAACGCTTCGACCATCAGGCCACTTGCGTCCATGTCCCACCGCTCGCCGAAGCGCGAGCAACCCATGCCCAGAATAGCAACCCTGTCCTTGATGCCGCTTGCCATGATCTTTCGCCTTATGTTGCGGCCCGGTAATCGGGCACCGCTTTCCAGAAATAATGTTTGAAACCGCGCTCGACGTCGTGGCGCTTGAGGCGGAACATCATCCGCATCGGCTGTCCGATCTCGAGCGTGTCGGGATCGACATCGGTGAAATCGACCGTCATCCGCCCGCCACCCTCGAATTCGATGAGGCCGTAACAGCCAGGTGGATCGGGTGTGTAGACGAGGCTGTCGGCGGTGAAGCTTGCGATGCGGGCGCGGCGCTCGGCGAGCGGATATTCTTCCTGCGTGCCGATGGCGCGTTCATTTTGTGCCACCGAAATGTCCGACTTCGGAAATTGTATGGTGCCGGTTTTCGTGCAGCGCCCACCGACGAGTGAAAGCAGACTTCGCCGGTGACGATAAAGCATTGAAGGCGGCGTGCGCTGATCTGCTTCGGCTCGCATGCCGCCATCAAGGGTCAACGCGCCCGTAAAGTGCAAATGGCGGATATAGCTGTCTTCGGCCTTTCGGCGGTCGAGCCAGCCCGACACGCCCATGTTCGCGGCGCGCGCGCCGATCGCGTCGGTCACGCGGAACAGCAGGACATCGCATCCCTGTCCGAACGACGCCACGAGCAGGAGTTCGCTAGGCGCCGCTTTTTCAAGCGCGTGTGCGAGCAGGATCAGCGGCTGCGCGCAGCCCGCCGTTCCGAGCCGATCCTGCAGATTGTCGCCGACTGCATCTGCCCCGATACCGGCGGCCTTGGCGACGCTTTTGTCGATTCCGCGGATCGGCGCCGCCATGATGAAGCGATCGATGGCGTCGGCGGAGACGTTAAATTTCGCCAGCGCCTCGGCAATCGCTGTCGGCATGATCTTCGCATAACCTTCGTCGCGAACCCAACGGCCTTCCCATTCATAATCCAAGCAACGGTCCGATGCGCGAAAATGATCGGCGAAATCGACGGTATGGCTATGATGTCCCACCAATTCGGCAAGACCAGCGCCTGGGCCGACGAGGATCGCCGCCGCGGCGTCCCCATAGGTCAGTTCGGCTTCCGACGCGACCTTCGCCTTGCGCCGTTCGGAGGCGAGGCAAAGCACTTCGCTTCCGCCTGCGGCACTTTCCAGCGCGGCAATCAATGCCGATGTTCCCGCCCGCTGCGATCCGGTGACGTCGAGCGCGCCGACATCATCGGACAGGTTCAGCGCTTCCTTGACGATACCCGCATTCTGCCGGTCGGCATAGGGAAGGCTGGTCGATGCAAGGATCAGTTTGCGAATCACCGACCGCCGGTCTTCGGGCAGGCAATCGCGCGCCGCCTCCACCGCCATCGTGACAGTATCTTCATCCCAGCCGGCGATTGCGCGTTCGCCGCGGGCGTGTGCGCTCAGCCCGGCATTGAACCACGATAGAGCCGCAACTGCTGCTTCGCGCTGCAAGCGCCGACGCGGCACATAGCCCCCGAAAGCGATAATCGATGCCATATTCACTCCTCTTCGCAGCAATCCATATCGCGATCGACATTAATATTCAATATGTTGTATCATGATTCTTATATATGAATATATCGGCGATGGGCTTCTTGCTGCTTTGCATCGCCGCTCGCTTCGTGAAATGCGCTTGCGCTCGCGCCCATCGCTGCATATTCACAATTTTGAATGCGTATTCGCAGGGGCGGTTTACGATGAGTGATAGGGGAATTGGCATTTCGCATGATATGGTCCTGACGCCGCGAAGTGCCGTGCCGTCCGCCCGTCGGACGAGCTAGGCGGCATGGCACGGAGCAGCGGCGCCGCCGAAGGCCTTGCCGGGCCGAAACAACTGGTCGGTTCGATCGTACACGCAATCGCGGTTTTGCGTTATTTCAGCGAAGCCGACGAGCCGCTGGGCGTCACGGCGATTGCCAAGGCGCTCGGGATCAGTCCAAGTTCCTGCTACAATATCGTGCGGACCCTGGTGTCCGAGGGGCTGCTCGAATTCGACAGCCTCCGCAAGACCTACAGCATCGGCCTCGGGACGGTCGAACTTGCGTCGCGGGCGCTCAATCGCAACGATATTTTTCCCTTCGTCCGCCAACGGCTCGAACGCATCGCCAACGAACATGAACTGACCGCCATTCTGTGGCGCGTAAGCCACGGGCGCCGGCTTGTCGTCGTCGGTGTCGTGGAATGCAACGCGGACATGCAGATCGCTGTGAAGGTTGGCTACCGCGTACCGTTGCTATCGGGCGGGGTGGGGCGCTGCATTGCGGCTTTCAGCGCGATGCCCGAGGCGGAGATGCGGGTGGAGTTCGACCGTGTCCGTAACCAGAATGAGGTTGAGTTCGACGACTATGTTCAAGAACTGCAGACGGTGCGCGAAAAGGGCTGGGCCATCGACCGCGGAACCTTCAAGAATGGAGCCATATCGGTCGCCACCCCTATCTTTGATGATCGTGGGGCCATTTCGCTTTGCATTTCCGGCGTGATGCTTGCCGCAAACCAGAGTGATGCAGCGCTCGACCGGATCGGCGCGAACCTGCGCGATCTGGCTGATTCGGTCGCCAAACGTAGCTTCTGATATTCGTTGCAATCAAGGCCTGCTTTGTGGGCGGCATCGCGCGCCTTTCATTCTTATCCTTGATATTGAATTTTTATTCCTATACGTGAATAATAATTCAATTGAGATAATGGATAGGGGAGATGGGTGATGGGAATGCTCGAAGGCAAGGTGGTCGCCGTCACGGGCGCCGGGCGCGCGGTAGGGCGGGCGATTGCCATTTGCTGCGCGGCCGAAGGTGCCTCCGTCCTGGTCAATGACCTCGGCAGCGGGGCCGCCGGCGAGGGCGCCGATCAGGGCCTTGCCCTCGACGTCGTCGCCGAAATCGAGGCCGCGGGTGGCCGCGCCATCGCCAATACCGCCAGTATCACCGATCCGCAGGGGGCGGTCTCGATCATCGACGACGCTGTTCAGGCCTTCGGCCGGATCGATGGTGTCATCAACAATGCCGGCTTCTTGCGCGATTCGATCTTTCACCGGATGAACCAAGTCGACTGGAACGACATCATTGACGTCCATCTCAACGCCTATTTCGCCGTGTCGAAGGCGGCGGCTCCCCATTTCAAGGAGCAGGGGTCGGGAGCCTTTGTCCACATGACATCGACATCTGGCCTGATCGGAAATTTCGGTCAGGCGAATTATGCCGCGGCTAAGGCTGGTGTTATCGGTCTGTCGACCTCGATCGCGCTCGATATGCAACGTTTCGGGATCACGTCGAACTGTATCGCGCCCTTTGCGTGGAGCCGCCTGACCCAGACCATTCCGACCGATACGGAGGAACAAAAGCAGCGCGTCGCCCGGCTGATGGAAATGAAGCCCGAAAAGATCGCGCCACTCGCGGCATTTCTTTGTTCGGACCAGGCAAAGTCGGTGTCCGGCCAGATTTTTGGCGTGCGAAGAAATGAAATCTTCCTGTTCAGTCGTCCTCAGCCGATCCGGTCGGTGCATCATGCCGCAGGCTGGACACCCGAAACCATTTCGGAGGTCATGCTTCCCTCGCTCCGCTCCAGCTTTCAGCCCCTGCAGCGTTCGGGCGAAGTTTTCAGCTGGGATCCTATTTGATCATGGCGATCGATGAGACCTTTCTGCTCGCCTATCCCCCGGTCGAGTGTCGGCGATCCTACAATGCGCGCGACACCATGTTGTACGCGCTGGGCTTGGGCGTCGGTGCGGACGACCCGCTTGATCCGCGCGCGCTTCGCTTTGTCTATGAAAAGGACTTGATGGCCCTGCCAACGATGGCGGTGGTGCTCGCGAGCCCGAGCGGTTGGCTCGCCGATCCCAGGCTCGGGATTGACTATATGCAGCTGCTACATGGCGAAGAGTCGCTGACTATCCACCGTCCGATCCCAGCCGAAGGCGACCTCAGCTCGGTAACGCGCATCGAAGCGGTTTTCGACAAGGGGCCGGGCCGCGGTGCGTTATTATATACCCGGCGCGAAATCCGCGATTTCGAAAGCAGCGAGCCGTTGGCGACGATCGGGAGCAGCTATTTTCTAAGGGGTGACGGAGGTTTCGGCGGCCGGTCCGACGGTGCGCCGACTCCCTACCCGACGCCAACAAGGCGGCCCGACGCGACGATCGATTTCAGGACGCGCACCGACCAGGCTCTTCTCTATCGTCTCTCGGGCGACCATAATCCGCTGCATATCGACCCATCGGTGGCTAAAAAGGCGGGGTTTGACCGCCCCATACTTCACGGTCTCTGCTCCTATGGGTTAGCCGGCCGCGCGATGGTCCATCTGCTCTGCGATGGAGATTCCGCACGGTTACGCCGTCTCGACGTGCGGTTCGCCAAGCCGGTCTTTCCCGGCGAGACGCTTCGGATCGCACTATGGCGGGAGGCGGATGGCCGCGCGGCATTTGAAGTCATGTCGGTCGAGCGCGAGCTTGTCGTGCTTCGCAACGGTCTTGCCGAGTATCAAGGCTGAAACCCGAACCGCGCGCGATTGTCACAAGTTGACCAAATGGGACCCGTCACCTAGCGTGAGCGCGCAAATATCCGCCGGTTTGACAGAAGCATTCCGGGATGATGCACGCAAAAACATCATGGCAAGGTTTAGTCAGTGAAGCGGTCGGCTTTGACAAGGACATCCAACAGCGCAGGCAGCAAGACAAAGCGAGCGCTGGTTTTGAAAGCGATCGATTATCTCTTCGCCAACGGCCTGCGTGACCAATCGCTGCGTTCGCTCTCCGCCGAACTCGGCACGAGTCACCGAGTTCTTTCCTATCATTTTGGTTCGAAGGAAGGATTTCTCGACGAGGTCATCAAGTCCTTTTTTCTTTCCTGGGTAGAGATTATTTCGGCGACCGATATCGAGAGCTGTCGCACCTCGTCAGAGGCACTGCTCCTCCTCTGGGACCGGATATCGCATCCCGACACCTTCATCTACTCGCGTATCGGTTTTGAACTGCTCGCCTGGCAGGAAGGGCAGCGCAGGATGAAGCAGCTATTGCCTCAAATCGTCTGGGCCGAGCCGTTCGAACGGATCAGTCTTCTTTCGAAGCTTAATCCCATCCGGACAGCGTCGGATGTCCGGGTGATGCAGATTGTTATGCGCGGCTTGATCTATCAACTCGCCGCGACGGACGCGCCGGAGGAATGCCGTCGCGCCCTTATGGATTTTCTGGATTTGCGCGACCGGGCGCTATCGACGATTGCCGATGAAGGAAGCGGCGCTCCATAGGTGAGCTAGCGGGCCCCGGCGATCGACGAGTCGGTTGACCCCAATCACAATTCGACGGGCGAAGACCTCGTCCCGTCAAGAACGGTCGCAACGACCAGCCCGCGCGCGCACCCGCTCAATTTCCATTTTCACGCCTCCGGTAGCCGTTGCGCGCGTCTCCACGGCGCCTCGTGCCATCACCTGCGACAGGTCTTGTTCCATTTGGTACAAAATGCTAGCTAGGCTTCCACAGGGTGCTAGCCCGAATGACCAATTGGAGGGAGAGTAAGATGATCGATGATATGTTCGTGTTTAATGCGGTCGCGCACGCCTATAATATGGGCGACGACAATATCCCCAACTCGCACTATGCGAATCGCCTGCGCGACGGGCTTGTTCACCTTCATATGCGGCAGGGCGACTTCGCGATGGATGCGGCGGGGCAGTGCACCGACTGGCCGATCGAAGTGCTTGCGCGCTCACTCTTCCTTGAAAGCGATTGCGACATGGCCGCGACGCATACGTTGCGTCTCGATTCCTGGTTCCACGATGGCCTTTGCCGCCGCGAAAAGACGATCGAGGCGGTCAATCGCTGGCCGCAGCGTTTCGTCGGCTATGTCGGGGTCGACCCGACGCTCGGTCTTGAAGTGTGCCTCGACGATCTCGACCAGCAACTCGACGAAATGCCGACGGCGGTGGGCCTGAAGCTCTATCCGTCACAGGTCAATCCGCACCGCTCTTGGCGGATGGACGACGAAAGTCTGGCCTTCCCGTTGTTCGAACGTGCCCGCAAGCGCGGCATCCGGACGGTGGCGGTCCACAAGGCCGCACCCTTCGGGCCGGTGCCGATCGCGCCGTTCCGCGTCGACGACATCGACCTTGCCGCCGACGCCTTTCCCGACATGGCGTTCGAAATCATCCACGCCGGTCTGGCCTTTACCGAAGAGACGGCGATGCTCCTCGCGCTCTTCCCGAACGTTTACGCGAATTTCGAAGTGACGTCGGCGCTGATCAACACCAATCCGGCGCAGTTCGAAACGGTGATGGCGACCTTCCTGCGCCAGGGCGGCAGCGAAAAGATCATCTACTCGGACGGTACGATGGTGCTGCATTCGCAGCCCATCCTCGAGAAGTTCCGCAATTACCGGCTGAAGGATGAAACGCTGGAGAAATTCAACATCCCGCAGATTACCAACCAGGATATCGCAAACATCCTCGGGCTCAACTATGCGAAGATACTTGGTGTCGATGTTGACCAAGCGAAGGCCGCGATTGCCGACGATGAATTCGCGCGCGAGCGGGCGCGCACGGGCATTCAGGAGCCCTTCTCGAACTGGCGCGCGCATCTTGCCGACACGAAAATGGAGATTGCGTGATGTCGCTTATTCGCGCCGAGGTCGAGAAGGCGCTGCACACGGTCTATGACCCGTGCAGCATCGCTTCGCAGTCGCCGGTTTCGGTGATCGACATGGGAATGGTGAGCGGCCTCGACCTGGATGGCGATGCGGTTCATTTAAGGTTGCTGCCCACAAATCTGGGATGCACGCTGGTCCCCAGCATCATGATCGCTATCGAGGAGGCGCTGGCCGCCATGCCAAGCGTGGGTTCGGTATCGATTTCGATTGACAAGGAAACGCATTGGTCGCCCGATCAGATGAGCGAGCGCGGTCGTGAGATGCTTGGCCGGCGCCGCGCGCAAGCGCAGGCGCGGTTCCCGGTCCAGTCGAAGCAGTGGATGCTTCCCGGCCAGGAGGAAGCGCGCCGTCAAAGGCTGGAAATGAAACGCAAGGCCGTTTGAAGTCCGCTCATCCGGCGCGGTAGGTGGGCGCCGGATGAGCGTGAGGGGTCGGCGGCCCCCGTTCGGGCCGAGGTGCGTACCGTCGTTGCCCTGGCCATTTATCTTACACCAAGACCGCGCGCGATGATCCCGCGCAATATCTTACGCGTACCTCCACGCAGCGTGAAGGATGGCGCCGCGAGCAGGGTCGAACCGACCAATGCTGCCAGCGCGTCGGGTGATGAGGGCGATGGCTCCAGCGCAAAAATCTGACGGGCGATTTCTGGAACTTCCTGTTCCAGTGCGGTGCCGACGTCCTTGACCAACGCACCCTGAACCGTTGGATCCTTGCCCTGCCGGATCATTTCGGCGATCGAGGCCGACAGGTGGCGCAGCACTGCAACATGCGACACGATCCGGCCGATCGCGCGCCGCCGCTCCTCGGTCGGTTCATCGCGGACGCGCCGCACCAGTTCGTCGATGATCGCGAAGGACGACAGGAAGCGGCCGGGTCCGCTGCGCTCGTTCCCCATTTCGCCCGAAACTTGGGTCCAGCCATTCCCGCGCGTACCAACAAGCATCGCCTCGGGCACGAAAACATCGTCGAAATGGACTTCATTGAAGCTGTGCGATCCCGTCATGTCGACGATCGGTCGGAACTCCACACCGGGCCATGCGAAATCGACGAGCAACTGGCTGAGTCCGGCGTGCCTGTGGCCGGCTCGCCGTCGGTCCGACAAAGGACCATGATATAATGGCTGAGATGCGCGTTGGTGGTCCAGATTTTCGTCCCGCTTAGGCGATAACCGCCATCGACTGGCTTCGCGCGCGCCTTGATCGATGCGAGATCGGATCCAACGCCGGGCTCGCTGAGACCGATCGCGACATAGCATTCGCCCGCCGCGATTCCCGGGAGCACCATTTCGCGCTGATATTCGCTGCCATGACTCAGAAGCAGCGGCCCGATCTGGCGGTCAGCAATCCAATGCGCGCCGACCGGCGCTCCGGCCGCCAGCATTTCTTCGACTACGACATAGCGTTCAGTCGCCGTCCGCTCGCCGCCGCCATAGGCTTTGGGCCACGTCATACCGATCCAGCCGCGCGCGCCGATCTTGCGGCTGAAGGCGGGATCGGCATGGGTCCAGCTGATATATTCGCCGGTCGCCCGCGCCGCACTCAACTCCTGCCGGAGGAAGGCGCGAACCTCGTCGCGCAAGGCTTCGGCTTCGGGTGTCAGTACAGGACGCGGCCGCCATCACGCGACACCTCCGTGGCAGGTGATGAGGGTCCATGGCCCTTCGGGCTCGTCGAGGCAGGCTTGCCCGACGATATCGTGCCATTGGGCCTCACTGCCGCACTCTTCCCGCCACGCGAGAATACGCCTACTATAGAGGTGCAGATCATATTCGCCAGTAAAGCCGATGGCGCCATGCACCTGATGCGCGACATGTGCCGCCAGTGCTGCGGCCTCTCCGACACGCGCCTTGGCCATCGCCACAGTGACCTGTCCCCCAGGCACGAACAACGCGTGCGCCGCCATGTCAGCGGCGGCGCGACACAGCGCGGCTTGCCCGGCAAGGACGGCCAGATTTTGCTGGATTGCCTGGAATTTTGCGATCGGGCCATCAAACTGCTGGTGTTCGCTGGCAAAGATGAGCGTCATATCGAGCAGGCGCTGTGCTGCGCCGGCAATCATCACGGTGCGGAGCACCGCGGCGGCGGTGTGCACCGCGGAGCGACCCTGGTCCATATCGCCCACGGAACTCGCCGGTAGAATAGTTGCGAAGCTGATGTGATCGCGCGGCTCGCCAGCCAGATTGCAGCCTCCGACAATCGAACAGCTGCCGACGGGAAGGGCGATAATTTTCGGCTGGGCATCGATCTCCGCCGTCAGGATAATTGTCGTGGCGCTGCGCGCCCATGGAATGCGCGCGGCGTTGCCTTCGACGAGCCAGCCGTCCCTTTTTTGTTCCTTCCGGAGATGGGTAAGGTCGGACGGTGCAAGGATGGCCGGACCACTCGGAGCCGAAAGCCCTGCTCGGGACAGCAGCGCCGCGCCGAGCATGGCTTCGGCGAGTGGTAGCGGCACCGCCCAGTAGCCGGCGAGCCACAGCGTGTCCGCAGCGTCGGGATATGCGATCCCGAGTCCGCCCTGTTCCTCCGCGATCAGCGCCTGGAACAGGCCGAGTTGATCGATGGCCCCCCAGCCGTCGGCAAGCCATTCGCCACGTGAACCGCGTCGCACCGTATCGCTGTCAAAAGCCTCGCGCACGACCCGCTCTGCGGCTTCGAAGAAGGGCGATGCGGACATCAGCGACGCTCGCCTGCGCCGAAACGGCGTCTATCTTGCGTCATCTTTCCTCCAAAGCATTGGGGCCGCTTTGGGCGCTTAGAACAGGGTGGGCACGTTGTACAACATAGAGAATCATTATCTCCTATTGTGAATTATGAGAAAATTGATACATCGACTTCGGAGGCTCCGGCTAACGGCAGATTCAAGGGGCCGGCAATTCGCTGATCGAGCGTCCTCGTCGGTGCCGACAAAAGGGAGCGGGCACGACAAAGGTCGAGATAGGAGCCGCGCGTGAATCAGGGACCGCTTGCAGGGGTGAGCATACTCGAATTCTCGGGCATCGGGCCCGGCCCCTTCGTAGGCATGCTGCTGTCCGATCTTGGCGCTGATGTGCTGCGGATCGACCGCAAGGGGAATGACCGGGGAACGAAAGTTCAGGTCACGCGGCGCGGCCGCAAATCGGTCGCGCTCGACCTCAAAAAGCCCGAAGCGATCGAAACCTGCCTTCGATTGATGGAGCGCGCCGACGCGACCTTCGAAGGCTTTCGTCCGGGGGTGATGGAGCGCCTGGGCCTAGGTCCCGACGCGGCGCTCGCCCGTAATCCCGGGCTGGTTTATGGCCGCATGACCGGCTGGGGCCAATTTGGTCCGCTTGCGCAGGCCGCTGGGCATGACATCAATTATATTGCGGTCACCGGCGCCCTCCATGCGATCGGACTGCCCGACAAGCCGGTACCACCGCTCAACCTGGTCGGCGACTTCGGCGGCGGTGCGATGTATTTGCTTGTCGGTATTCTTGCCGCGTTGCTCCATGCGCGTCGTACTGGAGAAGGGCAGGTGGTCGATGCCGCGATGAGCGATGGCACCGCTTCGCTGCTTGCGATGTTCTATGGGCATATGGCGGCCGGTGCGTGGAGTGATGATCGCGCCGCGAACCAACTCGATGGCGGTGCGCCTTATTATGATACCTATCGCTGCAAGGATGGTCGATGGATGGCGGTGGGGGCGATCGAGCCCCAATTCTTCACGTTGCTGCTCGAAAAGCTTGGCATCGCGGATTTTCCGCGCGAAGGGCAACTCGACCGTTCGATGTGGCCGAACCTGCGCGCGCGGATCGAAGCGGCTTTCCTGACCCGGACTCAGCGCGAATGGATCGCGGAGATGGAAGGGAGCGATGCTTGCGCCGCGGGCGTTATCGGGCTGGAGGACGCGCCGAACCATCCGCATAATGTGGCGCGGCGGGCATTTGTCACGATTGACGGGGTGCTTCAACCGGCGCCGGCGCCGCGCTTCTCGGCAACACCGGGGCGGATCCAGGAGACTGACCCCGCGATCGGCGCGCATAACATCAGCGGGCTGATGGAGTGGGGATTGACGCGCGCCGAGGTCGCCGCGCTCGAAAAGAGCGCGGCTTTATAGTCGCGACCGGCAAAGGTTGAACGAAAACAAAATGCGGGAGATGCGGTAATGAGCAACGCTGGTCCTTTTCACGAATTTACGGGGCGCGATCTGCCGTGGCTTGTTGACTGGCAAGCCAGTCTGCGACCCGACAAGATCTTCCTGGTTTGGGAACCGGTCGATGGAGCACCGCAAAGCTGGACATATGCCGCGTTCGCCGAAGAGACGCGCGCCTATGCGGCCGGATTGGCGGCGCAAGGCATCACGGCCGAGGACACGGTCGTCATCCACATGGGCAATTGCCCCGAATTCCTGTTCGCCTGGCATGCCTGCGCGCGCATCGGCGCGTTGGTCGTGACCACCAACACCGGGTCGTCGGTCGATGAGCTCGGCTTTTTTCTGGAACACAGCCGCGCCGTCGCGGTCCTGACCGAGCCTCGCTTTCTTCCGGTGGTGCGCGATGCGGGCGCCGTGTTGCGTTGGATTGCCTGCATGGAGGGAGCCGATGAGCAAGATGCCGGTGATTACCGCTTGCTGCCCTTCTCGGCATTGCGCGGCGATGATGCCGTGGCACCGCGACGCGACGCCGAGCCGCTCCGCCTCGGTAGCGTCCAATATACATCGGGGACGACGTCTCGACCAAAGGGTGTCGTCTGGACGCATGCCAATGCGCTGTGGAGTGGCCGGACAACTGCTGCGCACCTCGGCCTCACTGCCGAGGACATCACCCTCATTCACCTCCCGCTGTTCCACACCAACGGGCTCGGCTATTCGCATATGTCGACGCTTTGGTCGGGCGGGACGATCGTTCTGACGCCGGGATTTTCGGCGAGCCGCTTCTGGGACATCGCCATACGAAACTGTTGCACCTGGGTGTCGCAGATCGGCTTTACGCTGAACGCGCTGATCTCCCAGCCTTGTCCGGCCGAACACAGCGTCCGTTTCTTTTCCAGCGGGTCGGGCGGTACCATCTGCCAGGATAATTGGGGCATATCCCAGATTTCCTGGTACGGTTCGACCGAGACGGTTTCCCAGAATTGCCACAGCGACTGGCGCTTGCCCGAGGCGCCAGGCAGCATGGGCCGGGCGGCGCACGAATATGAACTGTCTATCCGCGACGAGGCCGACCGCGAAGTTTCCTTTGGCGAACGCGGCCGGCTGTGGGTCCGCGGGCTTCGCGGTCTTTCGCTATTCGCCGGCTATCTACACGACCCGGCGGCGACCGATGCCGCCTTCGACGCCGACGGCTTTTATGACACGGGTGACGAAGTTACGCCGCGCGCCGACGGCGAGATATTCTACGCTTCGCGCGCGAAGGATATGTTGAAAGTCGGTGGCGAAAATGTCGCCGCGCTTGAAATCGAGACGGTCATCATGGGCGTGGCCGGCGTGCGCGAAGTCGCCGTCGTCGGTAAGCCGCATCCTCTCTATCAGGAAGTGCCGGTGGCTTTCGTCGTCGCGCACAGCAACGATGCCGGACTCGCCGCGGCGATCGAGGCGCATTGCGCGGATAAGCTGTCGAAGTTCAAGCGGCCATGGGAAGTCCGGGTGATCGATGAATTACCCAAGGGCTTGCTCAGCAAGGTGTTGAAGAAGAAATTGCGCGTGATGGCGGCGTCTGAAAGCTGACTCGCGGCGGTCGGGAAGCTCAGCGACGCTCGAACCGCCCGGGACGACGCTCGTGAACCGCGCGCCTGCCTTC
The DNA here is from genome assembly GCF_002993885.1 of Sphingopyxis lindanitolerans. Lineage (NCBI taxonomy): Bacteria > Pseudomonadati > Pseudomonadota > Alphaproteobacteria > Sphingomonadales > Sphingopyxidaceae > Sphingopyxis > Sphingopyxis lindanitolerans. The sequence continues at coordinate 3,951,956 of NZ_CM009578.1, forward strand.
GGCAAAATCATCGGTGCCATCCAGTTCGGCCTGCCGTACCGCTTCGAGCGCCGTCGCGGCGCGGACATCCTCGACCAGTTTGCGGCGTAGCGTTGCACGGGTCGCCTCGACCCCGAGCGGCCCATTTTCGGCGATCTCGCCGGCAAGCGCCAGCGCCGCATCGAGCAAATCGTCGAGCGATGCAATCTCGTCGGCCAAGCCCCACGCACATGCATCTTCGCCTGATAGGCGTTTCCCCGTCAGCATCATCATCGCGGCGCGCTGCTCGCCAATCGCGCGCGGCAACGTGTGGCTGATAGCGAAACCGGGATGAAAGCCGAGCTTCACGAAGTTCGCGGCGAAGCGGGCTTCAGGCGCTGCGATGCGAAAATCGGCGGCGAGCGCCAGGCCAAGGCCCGCACCGATGGCGGCGCCTTGCACAACGGCAATCATGGGTTTGCGGATTGCGAACAGTCGGACTGCCTGTCGATAGAATTTGATCGTCGATGCGCCGAAGCTTTCGCCCTCTTCTTCGCCCAAGGCGTTGGGGATGGTCAAGTCAGCGCCGGCGCAAAAAATTTTTCCTTCCGATCGCAGGATCGTGGCGCGGCAGTTCGAATCCGCGTCGAGCCTATCGAGCACATCGGCAAGCGCACGCAGAAGCGGTAGGTTGATATGGTTGTTCGTCGCATTGGCAAATGTCACGGCGGCCACATGGCCATATCGTTCGGTCGTCACGCGGATTGGATGGTCATGCATCGATAATTCCTGTCGAAAATGAAGGGGCTGACGGAGCGGGAAATCCGCTTCTGACGCCATTCACCTGCCATCTATGAGAATAGTTGTCCATATATATGAAGGATATGGATGAGTCACCACGTTGGCGTGACGACAAGGTTTTCTAGAAAACTACGTTAGTTCTGGTCGTTATGGCGGGTCACCGCTTGACAATTGACCGCCATGAGCTAATTGTTATCCAACTGGTCTAAAAGTTATCGCCCAACTGGCCAAAAAAAGAAATCAAAGGGCGAGGGGAGAGAGGCTATGTGCTACCATCGTTCGTTGATGCTTGCCCTCGCGCTATCTGCGAGCCCGCAAGCGATGGCGCAAAGCGCCGGCGCCGCTACCGAGCCGGTCGACACCGCAAGCCAGTCCAGCGGGGTACTGGGCGATATCGTGGTGACCGCGCAGCGGCGCAGCGAGCGCCTGCAGGACGTGCCGATCGCGGTCAGCGTTATCAGCGGTAATGATGCGCTGGATAAGGGCGTCACCAGCACGGTCGACCTGACCTCCGCCGTGCCGGGACTGGTCGTCAACTACAACGCGAACGTCGGCAATCTTTATCTGCGCGGTGTGGGGTCGAACCTGCCCAATCCGACCGACGAGCAGCCCACCGCGACATATGTCGACGGCGTCTATATTCCCTTCCCGCAATCGAACTTCTTCACCTTCTATGATGTCGAACGGATCGAAGTGCTAAAAGGGCCGCAAGGCACGCTGTTCGGTCGCAATGCGACAGGCGGCGTCGTGCAGATCATTACAAAGGACCCGTCGCAGGAAACCGAACTCGATGCCTCGCTCACCTATGGCAATTACAACACAGTCAGCTTGCAGGCATACGGAACCACCGGTCTCGGCGACAAGGCCGCAATCGGTGTATCGGCGCAATATGACAACCAGGGAAAGGGCTTTGGCCGTAACCTCACTCTCAACGAACCGGCTTTCCAGCGCGCAATCGACAGCTATACGGTGCGCGCAAAGCTGCTCGTCACGCCGACCGACACCACGAAAATCCTGGTAACCGCCGACTATTCAAACCTCCTGAACTCGTCGGGATACCAGCTGATGCCTGGGGTCATAGGCGGCGATGGCGTGTCGACCTATCCAGGCAAGTTCAATACGCTCAACGACCTCCCGACGGGCAACCCGCTCGAAATGTATGGCGTATCATTCAAGCTGAACCAGGAAATCGGCAATCTCGATTTCACGGCGATCAGCGGCTATCGCGAGTTGACGGGAACTTTCTTCAGCGATTCCGATTCAACGCCGCAGCCGCTGAGCCAGCTTGAGCTGCGCGAAAAGGGGCGTGCCTTTTCTCAGGAGCTCCAACTCGCGGGATCGTCGGATCGGTTCAACTGGATCGTGGGCCTTTATTATTTCGACATTTTCGGACGCGGCCAGCTCTTCAATCGCGCGACGCCAATCATCGCCCCCCTACCCCTCATCGGGTCGCAACAGGAAGGGCGTTCGATCGCCGGTTTTGCGCAGGGAACGCTCGAACTGGGCGGTGGTACGAGCGTTACCGCCGGCGCGCGCTACACCAAGGAATGGCAGGATTTCTATTATCCGGCAGGCAATCTCCGGTCGAGCCAGAGCTTTGCCAAACCCTCGTGGCGGGTAGCGATCGACCACAAGTTCAGCGACGATCTGATGGTCTACGTTTCGTATAACAACAGTTTCAAGGGCGGCGGTTACAACCTGATATCGCCGACCTTGCTGTCGGGAACCGTCAACAATTTCCAGCCCGAAGTTTTGCAGTCTTTTGAAGGCGGATTGAAGGCGCAGTTGTTCGATGGTCGGATGCGGCTCAATATCGCTGCCTTCCACTATCTCTATGACGATATCCAGACCGCGCTGGTCATCCCGGGGGGTGTCGTAACGCTGAATGCCGCCAAGGCGCATACGACGGGTCTCGAAATCGACTTCTCGGCGAAGCCCACCGACTTCCTTGAATTGTCGGGTGCCTTTTCCGCGATGCGTGGAAAATATGACCGCTATCCGAACGCGCCCTCGATTGGCGCCGACGCGGTGCAACGGACGGTCGATGCGTCGGGGAACGACCTGCTTGTTCTTCCCGACTATACTGCGACGGGGACGGCAACATTCAATATACCGCTGTCCAGCGGGACCCTTCGGCCGTCCGCAACCATATCTTATAATGACGGCTTTTTCTGGTTTGCCGACAACCGGTTGCGGAGCCCGGCCTATACGCTGATCAACGCTCAACTGGGGTGGACGTCCGATAATGAGCAGTTTGGCATCCGGTTATGGGCCAGGAATCTGACGAACAAATATTATTACGTCGCGCGGCTGTCGCGCGTGCGCTTTGGCGACTCCCAGGTTCCAGCGGCACCGCGGACCTATGGTATCACGCTGACCGCCAAGTTCAGATAGTGTCGGTGCGGCGTGCGGACCGAATAGACGGGTTGGTGCGGATGGTGGCGGCGTGCGCTCCCATTCCGCGCCGGCCAACCATTTCCGAGTAGGGTGGTGGTCAATGCTGAAGAGCGACGATCCAGGCGCGGTTCGGCGTGAATGGAAACAGAATTGGGGGACGCTACTCGCCTGCTTTGCCGGAACTGCTGCCTCGATCACCCATATTCCCACCTTTGGCATCCTTCTCCCTTCCATTCACCGGGAATATGGATGGTCGGTTTCGGAGATCACCGCGGGAATGGTGATTCTGGCCACTGTCAGCCTCATAGCTTCCGGCTTTGTTGGCGCCGCCGTGGATCGTTTTGGTTCACGGCGGATCGGACTGGCCGGGCTGTTTCTCTATTATGGGGCATTCGCGCTACTGGCTACCACTGGCCCTTCGATTATCAACTGGTGGTTATTGTGGCTGCTGCTCGGCGTCGGCTTCAGTTGCACCACGACAACGGTATGGGCTCCTGCGGTTGCGAGCCGGTTCCACGCCAGCCGTGGGTTGGCGATTGCCGTGATGCTGTGCGGGACCGGCGTGTCGATGGCGGTCATGCCTCTTGTTGCGACCGTCCTACTCGAAAATTATGGCTGGCGCGGCGCGCTGGTGGGCTGCTCGGCGATCGTCGCAGCCTCTTCGATACCGCTTGTTGCTCTTTTCCTTCGCGACCGTCCGGATAACAGGTCAGCAGCCTGCGCCGATCAATCGCTAGATCGTGTCGCGCATAGGGGGCTTACTGTACGTGAGGCGGTGCGATCGTGGATTTATATCCGGATCGCGATCAGTGCCCTGGCCTTTACCATCGCCTCGCTGGCACTCGTCGTTCATTTCGTTCCCATCCTCCGCGAAGGCGGCATGGCGCCGGAGGCCGCCGCGGCTGCGGCTGGGGCGATCGGCCTGGCCGCGATCGTCGGTCGGCTCACTGCGGGATCGTTGCTCGACCATATACGCGTCCGCTATATTGCGGTGGTCTGTTTCGGCCTCCCGTCGGTGGCTTGCGGCCTGTTGCTGGCCGATCCCGGACCCGTTGCGGCGATCGGGATCGGCATATTGATCGGTTTCTCCAGCGGATCGGAACTGGATATCGTCGCCTATGCCGCGACCCGTTATTTCGGACTGCGCAATATCAGTACCATCTACGGGATTCTCGTCGGCATGATCACATTTGCCGCCGGCGTGGGACCATTTCTATCCAGCGTCATGTTCGACATTTTTGGCGGCTATGACCATTTGATTCTGTTCGTGATCCCTTTCTTCCTCTTGGGCTCGGTGCTGATGGGGTCATTGCCACCCTATCCGCGCTGGGATGGCGTGCGCGCATGAGACGCCACGGCGGCAACATATTCGCCTTGAAGAATTGTTCCAAATGGTACATAAATCTTGCGGACAAGCTGCAAGAGGCGCCCGCAGCCGGGCCTTTTCCAGCGACTGGCTTATTGCCCGGAACATGAGCCGGGACGCGGAGAGACGACATGTCGCTTTCAAATAGCATAAGGGAATCGCGGGCCGGCGCAGCCGCTGGAGTCGCGCCGGTATTCCGGGGCCCGGAAGCGTTGCTCGATGCACTCCGCCCGATAACAAAGCAGATCGCCGAGCGTGCCGAAGAGATCGAAACCGCGCGTACGTTTCCAGCGGATTTATATCGGCAGATCGATGCGACCGGCTTTTTCCGGATGGCGCTTCATCCGAAATATGGTGGTGCGGGATATCGCTTGCAGGATGCGGTCGCGATCATCGAGGAGATCGGCCGCGCCGATGGATCGACGGCATGGAGCATGATGCTGGGAAGCGAGGTCCACATCGCCTGGACACGCTTTCCCGACGAGTTTTTGCAGGAGGTATATTCCGGTCTGACACCGCCAATGTCACGCGCCGCGCTGACTCCGCGCGGCAAGATGACGAAGGTCGATGGCGGCTATCTTCTCGATGGCCAATGGCCACTAGCGAGCGGGTCATACCCGACCCAGTGGTTTCTCGTGAACAGCCTTGTCACCGACGCCGAGGGCCGTCCGGTTGCGAACGCAGATGGCATTATCGAACCCAAGATCGCGGCGGTTCCTACATCCGAAATTGAAATTCTCGATACATGGCATTCGATGGGCCTCCGCTCGACCGAAAGCCACGATATCCGGCTCAACAATTATTTCGTCTCCGAAAGCCGCACGGCTTATGCCAGTATCACCCGTCCTGAAGCGGGGCCGCTTGGCCGGATTGCTTTGAACGCGGCGCTCGGCACCTTCCACCTCGGCGTCGTCTTGGGGATTGCCCGCGGCATGCTCGACGAGTTGGCGGATTCGGCCAAGTTGCGCAAGCCAATCTATACCCCCACGCGTTTCCTCGCCGAAAGCCCGCTGTTCCAGAAACGATATGCCGCGATGGAAATTCGGCTGGCGGCCGCACGGGCCTTCGTCCTCAGTGAGGCGGAGGGATTATGGGACCGCGCGAACAGGGGCGAGGCGATAACAACGCCGATGAACGTTCGTCATCGTTCAATGGTCGCATACGTCCACCAGGAATGCCTGGCGATCGCCAACGAGGTTTTCTCCGACGCCGGGACGGCGTCACTTTATGCCGGCTCGTCGATGCAGCGGCGCTTTCGCGACATGCGCTCCGCCTGCCAGCATATCATCGCCGGGACCGACGTTTTTCAGCCGTACGGCGCCATTTTGCTCGATCAGGAGATCGAGTCGCACATCCGAGTTTAGTTTTTATTTTCAGGAGGATAAATTGAGCGACAACAGCACTTCGGTCACCGCGGCGTGGATTTCCTCGGCGCCGCTCGACACACTTTTCGAACTTGTCCGCGATCAGTCGACATGGGTCAGTTGGACCGACATCCAGTCGCTGGAAATAGAAAGCGTCGGCGATGCAGGGCCGAATAGCGTCGGCGCGGTTCGCAAAATCATCGGGGCCAGCGGCACGGAAATCCGCGAGCGCATTGCCGAGGTCGCGGAGGGCAAGCGCGTCCGTTATGAATTGCTGAGCGGGCTTCCGGTCGTCAAATATGAGGGCCTGACCGAATTCCAGGCCGTACCCGACGGCCGAACGCTCGTCCGCTGGACCTCGACCTTTGCGGCTGAAACGCCTGAACTCACCGCAGAACTTTCGGTGTTTCTCGGACGCCTCGTTCGCAAGATGGTGCGCCAGGTCGCGCTGGCAGCGCAAATTCCTGCCCTGCTCAATCGTCCGGTGCGCAAGCCGCACAGTCCGCTCTCCAGCGGCAAGCATGTCATCATGCATGACCTGCCACGATATCAGCGGCTCTATTGAGCCGCGCGGCCAGATCCATTCCTTATCCCTAGGAGCCCAATATGCCCCTCCACCCCGAAGCGGTCGCGTTTCTTGAAAAGATGGCCGACGTGCCCGATCCGACCGACGAAAATCTGGAATTATTCCGCGGCGGCGCCGCGACGCTGATCGCCACGGGTGAACGGGCTGATCTTTGTGACGTCATCGACCGGACGATTGCTGGGGGCGATAGGCAGGACATGGGGGTCCGCATCTATGTCCCGCGCGAGGAAGGACCCTTGCCGGTTATCCTTTGGGTGCATGGCGGGTCGTTCGTTCGCGGCACGCTCGACATGTTCGACGCCGGACGCCGCGATTTCGCCCATCAGAGCAAATGCGTGATTGTGGCCGTCGACCAGCGCCTGTCGCCCGAAGCGCAGTTCCCCGCGCCGCTGGAGGATGCCTACGCCGCGCTTATATGGACAGCGGGGCATATGAAGGAATTCAAGGGCGATCCCGCATTGCTCGGCGTCGGTGGCGAAAGTAGCGGCGGTAGCCCGGCGGCCGCATTGCCATTCCTCGCGCACGAACGCGGTGGACCAAAGATCGCGTTCCAGGTTTTGGCGAACCCGCTGCTTGATGCGACGCTGTCGAGCCCGTCCGTCGATGAACTCGCCACTGGATATTTCCTCACCAAGGCGCAGCTCGACTGGTGCTATGAAAAATATGCACCGGGCGAAAAACGAAAATCGCCGCTCGTCTCACCCGCCCTGCAGGCCGATTTCTCGACTACCGTGCCGGCGGCGATCGTTACGACGGAATATGACCCCGTGCGCGACGATGGCGAGCGCTTCGCCGAAAGTCTGCGTCGAGCGAATGTTCCCGTCTACCTCGAACGGATCCTAGGCCATGTGCACCATTTCGGGGGCGCTGACCGCACGCCGGCACTCTTGCGGCTTCTCAATGCGCTGCTGAGCGATCTGCGCGCCGTGCAAGCGAAAGGAGCCTAGAATGCTGCTCGTCGCGATCTGTGCCGATAGCGCCGCAGCAGAGGCGCTTCGCCCCGTACTTCTCGCCGCGCATGGTCAATATCTGCTATCGCTGGAGTCTCTGCGTTTCTCGGCCCCGCTCGCTCGTCGCGACGACGCGCTCTTTTCGGGTGAGGGGATCGAAAGCAGCGTCATCATCCTTGAAGGAAGCGCCTGGCCACAGCTGGTCGAAACGCTGTTGGCCGACCCCTATGCAGTGGGCGGCGTATGGGCAAAGATCGGCCTTTATGAAATGCCGCACCCTCCTGTGCTGTCGCCCGGAGAGTTTCTCGTCGATTTGACGCGCGACGGTCGGTGGTACTTGAAGCTGTTTTCTGGGTCCTCCGTCGATACCGGAGCGCTGAAGCTGGTTTATCGGGATGGCTGGGCTGGAACGACCACCTCTGCTTCGTCCACTAAAGTTGTGGGTCCGCTGGAGGTTGGTGGATGGAGCGGGATGAGTATTGCCGCTGCGGCGGACATGTCGACCGCTTTAAATTCGGTATCCGCCGCCGACGTGGCCTGTGTGACAGGCGGCGTATCATCGACGCTTGCCGTGCCCGTCGCTGCCGGCAGTTGGACAAAGCGTCCTTAACGCGCGTCATCTGCCAAATCTCGGATGCCGTCGCAGCATCCGAGACACAGCGCTTCGAACCGTTGAATAACGTCCGTGTCCTCCAGGCCATGATTTTGTCCGTGCCACCTATCACCCCGCCGCCAATGCACTTGGGGAATGTCAGCGGGACGAGCCAACGCGCAATGACCGCTTTCGCCATTTTCGAACCAAATCCGGACTGGCTGTAAGCGTTTAGAGTTTCGGACGCCGACAGGCGTCGGAAAGTCGGCGATGCCCGATCCGCGGGGGTCATGGGCTGAGCTATGGGGAAAGCGATTTTGCGAAGATCGTGAGGTAGCCAGGTGCTGCCCAAAAGCAGACATGCGCGATAGCGGACTGTCTGGATTTAGGTCGCGAAAGCGGGCGCCGAAAAGCGGACGGGCCGATTTTTTTATAGCGCCGTCTGCTTTTGGGCAGCACCGGCGCGAGCAGGTCCGCTTCCAGGGACGGGTGTGCCCTAGGCGTGTCTGCGTCAAGCCGTGCCGGGTCACGGCGCCTGTATCCCGGATGGGAGCGCTGTCCGGCGCGGCGCGCGGGGTTGATAGCGGCGCTCGAAGACCTCGATGATGATCATGGTGCCGCCGCAACACGGACAGGTTGGGTGGGCCTCGAGCTCATCGGGCGGATCCTCGGCTGGTGGGGGTGCGACGCAAAGCAGGCGGCGCGTGCGTTCGAGATGGTCCTTGCGCCTGGCGCTGGCGAGCAGACCATAGTGGCGCATCCTGTGGAATCCGCGCGGCAGGGCGTGAAGGAGGAAGCGGCGGATGAACTCGTCGGCGGCGATGGTCATGACCTGCTGCCGTCCGGCACCGGACTTGCGGTAGTCCTTGTACCGGAAGGTGACCCCGGCCTCGTCGAAGCGGAGAAGCCGGCTGTTCGATATGGCGACCCGGTGGGTGTAGCACGCGAGATAGGCGAGCACGGCCTCGGACCCGGCGAACGGCGGCTTGGCATAGACGACCAGCGCTTCTTGCGAACGGGCGAGAGGTGCCGCAGGAATGCACGCCGGTCGGCGAACTGCGTCATGCCGCCGAAAAAGCTGAGCCTGCCGGCATCGTGGAGGGCGAGCAGGCGAGTGATGAACAGGCGGCGGAAGAGGGCGCCGAGCACGCGGACCGGAAGGAGGAATGCGGGGCGCGCCGATATCCAGCGTGTCCCATCGCGCAATATGCCGCCGCCGGGCACGATCATGTGGATGTGGGGATGCCCGAAATCTGCCGTTCGCGCATGTCGGAACAGGGTGTAAGCGAAGCGCCTCAGATCCGTCGAAGGCGCCAGCTCAGATTGAGCTCGAAAGCCGCCTTTCGCCGCGCTGGGTAGTACGGGGATCAGCCAGGATTCTGCCGGTTGATTACCTGATCCAACATCGACGCTTGTCGCCAAGCCGTTGCGGCGCGTAAGATTGGTCAGCTAATAAAAGGTCGTGAATCGCGGCTCGAACTGGGCAGATATCTGAACCACGCAAGGGGACCCTGGAGGTGATAGATACCGGCATGATATCGCGCTGCACAGCCGGACGATTTTCTATATTTCATTACGTTAAGAACGTACCGGGACATCCGGTTTGACCTCGCTTCGCAGCCAGTCGGTCGATCTTGATCGCCTTCGCCAAATCGTGGCCAGCCTCTCGGAAGGTGTCATCCTGATCGGAGAGAAGGGCGACATAGTTTGGGCGAATGACACGGCGCTGCGCATTCATGGCATTGAGAATGTCGGGGCGCTCGGCGGCGACGCCGCAGGATATCGCAAGCGCTTCCAGCTCCGCTATCGCAACAATCATCTTCTCGCCAAGGGCGACTATCCGCTTGCGCGCGTTGTCGCGGGCGAGGAATTTTCGGAAGTCGTCGTCGAGGTTACGCCGGCCGCGGAGGAGGAGCCGCGCTGGATTCATCAGGTCCGCAGCCTGGTACTGGCCGACAAGAATGGCAAACCCGACCTGTTAGTGCTGGTCGTGCAGGACGTGTCGCTGCGTTACGAGGCCGAGCAGCGCTTCGAGCAGACATTCAACGTCAATCCCGCTCCCGCGGTCATCTGCCGCCTGTCGGACCATCGCTATGTGAAGGTCAATCCGGGGTTTCTTGACCTGACCGGCTACACCCGCGACGAAGTGCTCGGCCAATCGCTCTACGATATCGACGTGCTCCAGGACGCGTCCGATCTCGAGACGGCCAAGGAACGGCTGCGCGAGGGGAAGACGATCCCACAGATGCAGGCCGACCTTTCGTTACCCGACGGCGGCCGCAAGCTCGTCATCGTCGCGGGCCAGCCGATCGACCTCGACGAGCAGCCCTGCATGCTCTTTTCCTTCGCCGATCTGGAGCCGCGGCGGCAGGCGGAGAACGAGCTTCGCCACAGCGAGGAACGGTTCGTGAAGACCTTCCGCCTCGCGCCCATCGGGATGGCGATCACCATCCAGGAAAGCCATTGCCTGTGCGACGTCAACGATGCCTTCCACCAGCTCACCGGCTATTCGGGCGACGAGGTCATGGGGAAAAACATGGCCGAACTCAAGCTGTGGGAGCCGGCGTCGTTCCTCAAGGATGCCGAGGGTATGCTGGCCGGGCGCAGCGGCTTTCGCGGACGCGATGCGCGCATCCGCACCGAGGACGGCGGGTTCGTCGATTGCCTGATCTCCGCCGAAGTCATTCCGCTTCATAACGACATGTGCGTGCTGTGGGTGATCCAGGATATCCATGAGCGCCGGCACAGCGAACTCGAACTGATCACCGCGATCGAAGCGGTGATGAAGGACACCAACTGGTTCAGCCGCACGGTAGTTGAAAAGCTCGCCAATCTGCGCGCCCCGCACGCGCATGCCGCACCGGTGGAGGTCAGCGAACTCACCCGCCGCGAGAAGGAGGTGCTGAGCCTGCTCTGCGAAGGCCGCGACGATGCGGCGATCGCGAAGGGTATGGGCGTGTCGCGCAACACGCTGCGCAACCATATCGCGCGCGTCTATCAAAAGATCGGCGTCAATCGCCGGGCGGCCGCGATCCTGTGGGCCCGCGAGCGCGGTTTCCCGCTCACCCGGCCTATCCGCTAAGACGCAACTAGTCCCGCACTACCAGACGATTTGGTGCTTCTGCATCTTTGCCGATTGCCCAGCGCCGCTCAAATGGAGCCCGTGCCGCCGCTTGTGGTGAGCGGCGCCTGTAAAGGAGGTGGTCATGGACAATAATCGCATCAAGGGCGGGGCCAAGAAGGTCAAGGGCTCGATCAAGGAAGCCGCGGGCAAGATCACCGGCGACCATTCGCTCGAAGCCGAAGGCATCGCGGAAAAGGCCGCCGGCACGGTGCAGTCCGCCGCCGGAAAGGCAGTCGACAAGGTGCGTGACGCTACCCGCAAATGATCCGATGACCGGCGCTGCCTGTTCGGTAGCGCCGGCCGATCCTCCCGATCACCCAAGAGGTTTTCATATGCCCACCGCAGAAGAGGATATCGCCTATTACAGGCGTCGGATCGACGCTTGCTCTGAGCAAGCGAGGCGAGCCGAATATGTGTCGGCGCGCCGCGCTCACGAGGGCCTGGCTCGACTCTACCGGGAAAAACTCGTCGCTCTCGGCGTCGATTTGGCGGCGAGCGACGAACAGGATGCCGTGGAGTTGGGAGCGGTCCGGGAGGCTGCCGATAAGGCGTCGTCACGGAGCACGCCCGGTGAGCTTTAACCAGCTCGATCCGGCGATCCCCGTCCATGTCCTGGGCAAGGGCGATGGCTATGCCTTTGCGATGATCGATTATGGTCAGGAACATAATCTGATCTGGGTCACCGCCATCGACGAGACCGGCGAAATCTGGTGCGCACCGAACCCGAAAGTGCGCCTGCAGCCCAATTGGTCGATGGAGCGCACGTCATGGCGGAATGACGAAGATGGCCCCGACCGCAGCACGACGAACGGTGATGCGCTGCCGTCATGAAGGAGGTTGCTATGATGAAAAATGCCTGTTTTGGAGCAATGGCGCTGTTGCTGATCCTCAGTGGCTGTGAAGGCCCGCAGGCGAAGGTCGGCGCCGAAAAGGACAAGATCGCTGCGGAGGCGGCAGGCCAGACCTATTCGGGCGACGGACCCAGCGAGCGCATCGGCGCCGCGCGGGACCGTGCTGCCGACGCGGCAAGAGAGGCGCGCGAGGCGGCGGCCGTCGGTCTCGAGCGACAGGGGGACAGCCTTCGCCGCCAGGCCGATGTCCAGGCCGAACAGCTCGAGCAAAAGGCCAAGGCTATCCGCAAGGATGCCGATGAACGCGCCGACGCCTTCCACATGCAGGCGGAAGCGCAGCGCAAATAAGGCATGGCGCCGCATCCGGCCAAATTCAACTCACCCGCATAATCATTGAAGCAAGGAATCACATCATGGGTATCATCATTCTTCTAGTCGTCGGCGGTATCATCGGTTGGCTGGCGAGCATCGTCATGCACACCGATGGCCAGCAGGGCATTTTCCTGAATATCGTCGTCGGCATCGTTGGTTCGGTGCTGTCAGGGTGGATCGTCACGCCGCTCATCGGCGGTCTTCCCATCACGTCGGGTGCCTTTGACGCCCGCTCGCTGCTTGTGTCCTTCGTCGGCGCGTTGATTCTGCTGGCGATCGTCAACCTGATCCGAAGAAACTCGGTTCGGTGAAGAGGGAGGTCGGCCCGGCCGGGCGGAAATCCTGGCTGCGCCGCCCGCGGCCGGAGTGAGTCAACTGTGCGCTCGCCCGGGAATTATAAGACCATCGCAATCATAAATAGAGGAGAGGCTTCGCGACCAAAGTGTCCCCATCATCCCCCGCCGTGGACAATGCCCTGCAGGATCACCCACCGGGTGCCGGCGTGACCGATATCGAGAATGTCAACGGCAACGGCGGCGAGCTTCATCAGAATGTGGCACCTGACGGCGAGGACGCCGGAACGTCCTTTCTGACCGACAATTTCGGCCACCGCATCGCCGACAATCAGAACAGCCTCAAGGCAGGCGAACGCGGCCCGACCTTGCTGGAAGATTTCGTTCTCCGCGAGAAAATCTTTCATTTCGACCATGAGCGTATTCCCGAACGCATCGTCCATGCGCGCGGATCGGGCGCGCATGGCGTGTTCGAATGCACCAAGGCTATTCCCGGTCTGACCAAGGCGTCGATCTTTCAGAAGGCGGGCGGCACCTGCCCGGTCTTTACAGAAGAGAAGGCTGCGGCGAAGGCTTGAAGAAAATCAAGCTGAAGGGTTGAGCTTGAAGGCGTAACGGCACATCGGAGGAAGCTCGCGATTGTCGGCGGCGGTCCGGTCAGACTCTGTCCGTTCTTCTCGCCGCCGCGTTAGCGAGCGGTGCCCAATCAAGTGGAGCCGGACGTCCGAACCATGATCTTGTCTCATTCCGACTTTCAGCGCGGTAGGATAGAAAGCTCAACCCGGCTCCGACCTTTCGTCTTCGTTAGGTAAAGGAGTCGGTCCGCTTCGGATAATAGAGGCGATGCTGGCATTGCCTTGGCCGCTTGCGAATGCGATCTCGGAGGCCCGTACGATCGCGGGTCACCTTGCCGGCTGCATCGAAATCGATGCATTGATCGGCGTCTGGTGCCAAACCGTCGAGCGTCACCCGGAAACGTGCAGGCTTTACCCGTTAGCGCCGACTATCTACCGCGATCCAGTTTGTTTCCCAGGTCGCCCCGGCATCGGCCGAAAACGCTTGTTCAAAGCGCACGGAGTTCGGCCTGATTTCCGAGATCAAGAAGCGAACAAGGACGGTACGATCATTGACGCTATCCACGCAGTAGAAAACGCCGCGACCTTTTTCGTCGAATGTGCCGGTAACCGGCGACGTAAGGAGCCCGCTACGGACATTCGCGAAGTTGAGCGTCCATTGCCGTGCCTTGGGATTGTAGAGCCGAAGCGAGAGCCCCTCGATCTTACCGGATGGCCCTTCGACCGAAAGTTCGACAAGATTGGCGCGGCCGCCCAGCAATGCCCGAACCTCGCTGGCGCCGCGATATTCAACCCACCGCGTCGACCCGGTCAGGGGTTCGGGAAGATATCGCAACTGCGTCGTCCAGCTTCCGACTTCCCAATCCAAATCATGGCTTCCGTCACGCAACTCTGACGCGGTTGGTGGCGCTGTCTGTCCGAACCCCGGTGCGGGACAACCGAACGACGAACCGGTTATGGCAAGCACGCCTGCTATGTGTGTCAGCCATGGCTTCATCGGACGATCTCCTTGTCGGATACGGGCACAACGATGATTGAACAGGCCGACCGCCCGAATTCGAAGACGATGAGCCCCCAGATGGCGAAAGCCGGGCTCAACATGGCTGCAATGAACGGCATGGGCCGGACCTTCGCCAATATTGCTTCCGGTGAGAGATCGCGAGGCTCTCGCTTCATTCAATACAAAAGCCGTGCAAGCATGAAGGCGATCAGCAAACCGCCCGGCCAAAGCGATGATTGCCACTCTCGCGACGTTGCGAAATGGAATCCCGAAAAATTGGCGAGCGATGGCGAGCGATATCGCATAAATGAAAGGAATCTGACGCTTCAGTGCGCCATAGCGGGTCCGCAACATCGCCCTGCCATCATCGGTCGCCGCTTCCCCAGCGGTGGTAAATCGATTCCACCAGATGCGCGAGGCCGGCCACATGCAATGTTCTTCGTTCGCAAAGATTAAGGAAAACTTGCCCGCATTCTTGCCAGAAGCGTTGCGACCCTGAAAGGTGACACCGTTGCCGAAGGGGATATCGCGCACGGCGGCACCGTTCGCTGTTCGACCTTGTGGCGTCGGACGGCGTCGCTATCAAAATGCCATCACCATCGCGATGGTCCCCGCCCCAATGACCAGCAACAAGGCGGCGCGCGCGCCATATCGACGGGTTGTCGCGAATAGCCGCGCGCCGATCGGCGAACCGTCGTCGATATGGAGGTTGTCGATATCAATCGAGTGATGATCCCGCTGCCGCAAAAATGATGGCGGCGAGGCAATGTCCGGTCCGCCGATTCCGCTTGCAAGAGCGAGTTTTTCGAAAGCGATCGCCATCTTCTCATCCCGGAGAGTTTTGGCGATTGTCCGGTGCCGCGGATCATCCGTACCGCCGGGCAGGTCCATCAACACCCGCTCAGCTTCGGCATCGAGCGCATGAAGGCGGTCGATCGTTTCCATGGCGCCCATCCGGTCCCCGCGCTCGAACGCCAGTTGCAGCCGCATCAGCGACATGATGCCAGCCCGGAAAAACTGGAGGCTCAAGGCGACATCGCCGGGCGGGGTCGCGGGCAGGTCCGGCGGGAAGTCGCGAGCGCCAGGAGGGGCACCATGCGGTGTCGAAACGGCGTTCACATTTGCACTCCTGCATTTTCAACCACCCCCATCTTGGACTAGCTGCAATGTGGCGGTGCAAGGAGTCCCGATCGGACCACCCGTGACGAGGATGCGCCGGACGCTGTAAATCGAGCGAGGCGACGCCCGAAGCGTAGCGCCGAACGCTTCTAATCCATAAATCGCTCGCGGTAGTGCTGAACCCGCGTCGCGCGCAATCCCGGCACGCCGACCCGTTCGAACATTCGTTGCCAGGTCGCGAGTTCCTCATGACTCATGCGATAGCGCCAACAGGCATCATCGGCGGTCAGCAGGCCGCCTTCGACCGCCGCGACAACCTGCGCCTTGCGGCGACTTACCCAGCGCGTCGTGTTGGGTGGTGGCAGATCATCCAGCGTCAATTGCTCGCCTATCGGGTCTTGCACAGACGCCGGACGAAATCTCTGATTTTCAAGCACTCGACTCTCCGGTCGCGCGGCAGATGCCGCTATTGTGCCCCCTCGCTTTTCGCAACGATACAACCGTGATCGAGCCCGGTTAACAAATGCTTCGTGCAAGGCTCGCGATGCGGCGAGCCGTTTGCCACATGGTGTTGGACTGAGTTCGAGAGTTGCCGGGATCAGCAGACTCTCATCTTTCGATCACGCCGCCTTCTTGGACGGCGCTCCCGTTTCGAGTGCATCGGGCAGCAGATCGTCGTTCATCGGCTTTGCTAGCTCAGAAAGCTAAGCTAGTGTAGCCTGAAAGGGCACAGGGTTGCGCTACTGCACCCATAAGTGCGCTTGGAAACGCTGTGGCTTGTATTTCTACGCCAGCCTACGCGAAAGCGTTTTTCCCGTTGCAGTGTCGAGGCGACATCCGATATTTTGCTCTGCGATAAGAGTTTTGGCTCTTCTCATCGCTGCCCCGAAATAGGGGCGCAAAGGCTGGCGAATGTCGCGCAAAGCTAGAGTGCTTTGGCGTAGCCCTTCGTACGTCTGAAAAGAAATGGCTCCCCGGGTAGGATTCGAACCTACGACCGGTCGATTAACAGTCGACTGCTCTACCGCTGAGCTACCGAGGAACACGCCGCCGAAGCGGGCAAGGCGGTCCCTTTGCCGTCGGTCGCAGGATTAATCAAGCCCTCAAACGATAAATTGTTCCATCGCGATGCGTTCGTCGAGGCCCTGGTCGGGATCGAACAGCAAAGTCAGCGGGCGGCTGCGGTCGGTGGTGACGAGAACCGTCTTCACATCGCGGATTTCGCGCTGGTCGGCGACCGCGCTGACCGGGCGTTTCGCGGCTTCGCGGACGTTGAAACGGATGCTCGTCGATTCGGGGACCAGCGCGCCGCGCCAGCGTCGCGGGCGGAACGGGCTGATTGGAGTCAGCGCGAGCATCGCCGAATCGAGCGGCAGGATCGGACCGTTGGCGGACAGGTTATAGGCGGTCGATCCGGCGGGGGTCGACACGAGCACGCCGTCGCACGCCAATTCCTCGAGCATCGTCTTTTCGTTGATCATCACCTCGAGCTTTGCGGCCTGGCGCGTTTCGCGCAGCAGCGAGATTTCGTTGATCGCGGGGAGGATGTGACGCTCGCCGCTGATCGTCGTGATGTCGCCCGACAGCGGGTGGATCAGGAAAGGCCGCGCCGCGGTGACGCGGTCGAGCAGTCCCTCGACGCGGAATTCGTTCATCAGGAAACCGATGGTGCCGCGGTTCATCCCGAACACCGGCAGGCTGCGCCGCTGGTCGAGCAGCTGGTGCAGCATGTGGAGCAGGAAACCGTCGCCGCCGAGCGCGATCAGCATGTCGGCCTCGGCAAGATCGACGAAGTCGTAGAGCGGGCGCAGTTCGGCCTCGGCCTCCAGCCCCGCGGGCGCATTCGATGCGACAAGCGCGATCTTGCGATGCATATTGGTCCGGCTCCCCCGTGCCTTCAAATCATGGGGCGGCGTGTCAGCCGCCCGTTGCACTCATATGACGCGCGACCGATGGTCTGGACTTTCGTTCGATATGAAAGTCGTGCGCGCGGGGTTTGCCAGCCAATGCCGCATCAATCAAGCCATCGACGTCGCCGCCTTCGCGCAAGCGCGTGCGCAGGTCGACATGATCATCCTGGCCGAGGCACATATAGATGCGCCCCTCGACGGTCAGGCGGATGCGGTTGCATGTCGCGCAGAAATTGTCGCTGAGCGGCGTGATGAGGCCGAGGGCGACAGAGCTGCCTTCGACCGCGAAATAGCGCGCCGGGCCTCCGGTGCGCTTGTCGATAGGAAAGATCGCGCGCTCGGCGCGGAGCGGCGCGATGAACTGGTGGAGCGGAATATAATGGTCGCTGCGATCGTCGGCGATCTCGCCGAGCGGCATCGTCTCGATCAGCGTCAGGTCGAAGCCACGGGTGCCGCAATAATCGAGCATCGGCAGCAGCTGATCCTCGTTGAGCCCGGCGAGCGCGACCATGTTGATCTTGACCGCCAGTCCGGCCTCGCGCGCCGCCTCGACCCCGCGCAGCGCGACGGCGAGGTCGCCGACGCGGGTGATGTGGCGAAAGGCCTCGCTGTCGAGCGTGTCGAGGCTGACGTTGATCCGCCGCACCCCCGCCGCCGCGAGCATCGGTGCATGTTCGGCGAGCCGCATCGCATTGGTGGTCAGCGTCAGCTCGTCGAGCCCGTGCCCGATCAAGGCACCGAGCCGCATCGCCAGCACGTCGATCCCGCGCCGCACCAGCGGTTCACCGCCGGTCAGGCGGATGCGCCGTATGCCGCGCGCGACGAAGCGGGTCGCAAGCTCGCTCATCTCCTCGATACTCAGAACCGCCGATCTGGGCAGGAAATTCATGTCCTCCGCCATGCAATAGCGGCATCTGAGGTCGCAGCGGTCGGTGACCGACAGGCGCAGATAGTCGATCCGGCGACCGAGGCCATCGATCATGCGCGCATCCGAAGACGTGGTGGCGGGCGCAGGTGAAAATGGAACCATCCCCCGATACTGGTGCAAAAGGGAAGGGCTTGGCAAGAAAAGCCTGATAAGGGGGCGCGATGAATCGCGTTCCCGACTCCCTTTCCGGCAGTGTCCGGACGCTTGAAAGCCTGCATGACCGGCACGATGCCGATGCGGGCGTCATGCTGGTCCAGGTCGACCAGATGGCGCGGATCAACAACAGCGCCGGCACCGCTGCTGGCGATGCCGTGCTCGACGAGATCGGGCGACGGCTCGAGAGTTTCGCTGGCGACGAGTTTGGCCATGGGAGCTGCGTCGAGCGCCTCGACGGACCGCGCTTTCTGATCGTTCCCGCGGTGCCGCTGTCGCTCGGCGCGTTGCGGGCCCAGGAACGCGCGCTGCATGTCGCGCTCGCCGAACCGATGGTCGGCGATCCCAATGGACGCTTGTCGATCCGCATCGCGGCGGCACTGGTTACGCGCGACGAGCCGATCGCCGAGCAACTGCGTGCCGCGAGCGATCAATTGTCGCGCCCCGCGTCGGCGCGCGACGGCGCGATGGTGATGTCGGCGCTGTCGCGCGGCGAAGTCGTGCTCCATTATCAGCCTCAATATGATGTCGCCACCGGCACGATGACCGGGGTCGAGGCGCTGCTGCGCTGGCAGCATCCCGAACTCGGGCTGCTCGGTGCCGGGCCGCTGGTGACCGCGGCGCGCGCGGCGCGGCTCGAACGCGAGCTCACCGAACATGCGCACCGTGTCGCGCTCGCCGAGATCGCGGCCTGGCCGAAGGCGCTCGCCGGGCTGCGCGTGTCGCTGAACATCACCGCCGCCGACCTTGGTGATCCCGAATTTGCCGATCGCTTCGCGATGATGGCGAAGCAGGCGGGGGTCGATCCCGACCGGCTGACGCTCGAACTCACCGAACAGGCGATGCTCAGCGAGCCGGCGAATGCGGCGGCGCAGCTGGCCCAGATCCGCGCGCTGGGGTCGGCGATCGCGATCGACGATTTCGGCACCGGCTATTCCAGCCTGTCGCTGCTCGCGCGGCTGCCGATCGACTATCTCAAGATCGACAGCGGCTTCACCCGCAGCCTTGACGGCAGCGACCGCGACCGCATCGTCGTGCGCGCGATCGTCGACCTGGCGCGCGCGCTGGGGCTGCTGGTGGTGGCGGAGGGGATCGAGAAGGAGGCCCAGCTTGCGCGGCTGAAGGAGCTGGGGGTCGCGACCTGGCAGGGGTTTTTGAAGTCGGGGCCGGTGCCGGGGGATGAGCTGCCGGAGTTGATGGAGTAAGCGTCGCCCCCGCGAAGGCGGAGGCCGCCAGCGACATCGCGCTATGCCGATTGCGGCCCCCGCCTTCGCGGGGGCGACGAGTTACCCGGCCTGCTTCGCCAGCTTCCCAAGCCCCTTCGACAATTGCAGCGCGCCGTTCAGCCGCGCGCCGGTGCTGGCCCAGTCGCCGCTGATCGACAGCTTGTTGTCGGGGCGGAGGCGGGCGCGGCCTTTCAATCGTTCGACATAGGCGATCAGGCCGGGGACATTAGCGAACTGGTCGCCGTGGAACGATACTAGTGCGCCCTTGGTGCCGACGTCGAGCTTGGCAATTCCCGCCATTTTGGCATTCGCCTTGATTTCCATGAGCTGGATCAGGTTCGCGGTCTCGGGCGGCAGCGGGCCGAAGCGGTCGATCATCTCGGCGGCGAAGGCGTCGAGACCGGCGCGGTCCCCGGCGTCGTTGAGGCGGCGATAGAGCGCCATGCGCAGCGGCAGGTCGGGGACATAATCCTCCGGGATCAGGATCGGCGCGTCGACGGTGATGACGGGCGACAAGGCTTCGCGCGGCGGCGCGGCGCCCATGCCTTCGGCCTTGGCGACGAGGATGGCCTCTTCGAGCATCGACTGGTAAAGTTCGAAGCCGACCTCGCGGATATGCCCCGACTGCTCGTCGCCGACGAGATTGCCCGCGCCGCGAATGTTGAGATCGTGGCTCGCGAGCTGGAACCCAGCGCCCAATGTGTCGAGGTCGCCGAGCAGCTTGAGCCGTTTTTCGGCGGTGTCGGTGATCGCGCCATGCTCGGGGGTCGAGAGATAGGCATAGGCGCGCGTCTTCGCGCGCCCGACGCGGCCGCGCAGTTGATAGAGCTGCGCGAGGCCGAAGCGGTCGGCGCGGTGGATGATCAGCGTGTTGGCGCTCGGAATGTCCAGCCCGCTTTCGACGATCGTCGTCGACAGCAGCACGTCATATTTGCGGTCATAGAATGCGCTCATCCGATCCTCGACCTCGGTCGGGGTCATCTGGCCATGGGCGACGACATATTTGATTTCGGGCACGCGCGCGCGCAGATATTCCTCGATGTCGGGGAGGTCTTTGATCCGCGGCACGACGAAGAAGCTTTGTCCGCCGCGATCATGCTCGCGCAGCAGCGCCTCGCGGATGACGACGGGGTCCCACGGCGCGACATAGGTGCGCACGGCAAGGCGATCGACCGGCGGGGTCTGGATCACGCTGAGTTCGCGCAGCCCCGACATCGCCATCTGGAGCGTGCGCGGGATCGGGGTCGCGGTCAGCGTCAGCACATGGACGTCGGTCTTGAGCTGCTTCAACCGTTCCTTGTGGACGACGCCGAAGCGCTGTTCCTCGTCGACGATGACGAGGCCGAGGGCCTTGAACTCGACCGATTTGGCGATCACGGCATGGGTGCCGACGACGATGTCGATCTGGCCGCTGGCGAGGCCATCGCGCGTTCGCTGGGCTTCAGCGGCGGGGACGAGGCGCGACAGGCGGCCGATATTGACCGGGAAGCCTTTGAAGCGCTCGACGAAATTGGTGAAATGCTGGCGCGCGAGCAGGGTAGTCGGACAGACGAGTGCGACCTGCACCCCCGCCATCGCCGCGACGAAAGCAGCGCGCAAGGCGACCTCGGTCTTGCCGAAACCGACGTCGCCGCAGACGAGCCGGTCCATGGGCTTACCCGACGCCATGTCGGCGAGCACGTCGCCGATCGCGCGGTCCTGGTCGTCGGTTTCCTGATAGGGGAAGCGGTCGGCAAAGGCGGGGTAGGCGGCGTCGGCGGCGAGCAGTTCGCCCGAACGCAGGGCGCGCTGCGCCGCGGTGCTGAGCAGTTCGCCCGCGATTTCGCGGATGCGCTCCTTCATCCGCGCCTTGCGCCGCTGCCACGCTTCGCCGCCGAGCTTGTCGAGCCCGACACCCTCGCTCTCGCCGCCGTAGCGTGAAAGGACGTCGAGGTTTTCGACCGGCACATAGAGCTTGTCACCGCCCGAATAGGTGAGCGCGACGCAATCATGCGGGCTGTCGCCGACCGGGATCGAGGTCAGCCCCTCGTAGCGGCCGATGCCATGGTCGAGGTGGACGACAAGGTCGCCGACGCTGAGCGTCGCCAGCTCGGCGAGAAAGGCATCGGCGCTCTTGCGGCGCTTCTGGCGGCGCACGAGACGTTCGCCGAGAATATCCTGTTCGGTGAGCAGGCTGATCGCGTCGGAAGCAAAGCCGTGATCGAGGGGGAGGACGACCATTGCGGTCGCGCCGCCGCTTTCGGTCGACGCGGTACCGAGCGCGTCCTGCCAGCTTGCCGTCGGCGCGAGCGAGGTGACGCCATGATCGCGCAGCAGCCCCGACAAGCGGTCACGCGCGCCGCCCGAATAGCTGGCGATGATCGTCCGGCGCCCCTTGCGGCGTTCGTCCGACAGATGGTCGGCGACCTTGTCATAAACGTTCAGGTCGGCGGTGCGTTCGGGCGTGAAATCGCGCGCGGCGAATGTTTCGAGGTCGATGACCGACGCGGCGGGTGGAACGTCGAACGGGGTGACGACATGCACCGGACGCGCCTGCGCCGCGGCCCATTCCTCCTCGGTCAGATAGAGGGCTTCGGGCTTCAGCGGGCGATAGCTGCCTGCCTGCTCCTGCGCCGCGGCGACACGGTTGGCATGATAGTCGGTAATCGCGGCAAAGCGCGTTTCGGCGGTGGCGTCGCTGCGGTGGCCGCGCAGCACCGGCGTCGCGGGATCGATATGGTCGAACAGGGTCGCCAATCGCTCCTCGAACAACGGCAGCCAATGGTCCATGCCGGCCTGACGACGGCCCTCGCTGACCGCCTGATAGAGCGGATCGCCGGTCGCCTGCGCGCCGAAGATTTCACGGTAGCTCGACCGGAAACGTTTGATCGTCGCTTCGTCGAGCAAAGTCTCGGCGGCGGGCAACAGTTGCAGGGCCTTGGCGGGACCAAGGCTGCGCTGGTCGGCGGGATCGAAGCGGCGGATACTCTCGATCTCGTCGCCGAAGAAATCGACGCGCAGGCCGTTGTCCTCACCGGCGGGAAACAGGTCGAGGATGCCGCCGCGTACCGCGAACTCGCCCTGGTCGGCGACGGTATCGACGCGGCTGAAGCCGTTCGAAACGAGCAGCTCGGCGAGCGCATCGCGGTCGATCCGCTGCCCCGCGGCGAGTGTCGTCGCGAGCTGGCGAATGCGAAACGGGGTCAGCGTGCGCTGGGTGATCGCGGCGACGGTGGTGAGGATCAGCTCGCCGCGCCTTGCGGGCGCCTGCAAGGCCGACAGCGCCGCGAGCCGGTCGGCACTGACCCGCATCGACGGCCCGGCGCGATCGTAGGGCAGGCAGTCCCACGCGGGAAAGCGGTGGACGATCAGGTCGGGCGCAAAGAAGGGGGCGGCGTCGGCGATCGCCTGCATCGCCGTATCGTCGGTCGCGACATAGACAAGCCTCTTGTCGCTCGCGCGCGCCAGGTCGGCGAGCAGCAGCGGCAGAAAGCCGTCGGCGGTGCGTGCCAGCGTCAGCGGCGCCGAGGCCAACGCGATGGCGGCGAAAATGTCGGCGGCGGGGCGGGTCATGGCAGCGGGATATAGTCCAGCCGGCGCATCGCGGCGATCAATTCGGGCTTGTCGAGATGCGCGGGCGGATAGCCGGTGCCAAGCGCCCAGGCCATGATATCGACGTCATCCTCCTCGACCACCAATTCGTACCACGCGACATCTTCCTCGCCCCATTCGCCCGCATAACGGTCGAAGAAACCGCCGATCATATAATCGGCCTCGCGCGTGCCGCGGTGCCAGGCGCGGAATTTCAGGCGTTTCAGGCGGTCTTGCATGGCGGTTCTTCTTGAGCAGTCATGAACATCGTCCCGTTCCGTTCGTGTCGAGCGAAGTCGAGACACCCATCGGCCTCGCGCTACACAGATGGGCATCTCGACTTCGCTCGACGCGAACGGAGATGAGGGGCTGGGCAAAACGAGGGGTTCGAGGCTAGACACGCCCTAGCCATGCGACCCGAAATCCTCAACCCGCTCTTTGCCGCGCTGACCGACCTCAAGGGCGTCGGACCGCAGCTTGCCAAGCCGCTGACGCGGCTGGGGCTCGAGCGCGTCGTCGATGTGCTGTTCCATCTGCCGACCGGGCTGATCTCGCGCATTCCAGTCGAGCGGCTCGACGAGGCGCAGGCGGGGCAGACGATCATCGTCGAACTGACGGCGCAGGATTATCGCTCCGGCCGCAGCCCGCGTGCGCCCTTCGGGGTCGAGGCGTTCGACCGAGCGGGCGATCATGTCCGGCTCGTCTATTTCGGGCGGACGTCGGGGCTGGCGCGTAAGCTGTTTCCGCTCGGCGAGACGCGGCGCGTGTCGGGGCGGCTCGACCTTTATGGCGACATGCGCCAGATCGTCCATCCCGACCATGTTGCCGAACCGGGAGACGAGGCGGGGATCGCCGAGCATGAGCCCGTCTATCCGCTGACCGAGGGCCTGACCAACGCGCGGTTGTCGCAACTTGGCGCGATCGCGCTCGAACGACGGCCCGAGCTTGACGAATGGATCGACGCGCCCTTGCTCGCGAGTCGCGGCTGGCCGTCGTGGCGCGAGGCGATCGAGCGCGCGCATGCCAGCCCGCGCGACGAGGCGGCGCGCGACCGGCTCGCCTATGACGAGATTTTCGCCAGCCAGGTCGCGCTGATGCTGATCCGCGAAGGGCTGCGCGCGCGCAAGGGCAGGGCGATCGTCGGCGATGGGCGGCTCACCGGCGCGCTGCAACTGCCGTTCGGGCTGACCGGCGCGCAGGAACGCGTCGGGCGCGAGATCGCCGGCGACATGGCGCAGGACCGACCGATGCTGCGCATGTTGCAAGGCGATGTCGGTTCGGGAAAGACGCTCGTCGCGCTGCGCGCCATGCTGGCGGCGGTCGAGGCGGGAACGCAGGCGGCGCTGCTCGCGCCGACTGAAATATTGGCGCGCCAGCATTTCGCGACCCTGCAGCGCATGCTCGGCGGCTTGCCGGTGAATCTCGCGATCCTGACCGGGCGCGACAAGGGGAAGGCCCGCGAATCGACGCTAATGGGCCTTGCCGACGGCAGCATCGACATATTGGTCGGGACGCACGCGATCTTTCAGCAAGCGGTGGCGTATCGCGATCTGTCGCTCGTCGTCGTCGATGAGCAGCACCGCTTCGGCGTCGCGCAGCGGCTGATGCTGACCGCGAAGGCCAACCGGCCCCCGCACCTGCTGGTGATGACCGCGACCCCGATCCCGCGCACGCTCCAGCTTGCCAATCATGGCGAGATGGACGTGTCGCAGATCGACGAGATGCCGCCGGGGCGGACCCCGGTCGATACGCGCGTCGTCTCGATCGAACGGCTCGATGAAGTGGTGGGCTCGCTGGACCGTCATCTTTCGGCGGGCGCGCAAGCCTATTGGGTGTGTCCGCTCGTCGCCGAGAGCGAGGGGAGCGAACTCGCCGCGGCGGAGGAGCGCGCGGCGCTGCTTCGCGCGCGGCTCGGCGAGCATCGCGTCGGGCTGGTCCACGGGCGGATGAAGGGGGCCGAGAAGGATGACGTCATGGCGCGCTTCCAGGCGGGCGAGATCGGCGTTCTGGTCGCGACGACGGTGATCGAGGTCGGGGTCGACGTTCCCGCCGCGAGCCTGATGATCGTCGAACATGCGGAGAATTTCGGGCTGGCGCAGCTCCACCAATTGCGCGGCCGCGTCGGGCGCGGCGCGGCGAAGTCGGTATGCCTGCTGCTCCGCTCGCAGTCTCTCTCCCAAACCGCGCGCGAACGGCTGGCGCTGATGCGCGAGACGAACGATGGCTTCGTGATCGCCGAAAAGGATTTGGAATTGCGCGGCGGCGGCGAATTGCTGGGGCTCAAGCAATCGGGCGACGCCGACTATCGCGTAGCGACGCCTGAACAATTGGTGCGCCTGTTACCGGTGGCGCACGACGACGCGCGGCTGTTCGTCGAACGCGACGGCGGCATGGAGGGGGTGCGCGGCGAGGCGGTGCGCCTCTGTCTCTATCTGTTCGAACGCGATGCGGCGGTGCCGTTGCTGCGGAGTGGATAAAGGACTCCCCTCCCGCAGGCGGGAGGGGTTGGGGGTGGGCCAGCACCGTTTCAGGTGCCCACCCCGCTGCGACTAACGAGCGAGCTCGCAAGTCCCGCTGCCCCTCCCGCAAGCGGGAGGGGGGGTCGGCTTATGCGTTCAACCCGGGTTTCAGTTCACATCCGCGCGCGCGCCCATCGCGCGGATCATCGGCAGATAATCCTCGGCGGCGATCGATTTTTCGAATTGCACGCCGGTTTTGCCGCCGAGCGACCAGATCACCTTTGCCGCTGTGCGTCCGATGATCGGCATGCGGAAGACGACGAGGTCGCCGATCTCCAGCCCGCGTTCATAGCGCATCAGCAGGCCGTCGGCGCTGATATTGACGCAGGTGCACATTTCCTGCCGCCCGTCGGGCAGCACGAACGGCAGCCGACAATAGACGTCGCTACGCGGGGCAATTCGCTGGTCGAGCCCGACATAATGGGCCTTGCTGGTGTCAATCTTACGCATACGTCCCGGACCTTTGTGGTTTGCGACAGATCGTTCTACGCGATTGCTGAAGAATCGGTAAATGCTCTTTGCCGCATCAGCGGGTCACGAGGCCGTGTTTCTTCGATCCCAGGCTGACCGGAACATCGGTGTCGACGGGCTGAATCCGATATTGCGGATCGCGGATCACGGCCCCGTCGATCCTGACCGCGCCCTCGTCGAGCTTGCGCCGCGCTTCCTTGTTCGACGCCGCGAAGCCGAGTTCGCGCAGCGCATCGACGATCGTGATGCCATCGGCGCCCGCGTTCGCCTGCGGCAGATCTCCACCAATCTGCCCCTTTTCAAAGGTTTGCGTCGCAGTCTCGGCGGCAGTCTTTGCGGCGTCGGCGCCGCGGCACAGCGCGGTCGCCTCGTTCGCGAGGATCTTCTTCGCCTCGTTGATCTCGGCGCCTTCGAGCGCTTCGAGGCGCGCGATCTCGTCGAGCGGCAGGTCGGTGAACAGCTTCAGGAACTTGCCGACGTCGCGGTCGTCGCAGTTGCGCCAATATTGCCAGTAATCGAAATGAGGCAGCTGTCCCGAATTGAGCCACACGGCGCCCGCCGCGGTCTTGCCCATTTTGGCACCCGCCGCCGTCGTCAGCAGCGGAGTCGTCAAACCATAGAGGTCCGCGCCGTCCATCCGGCGGCCAAGCTCCATTCCGTTGACGATGTTGCCCCACTGGTCCGACCCGCCCATCTGAAGCCGCACGCCGCGCTCCTTCGACAGGTGGCGGAAGTCGTATCCCTGGAGGATCATATAGTTGAATTCGAGGAAGGTCATCGGCTGTTCGCGATCGAGCCGCAGCTTGACCGAATCGAAGGTCATCATGCGGTTGATCGTGAAATGGGTGCCGACTTCCTGGAGCAATTCGATATAGCCCAGCTTGCCGAGCCAGTCCTGGTTGTCGACCATCACCGCATCGGTCGGACCGTCGCCAAAGGTCAGGAAATGCTGGAAGATGCTGAAGATCGACGCGATGTTCGCGGCGATCGTCTCGTCCGACAGCATCTTGCGGCTTTCGTCGCGCCCCGTGGGGTCGCCGATCCTCGTCGTGCCGCCGCCCATCAGCACGACGGGCTTGTGCCCCGTCTGTTGCAGGCGGCGCAGCATCATGATCTGGACGAGGCTGCCGACGTGCAGGCTCGGCGCGGTCGCGTCGAAACCGATATATCCCGGGACGACCTGCTTCGCGGCGAGCGCATCGAGCCCTTCCGCATCGGTCATCTGATGGATATAGCCTCGCTCGTCGAGCAGGCGCAGCAGGTCGGATTTATGGTTGGTCATGGCGGCCGGGCGCTTAGCATGAGGTTTGCGATTTGGATAGCATGTGCAGGGAACTGATCTGCCACCCCGACACGCCTGCAAGGGCCGTGCGGTCGATCGTGGTCCAAGTGGAGTTGTCGTTCGATGATGGCTTCGCCTTGAACTTCGTCGTCGATGGAGAGATTGGCGCGATCGTGCTGCCGCGAGGTGAGGGCGAACTGGTCATCGCCGACAGCGGGGCCGACGGGCTTTGGCAGAGTACCTGCTTCGAGGCTTTCCTGACCGAAGAAGGCCAGCCCGACTATACCGAGTTCAACTATGCCCCCGACGGCCGCTGGGCCTGTTACCAGTTCGACGATTATCGCTCGCTGCTGCGCGCCGACCAGCTTGCCCCTTGGCGGATGGAGGCCGAGCGGAGCGCTGATAGCTATGCGCTGCGCATCGAGCCGGGGATTTTCCCCGACAAGGGCTCGAAGCTCGCGCTGTCGGCGGTGATCGAGGAGGTCGACGGCGCCAAAAGCTATTGGGCACTATGCCATCCGCCCGGAAAGCCCGACTTCCATCATCCCGATTGCTTTAGGGTGACACTTGGGGCACCCGACGCGGCATGACGATCCTGTTCGGCATCGACCGCCTGCTCGCCGATCCCGCGCTTCGCGCTCCGCTGGAGGGAAAGCGCGTCGCGTTGCTCGCGCATCCGGCCTCGGTCACTGCCGACCTGACGCACAGCCTCGACGCGCTCGTCGCGGCGGGGGTGAATCTCAGCGCGGTGTTCGGCCCGCAGCACGGCGTGCGCGGCGACCTTCAGGACAATATGATGGAGTCGCCCGACTTCACCGATCCGACCTATGGCATGCCGGTGTTCAGCCTCTATGGAGAGGTGCGGCGGCCGAGCGGCCAGTCGATGCACAGTTTCGACGTGATGCTCGTCGACCTTCAGGATCTTGGCTGCCGCATCTACACCTATGTCACGACCCTGCTCTACATCCTCGAAGCCGCGGCGGCGCATGGCAAGGCGGTGTGGGTGCTCGACCGGCCGAACCCGGCGGGGCGTCCGGTCGAAGGGACGCGGCTGCGCGCCGGTTGGGAAAGCTTCGTCGGCGCGGGGCCGATGGCGATGCGTCACGGGCTGACGATGGGCGAGATGGGGCATTGGTTCCTCCGCCATTTCGGCCTCGACGTCGACTATCGCGTGATCGGGATGGAAGGGTGGCAGCCCGATGGCCCCGGCTTCGGCTGGCCCACCGACCGCGTCTGGATCAACCCCAGCCCCAATGCCGCGAACGTCAATATGGCGCGCGCCTATGCGGGGACCGTGATGGTCGAGGGCGCGACCTTGAGCGAGGGCAGGGGAACGACGCGCCCGCTCGAACTGTTTGGCGCGCCCGACATCGACGCCAAGGCGGTGATCGCCGAAATGCACCGGATCGCGCCCGAATGGCTCGCGGGGTGCAAGCTCCGCGATATCTGGTTCCAGCCGACCTTTCACAAGCATGCCGGGCAGCTCAACAACGGTGTCCATATCCATGCCGAGGGGGCGTGGTACGATCACGCGGCGTTCCGCCCGTGGCGGGTGCAGGCGCTGGGGTTCAAGGCGATCCGCAGCCTCTATCCCGATTATCCGATCTGGCGCGGCACGGATTTCCAATATGAATATACCGACGATGTGCTCGCGATCGACGTGATCAACGGCGGGCCGGATTTGCGCCTATGGGTCGACGATGCGGGCGCGGCGCCGGGCGACCTCGACGCCCTGGCGCTGCCCGACGAGGCGGGATGGCGCGATGAGATTGGGGATTTGCTGATTTATCGATAAGGGGGATGGCGATGCTGAGGGGGAGACGATGTCTTGCGGTGGTCGCTGGTGCGACCCTCGCGTTTCCGATTGCGGGTTGCGCGGCCAAGGAGCCCGCTGCCTATGTGGAGCGTGAGGTCATCACGCTGCCTATTCCAGGCGGGACCGATTACGAAAGTCTGAAGCAATCCGATCGCTATATCGTCGACTTGCTTCGGAAAAGAGCGACGGAAGAGGCACGCGACGCCAAATATCAGCCGCAGGTTGGCAGTTATAGCATGTTTCCTGCCGACTCTTCGCGCCCGTGGGTCGTTATTGGCGCGGTAACACCCAGCAAGGGCGTGTTCTACGCGAGGCCCTACGGCCATTATGCAACGCTCGACGATTATAATCATGGCCGGATCGAGCAGCGCAACGGCAAGATCGACGTGTGCCGAATGGAAATCCAATGGGACCGGCTTCCGGGCGGGCCGGTAGCGCCGGGGATGATCTGGGTGGGCATGTCCATGTCGGGCGTCGATTGTCAGCCGCCGACGACTGAACAACTGGCCATGCTGGACGAATGGAAGACCCGCAAGGCGAAACCGGATTATACCGTTGAAGGCAGGACTTCGGATGGCAAGATAAACGTCTCGCTGTTCCGGGAAATTCGGCCGAAACGGTGGGTCTACAGGCCCTTCGATGCCGTTGCGGCTTCGACCAAAATCATGGAAGCCGGTGACGGTGTGAAATGGGCAATACCCTTGATCGACGATAGCCGAACCGCATCGGTCGTCGCGACGCGGCGTGGGCGATTGTTAGTCTATTTTGCTGACCCGTCTTACGCGAGCGCGCGCGACTTCGAGAAGCTGATGTGCGTTGCCGATGGGCTGTCATGGGCGGAGGTTGCGACAGAGCCCCGTACGCCCGGTATGCGGACCGCCCGCCGCCTTTGCGGCGATCTTTTCAACCAATATGAGAAACGTTACTTCGAAGAGTTGGAGCGCGAATTTAAGGATGCGCCGCCTGACATCCAATCGATCCCGATGACGCCCCGAAACTGACGGACGATTGACGATGCAGCGTAGGCATTTCCTCGGTACGGCAGCGCTCAGCGGGATCGCTGCGACCTTGCCTGCCTCCGTGTTCGCAGCGGACACCGCGAACCTCCCCAACCTCGCCGCCAAGGCGGTGCCGATCGGGACGGACGAGCGTAGAACGCGGATCGCCAAGGCGAAGGAGTTGATGCGCGCAAACGATATCGGGGCGCTGCTGATCGAGCCGGGGTCGAGCCTGATCTATTTCACCGGGGTCGAATGGTGGCGGAGCGAGCGGCTGACCGCCGCGGTGCTGACCCGCGAGGGTGAGATTGCGATCGTCACGCCTTTCTTTGAGGAACCGTCGGTGCGCGAAACGCTGGGCGTTTCGGCCGAGGTGTTGACCTGGAACGAGGATGAAAATCCGCTCGCGGCGGTCGCGGCCTGGCTCGGCAAGCGCGGGCTCGCCAAGGGACGGATCGGGGTCGAGGAGACGGTGCGTTATTTCGCTGTCGACGGCTTGCAAAAGGGGATGCCGAGCGCGACGGTGGTCAACGGCGCGCCAGTCGTGCGCGGCTGCCGGATGCACAAGTCGGCGGCCGAAATCGCGCTGATGCAGATCGCCAACGACATCACCGTCGCCGCCTATCGCCACACCGCGCCGCGCATCGAGGCGGGGATGACGCCCGCCGACATCGGCGCGATCATGCGCGCCGCGACCGTCGCGCTCGGCGGCAACAGCGAGTTCGAGCTGATCCTGCTCGGCGAGGCGAGCGCCTATCCGCATGGGTCAGGCAAGCCGCAGACGGTGCGGAATGGCGAGGTCGTGCTGATGGATTGCGGCGCGACGGTGCACGGCTATCAGTCCGACATTTCGCGGACCTTCGTCTATGGCAAGGCGTCCCCGCGCCAGCGGCAGGTGTGGGACGAGATGCGCAAGGGGCAGGATGTCGCCTTCGCCGCGGCGAAGCTCGGCACACCGGCGGGGCAGGTCGACGACGCGGTGCGCGCCTTTTACCAGAATCTCGGCTGGGGGCCGGGCTATCGGCTTCCGGGCACCTCGCATCGCACCGGCCATGGCATCGGCCTTGACGGGCACGAGCCGGTGAACCTGGTGCATGGCGAAACGACGAAGCTGGCGCCCGGCATGTGCTTTTCGAACGAACCCGGCCTCTATATTCCCGGCGCGTTCGGCATCCGCATCGAGGATTGCTTTCATATGACCGAGACGGGACCAAAGTGGTTCAGCGAGCCGCCGCCGTCGATCGATCAGCCCTTCGCTTGATTGGCCGCCGTTTTCCCTAGCAAGGGCGCCAGATACTGGCCGGTGAAGCTGCGTTTTTCCTTCACCACCTGCTCGGGGGTTCCCGCGGCGACGATCTCGCCGCCCTTGACCCCGCCTTCGGGGCCGAGGTCGACGATCCAGTCGGCGGTCTTGATGACGTCGAGATTATGCTCGATCACCACGACGCTATTGCCCTGGTCGACGAGCGCCTGGAGCACTTCGAGCAATTTGCGGACATCCTCGAAATGCAGGCCGGTGGTCGGCTCGTCGAGGATATAGAGCGTCTGCCCGGTCGAGCGCCGTGACAATTCCTTGGCGAGCTTCACCCGCTGCGCCTCGCCGCCCGACAGGGTCGTCGCCTGCTGCCCGACCTTGATATAGCCAAGCCCGACGCGAACGAGCATCGCCATCTTGTCGCGGATCGCGGGTACCGCCTTGAAGAACTCGGCCGCGTCCTCGACCGTCATGTCGAGCACATCGGCGATGCTGTGGCCCTTGAACTTCACCTCGAGCGTTTCGCGGTTGTAGCGTTTGCCGTGGCACGTCTCGCACGTCACATAGACGTCGGGCAGGAAGTGCATCTCGATCTTGATCAGCCCATCGCCGGTGCAGGTTTCGCAGCGCCCGCCCTTGACGTTGAAACTGAAACGCCCGGGCTTGTAGCCGCGCGCCTGGCTTTCGGGCAGCCCCGCGAACCAGTCGCGGATGATCGTGAAGGCGCCCGTGTAAGTGGCGGGGTTCGAGCGCGGGGTGCGGCCGATCGGCGACTGGTCGATGTCGATGACCTTGTCGCAATGCTCCAGCCCCTTGAGGCTGTCGTGCGGCCCCGCGACCATGCGTGCGCCGTTGAGGATGCGCGCTGCGCTGGCGTAGAGCGTGTCGATGATCAGGCTCGACTTGCCGCTGCCCGACAGGCCGGTGACGCAGGTGAAGGTGCCGAGCGGGATCTTCGCAGTGACATTCTGGAGGTTGTTCGCGCGCGCGCCCTTGAGCACGAGGTCGAAGCCATTACCCTTGCGACGATGCGTCGGCACCTCGATCTTCTTCGCGCCGGTCAGATACGCCGCGGTTAGGCTATTCTTGTTCGCCAACACCTGTTCGAGCGTGCCCTCGGCGACGATTTCACCGCCGTGGAGGCCCGCGCCGGGACCCATATCGACGACATAGTCGGCGTGGCGGATCGCATCCTCGTCATGCTCGACGACGATCACCGTGTTGCCGAGGTCGCGCAGCCGCTTGAGCGTCGCGAGCAGCCGGTCGTTGTCGCGCTGGTGAAGCCCGATGCTCGGTTCGTCGAGGACGTAGAGCACGCCCGACAGCCCGCTGCCGATCTGGCTGGC
Organism: Sphingopyxis lindanitolerans; assembly: GCF_002993885.1. Taxonomy (NCBI): domain Bacteria; kingdom Pseudomonadati; phylum Pseudomonadota; class Alphaproteobacteria; order Sphingomonadales; family Sphingopyxidaceae; genus Sphingopyxis; species Sphingopyxis lindanitolerans. The sequence goes on from NZ_CM009578.1 coordinate 3,984,778, forward strand.
GAGGCGGATACGCTGGCTCTCGCCGCCGGACAGCGTGCCCGAGGTGCGGTTGAGGTTGAGGTAATCGAGCCCGACATTGTTGAGGAAGCCGAGCCGCTCGTTAATCTCTTTCAGGATCGCCTTGGCGATCTGACGCTGCGTGTCGTTCAGCTTCGCGTCGAGCGTGCTGAACCAAAGAAGGGCGTCCGCCACCGATCGCTGCGCCGACAGGCTGATATCCTCGCCCGCGATCTTCACCGCGAGCGGTTCGGGTCGCAGCCGCGCGCCGTGGCACGTCTCGCACGGCTGCGCGGTCTGATATTTGCTCAATTCTTCGCGCATCCACGCGCTTTCGGTCTGGAGCAGGCGGCGGTTGAGGTTGCCGATCACACCCTCGAACGCCTTGTGCGTCGAATAGCTGCGACGCCCGTCCTTGAAGGTCAGCTCGACCGGCTTGCCGCCGCTGCCATAGAGGATGACGAGTTGCACTTCGCCCGGCAGATCCTGCCACGGCGTCGTCAGGTCGAAGCCAAAGGCTTTACCGAGGCTTTCGAGCACCTGCATATAATAGGGCGAGGGCGGGTTCGATTTGGCCCAGGGCACGACCGCGCCCTTCTTGAGGCTGAGCGCATGGTTGGGGACGACCAGGTCGGGGTCGAATTCCTGCCGTTCGCCAAGCCCGTCGCACGCGGGGCAGGCGCCCTGCGGTGCGTTGAAGCTGAACAATCGCGGTTCGATCTCGGCGATCGTGAAGCCCGAGACAGGGCAGGCGAATTTCTCGGAAAAGATGATGCGGTTCGCGGGGATGCCCGCGCCCTTGAGCTTTTGGTCCTGGGCGCCGCCGCTATCCTCTTCCTCGCGCCCCGGCACGATGCCGTCGGCGAGGTCGATATAGGCGAGCCCCTCGGCAAGCTTGAGCGCGGTCTCGAAGCTGTCGGCGAGCCGGGTGCCCAGCCCTTCGCGCACCGCGATACGGTCGACCACGACCTCGATGTCGTGCTTGTATTTCTTGTCGAGCGTCGGCGCTTCGCCAATCTCGTAAAATTCGCCGTCGATGCGGACGCGCGTGAAGCCGTCCTTCTGCCACTGCGCGAGTTCCTTCTTATACTCGCCCTTGCGGCCGCGCACGACAGGGGCGAGTAGATAGGCGCGGGTGCCCTCGGGAAGCGCCATCACGCGATCGACCATGTCGGTGACGGTCTGCGCGCTGATCGGCTTCCCCGTCGCCGGCGAGTAGGGAATGCCGACGCGCGCCCACAGCAGGCGCATATAGTCGTAGATCTCGGTCACCGTCGCGACGGTCGAACGCGGGTTGCGGCTCGTCGTCTTCTGCTCGATGCTGATCGCCGGCGACAGGCCGTCGATATGCTCGACGTCGGGCTTTTGCATCATCTCAAGGAACTGGCGGGCATAGGCCGACAGGCTCTCGACATAGCGCCGCTGGCCCTCGGCATAAATAGTGTCGAAGGCGAGGCTCGATTTTCCCGACCCCGAAAGCCCGGTGATGACGATCAGCGCATCGCGCGGCAGATCGACGTCGACGCCCTTCAGATTATGCTCGCGCGCGCCGCGCACTTTGATGTGAGTCAGCATTGGCAACATCCATGCGGACGGGAAATATGGCTGCGATTCATGGGAGGGCTATGTTCCAGATTTGTTCTAAACGCGCAAGGGGCCGTTTCGCGCTGCTTCGCCGCTTAGATAGGGTGACGGGCGGCGCGTCGCAATGCGGAGGCTTTCCACCAACATCCCAAAGGCTTCGACCAATGCCCGGCGGTTCGCTTGACCCCGCGGTGCGGTAGGCGGACAAGTTGGGCCATGTCCGCCGTCCCGAGGGGACGGCGCGAGCGTGAGGAGACTGGGGAATGAAGAATTTTTTTGCAGGGGCCGCCGGCCTCGCGCTGGCGGCCGCGTTGGCCGCGGCGCCGGCTTTGGCGAAGGGTGACGGCGTCGCGAAGACGCTGCTCGCCGAGGCGGACGGCAGCGGCGCCGCGCCCGCGGCGGATGACGGGTCGCTCAAGGCGCTCACCTTCGGTACTTGGGGCGTCGATCTGGGCGCCCGCGACACATCGGTCAATCCGGGCGACGATTTCGACAAATATGCCAACGGCGGCTGGTTCGCGCGCACCGAGATTCCGGCCGACCAGGCGTCGGCGGGGGTCGATTACGACGTCTATAATCTGACCCAGCGGCAGCTTCGCCAGCTCGTCACCGGCGCCGCGGCGACCAGCCAGGTTGGCGGCCTCTATCACAGCTTCATGGACGAAGCGCGCATCGACGCGCTTGGCGCGAAGCCGCTGATGGCCGACATCGCGACGGTAGAGGCGATCAAGGACAGGGGCGAGATGGCGCGCTTCATGGGCGCGTCGCAAGGCACGTTCGGCGCCTCGATCGTTGGCGGCGGACCCTATGCCGACAGCGCCGATCCGACGATGAACATACTCTGGCTCGGGCAAGGTGGCCTCGGGCTTCCCGATCGCGACTATTATCTGAACGATGCCTTCAAGGCGCAACGCGACGCCTATCGCGCCTATGTCGCTCGCACGATGAAGATGATCGGCAATCCGGCGCCCGAAAAGGCAGCCGACACGATCCTGGCGTTCGAGACCGAGGTTGCAAAGGCGAGCTGGGCGATCGCCGACCGCCGCGACATCGGCAAGATCAACAATCCGATGTCGTCGATCGAACTTGCCGCCTATGCGCCCGGACTCGACTGGAACGCCTGGTTCGCGGGCGCGAGCATCGGGCCGCAGAAGCGAATCATCGTCAACGAAAATACCGCGATCCGCGACATCGCGGCGCTCTATGCCAAGACCCCGCTCGACACGCTCAAGCTGTGGCAGGAATTTCACGTCGCCGACAATGCGGCGAATTATCTGTCGAAGGATTGGGTCGACAGCCGCTTTGAATATACGAAGGCGCTGAGCGGCGTGTCCGAACTACGCCCGCGCTGGAAGCGCGGCCTGCAACTCGTCGACGGCAGCCTCGGCGAACTGGTTGGCGAGGAATATGCGAAGCGATATTTCCCGGCGAGTGCCAAGGCGAAGATGGAAACGCTCGTCGCGAACCTGAAACTGTCGATGGGCGACCGCATCCGCAACAATGACTGGATGGCGCCCGAAACCAAAACCGCGGCGCTTGCGAAGCTCGACAAGATGGACGTCATGGTCGGTTATCCCGACAAATGGCGCGACTATTCGGGCCTCAAGGTCGATCCGACCGATCTCTATGGCAATGTGAAGCGCAGCGCGGCGTTCGAATATGCCTATGCGCTGTCCGATCTCGACAAGCCGGTCGACCGCAAGAAATGGGCGATGAACCCGCAGGAGGTCAACGCCTATAACGGGTTCCTCGAAAACAAGATCGTGTTCCCGGCTGGCATATTGCAGGCGCCCTATTTTAGCGAGAGTGTCGACGACGCCGTCAACTATGGGGCGATCGGGGCGGTCATTGGGCACGAGATCAGCCATGGCTTCGATGACCAGGGGCGCAAGGTTGATGCCAATGGCGCGGTGCGTGATTGGTGGACAACGGCCGACGCCAAGCGCTTCGACGATCAAGCGAAGGGGTTCGGCGCACAATATGCGACCTATGAGGCGGCGCCGGGCGCGTTCATCAATCCCGACCTGACGATGGGGGAAAATATCGCCGATCTTGCGGGGCTGGAGGTCGCCTATGACGCCTATCACCGCGCGCTGGGCGGCAAGGACGCGCCGGTGATCGACGGGCTGACCGGCGACCAGCGCTTTTTCCTCGCCTTTGCGCAGGCCTGGCGCGACAAGGCGCGCGAAGATGCGATCAAGACGCAGGTGGCGAGCAACGAGCATAGCCCGGCCCGCTGGCGGATCATCGGGCCGCTGCGCAACGTCGATGCCTGGTACAAGGCGTTCAACGTCACGCCCGCCGCCAAATATTATCTGAAGCCCGCGGATCGCACCCGGATCTGGTAACGTCTGTTCAGCGATGGCGGGCGCGGCCGATGGTCGCCCCGCCATCGCCGCCAGCGCAGCGCCGCTGCGTCAAACCCGTGCGGTCGGGAACGACGAGCCGGGCAAAACGTTGGACTGCGTGTGTCTGGATGGACAGGAGAGCTTCGATGATCAGGATGATTTTGACGGCCAGTGCGGCCATGGCGCTGTTCGCCGCGGGCCAAGCGGCCGCGATGCAGAACAATCCCGACGGGACGACGGCGGAGGAGCGCTCGAACACGGCTCGGCTCAACGCCGACCAGCTGGCGAAGGCCAAGGCCGAAACCCAGACCTATGAAGCCGAAGTCGCGGCGCGCGACCAGCAGGAAGCTGCCACGCACTCCGAGTTCGCCAAGGAAACCGAGGCGTATGAGGCCGAAAAGGCGCGCGTGGCCGCGCTGTCGGCCGAAGAGCGGATCCAGTGGGAGGCCGATGTCGCGGCCTGCAAGGGCGGCGATACGACGCGCTGCGCGAAGCCGCAGCCCCAGAATTGATGCGTTAACGGTCGCTATTGCGCGACGGCAGGAGGCTCCGGCGGTTCGCCGGGGCCTTTTTGCCGTGGCTCGGGCGACGGTTTTGGCGATGTGGACGGCTCGCGCGTCGCGGGAGGGGGAAGCGCGACGGGCATGACCATCGCCGGCAGGGTGCGCGGCTCGGGGGCAGGGCGGGGCTGGGGATCGGGAAGGCGGCCGCCATATTGATAATCGTCCGTCGGTTCGGGCGCCGGTTCGGGCGTCGGCCCGACATCGTCATCGACGTGGCCCAATTCACGAAAAGCGTCGCTCATCCGGTGATCGTGCCGGGCCTTCAGCCGCGCGGCGACGCCATAGCTGTCGGCGCAGTCGGGGCAGGGCGGGGCATCCGCCTGCCCGGTGACGAGCGCGTCGGGATTGGCGCTGAACCCGGCGAAGGAGGCGCCGCCGTCGGCCGGGCGGTCGCCGCCCTTGTTGCCGAGCCCGTTGTCGACCACCGCGAGGCCGAGCAGCGTGCCCCCGCCGAGCCCGGCCAAGCCGAGCCCGAGCGCCCAGGCCAGGCGGCGCGCGCCGCGGCCGCGACTCGGAGAGGGGCGGGGTTTCCTCCTCATTCGGCAAAGAAAGCCATCCTGACGACTATGATGCAAGCTTTCGGCCACTGGTCGACGCCCCAATGCGCTTCGTCCGCCTGATCGACGCGGCTTCCGAGCCGGTCGAACCTTGCATGCGCGACGGCGGGAAAGGGCGCATTGCCAGCGTGCGGGATGCGGGTTGATGCAATCTTCCCCGGTGAACATCAGGCCGTGTCCCGCGTCACCACCCCGGATTGAGAGGACTCCCCCATGTTCAAACCGACCCTTACTCTGATCACCCTGACGATGGCCGCCGGCGGGATCGCCGCACCCGCGATGGCGCAGGACGACGATGCGCCGCGCGTCATGGTGCATTACGGCGATCTTGACCTGCAAACCGTCGACGGACGCGAGCAGCTCGATCTTCGCATTCGCAGGGCGATCCGTTCGATGTGCCGCGTCGGATTTCGTCCTTCATTGCAGCAGCGCGCGTTCGAACAGGCATGCGAAGCACGGGCACGCAGCAGCGCCGAACCGCAGCTCGCGGCCTTGCTGAACGGCAGCAGCGCGCGGTTCGCGAGCGAGAAACCGCCGGTCGTCTCGGCGCCCTGACGGCTATCGCGATCGGGGCCGCCCAAAAGCAGGGGGCGGCCCTGGCGAAGGCGATCATGCCCCGTGCGTGATCGCCTTTACGTCGTGCAGATAAGTGCGGCCGATCCGGTGGACTCCGCCCTCGCCGAGGTCGACGCTCCAGGCGCCGTCGCCATGGTGTTTGAGCCCGACGATGCCGTCGCGGCGGATCATCTTCGACCGATGGATGCGCATGAACTGGTCGGGGTTCATGCGTGCTTCCAGCGATTTGATCGTCTGGTGGATCAGCCAACTGCGCGCGCCGACGTGCAGCCGCATATAATCGCGCTCGGCCTCGACCAGGTCGACCTGGTCGGCGTCGATACGCAGCATCTCGCCGCGGTTCTGGACCCAGAATTCGTTGATCCACTTGCTCTTTTGCTTGGGCGCGCGATCGGTCGCGTTCCATTCGCGCACGCGCGTCAGTGCGCGGCCGAGGCGGTCGGGCGACACGGGCTTGAGCAGATAATCGACCGCGGCGACGTCGAACGCCGCCACCGCATAGCGATCGAAGGCGGTGATGAAGACGACCGCGGGCGGATTGTCGAGCTTGTCGAGCGCCGCGGCGACCGCCAGCCCGTCGAGATCGGGCATCGCGATGTCGCACAGGACGAGGTCGGGCGCGAGCGCATCGACCATGCGCAGCGCCGAGGCCCCGTCGCTGGCGGTGCCGACGAGCGAAATACCATCCTGCTGCCCGGCGAGGATCTGGAGCCGCTCGATCGCCAGCGGTTCGTCGTCGACGATCAGCGTGCGTAGCATCCGCATCATGTCAGCATCCCTCCCGTGCCAGCGGCAGCCATAGCGAAACGAAGAACCCTCCGCCATCCGACGGCCCCCATTCGCAGCCCGCCGCCGGGCCATAGCGGGTCAGCAGCCGTTCGCGGACATTGCCGAGACCGAGGCCGGTTCCGGACGCGGGAACCGCCGCCTTTGGGTCGATGTCGTTTTCGGTGCGCACGACGAGCAGGCCATGTTCGCTGCTCGCGGTCAGCCGGATCGCGATCCGGCCCTTGCTTGGCGCGACGCCATATTTGAGCGCATTTTCGATGATCGGCTGCAGGATCAGCACCGGGACGCAGGCGTTTTCGAGCGCCTTTGGCACCAGCACCTCGACCTGGAGCCGGTCGGGGAAGCGGACTTGCTCGATATCGAGATAGAGCCGCTGGAGCGCGATTTCCTCGTCGAGGCTGACAAGCTGTTCGGGGTCGATCGCGAGGCTCGATCGCAGGAAGGACGACAGGTTCATGATCATCGTCTCGGCTTCGCTCTTCGACCCGCGCAGGACGAGCGTCGATAGCGAATTGAGCGTGTTGAACAGAAAGTGCGGATTGACCTGATAGTGAAGGGCGCGGAGCTGCGCGGTCTGCGCCTCGATGCGGAAATGGTTGGCGCGCCGCTCGACCGCGCGCATCTCGTTCGCATAGCCGAAGGCGACATAGAGCGCCGCCCAGACCGCGAAGAAGAAATACCAGCGGATCGAGCTGTCGAGGATCAGCACGATCTCCCACGCGACCGGGAATTTGGTATGGATATCGGCGATGATCTTTGCCGAGTCGGGAAGCGGCAGCCAGTAATAGAAGACGAGCAGGTTGATGCACGCATAGACGATGACGAGCGGGATCGCCGCGCCCATCGCGACGGCGAGGCGGGCGCCGAAGCCGCGCGGCTGGACGCGCTGGATCAATTGATAGAGGACGAAGGTGCACAATATGCCCGCGACGACGACGATGCCGCGGCGCCCGGCATATTCCCATTGCTCGGCGCCCGCGAGGATGCCGAGGCCGGTGGTGATCAGGAAATAGAGCAGCCACATCGCGACGATCGAGCCGATCGCGACCCGGGGATTGACGCGCGCGTCGGAGGCGCGCCAGTCGGGCGCCGCGGCCAGCATCTTCGCCCGTTGATCGCGCAGCGTCTCTTTGCGGATAGTCATGTTCATCGAGGCTGTCTTAGCGTCAAACATCGCCGCAACGCCAGCAGCCACCGGGCCGCCAGTCGAAGGGGTCCGGGCCTTGGTCGAAAGCGCGCTATTCGACGTCAGGCTGCGGCATCGTGCGGCGCCAGCCGCCGCGCTTGTAGACGATCCAGGCCATCGCCAGCGAGGCGAGCGAGGACAGCGGAAAGCTCCACCACAAAATGTCGCTGCCGATTGTCGAATAGCCGAAATAATAGATGCCGAGGCGGATCGGGAACATCGACAGGAAAAGGATGATCAGCGGCGGGACGACCGAGCCGTTGGCGCGCAGCGTACCGATCAGCACGATCGTGGTGCCAAAGGGCAGGAAGGTCCAGGTCGCGATCAGTTGAATATGGCGCGATACCTCGATCGCGGGGCTTTCGCTGCCGAGGAACAGCGCGAGCGCGGCCCGGTCGAAGGTCAGGAGCAGCGCGATCAGGACACCCGTCATGACGAGGTTGATCGCCATGCCGCTGTTCGTCACCGACGCCACGCGGTCCCAGCGCGCCGCGCCGATATTCTGCGCCACCATCGCGCTGACCGCCGCGCCGATCGCGAGCGCGGGCATCTGGACATAGTTCCAGAGCTGCAACGTCGCGCCATAAGCGGCGGAGGTGACCAGTCCCTCGCGGTTGACGAGCCCGATCATGATGAGCCCGGCGCCCGAGATGACGAGCATCTGCGCGCCCATTGGCATGCCGCGCCCGACGATGAAGCGAAGCTCGCTCCATTTGGGCAGCAGATAGATCAGCTCGTGGCCGCGCAGGCGCAGCACATGGTTTCGGGCATAGAACCAGGTGATCATCCCCGCGAGGCTGATCGTCCCGGCGGTCGCGGTGGCGAGCGCGCTGCCCGCGATGCCAAGACGCGGGAACGGGCCGAGGCCGAGGATCAGCACCGGGTTGAAGACGATATCGAGTACGACCGTGAGGATCATGAAACGCAGCGGCGTGACCGCGTCGCCCGCGCCGCGCGACGCCATCATCAAGGTCACCGACAACATGCTGGCCGGCACCGCGAGGAAGGTGACGCGCAGATAGTCGTGTGCCAGCCCGAACGCTTCGGGCGGCGTCACCAGCCAGTGCAAGATCCTGTCCGACGCGAACCAGCCGACGACCGCGATCACGACCGAGAAGATCAGTGCGAGCCCGACGACCCCGCCCGCCGCGCGCCGCGCCGCGTCGACGTCGCCGCGCCCCATCGACTGGCCGATCAACACCGTCGCCGCCATGCCGAAGCCGAAGAAGGCGCCGAACATCAGGAACATGATGATGTTGGCGTTGGCGGTCGCGGCGAGCGCGCTTTCGCCGAGGAATTGGCCGACCCAGATCGAATTCACCGAACTCGACAGCGTCTGCAAGATATTCGACGCGAGCGTCGGCAGCGCGAAGAGGATCAGCGTCTTGGTGATCGGCCCGCTGATCAGGTCCATCCGCCCGCCGCCGCGCGCGGTCTGGCGCGGCGGAATCGGTCCCGCGGCCGGATCGGCCGCCGCCGCGACGGGCATCGGCGTGACGGGCGTTTGGCCGTCGGTCACCCCAGCCGCGCCAATGCGGCGGTCAGGCGCTCGGCTTCGGCCTCCTTGGCGGCGTGGTCGGCGCGGGCCTTTTCCACCGCTTCGGGCTTGGCGCGTTCGACGAAGGAGGGATTGTTCAGGCGGCCCGCTAGGCCATCGCGCTCCTTCGTCGCGGCGGCGAGCGCCTTGGTCAGGCGGTCGCGTTCGGCGGCGATGTCGATGACGCCTTCGAGCGGGACGGTGATCGTCTCGCCTTCGACGACGAGCTGTGCCGATGCGCCCGCCGGTGCGGGGTCGAAGCTGATGGCTTCGAGACGCGCGAGGCGGTCGAGCTGCGCCGAGAGTTTCTCGGTGCGGCCCTTGAGCGAGGTCGGGAAATGGGCAGTCAGGCGCGCGCCCGGCGGTAGGCCCAGCTCGGCCTTCGCGCCGCGCAGTTCGCTGACGAGCTTGATCAGCCAGTCGATATCGGCGCTGGCGTCGGCATCGCGGGTCGCACAAGGTTCAGGCCATTTCGCGGTGATCAGCGGATAATCCGCGCGGTCGCCGAGCCCGGTCCACAGCTCTTCGGTGATGAAGGGCATGAAGGGGTGGAGCATGACGAGTATCTGGTCGAGCACCCAGCCGGCGACGGCCTTCGTCTCGTTGTCGATCGCACCTTTGATCAGTTCGAGATACCAGTCGCAGAAACGGTCCCATGCAAAGCTGTAGATCGCGTTCGCGGCTTCGTCGAAGCGATAGGCGGCGAAGGCCGTCTCCATCGCTTCAACGGTGCCCGCGACTTCACCGATGATCCAGCGGTTGACCGGCAGCGTCGCGAACGGCGCTGCGAGGCTGGCGGACGCCGAAATGCCATTGGCTTCGCAAAAGCGCGCGGCGTTCCACAGCTTGGTCGCGAAGTTGCGATAGCCGGCGAGGCGCGCGTCATCCATCTTGATGTCGCGGCCCTGGCTTTCCATCGCCGCCATGAAAAAGCGTAGCGCGTCGGCGCCATATTGGTCGATCAGGCCGAGCGGGTCGATGACATTGCCCTTCGACTTCGACATCTTCGCGCCGTCGGGTGCGCGGACGAGGCCGTGGAGATAGAGCGTCTTCCAAGGGACGTCGCCCATGAACTCCATCCCCTGCATCGCCATGCGCGCATCCCAGAAGAAGAGGATGTCGAAGCCGGAGACGAGGACGTCGTTGGGATAATGGCGTTTCAGCAGGTCGGTGTTCTCAGGCCAGCCGAGCGTTGCGAAGGGCCAGAGTGCGGAGGAGAACCAGGTGTCGAGAACGTCGGGGTCGCGCGCAAGAATGACATGGCTCGGTGAACCAGACGTGCCCTCACCGAAGTGAACCTTGGTGCCAGCGGGATAATAGGCTTCCGCCTGTCTCAAAGCTTCCTCTTCCGTTTCAGCAACGAATATCTGCTGGCGGGTAGGGTATGCCTTCAGGAGGGTGTGGCTGGCATCTTTTGTAAGTTCAACGGTCATTCCGCTGTTCGGAGTTCCGTCATCATCTAGTCCCGGACCATACCAAGCCGGAATCCGGTGACCCCACCAAAGCTGGCGCGAGACGCACCATGGCTGGATATTCTCCATCCAGTTGAAGAAGGTCTTTTCCCACGTCTTGGGGACAATGTTGATCCGGCCGTCGCGGACCGCCTGCATCGGCGGCTGGGCGAGGGTTTCGGCGTCGACATACCATTGGTCGGTGAGCCAGGGCTCGATCACCACGCCGCCGCGGTCGCCGAACGGGGTCTGGATCGTGCGCGGCTCGGCGTCATGTTCGGCGCCATCCTTGTCGACATGGGGGACGAGGAAACCCGCTTCCTTCATCCGCTGCACGACGAGTTCGCGCGCGCCATCCTTGCCGTCGCGGCGGAAGCGGTGGAGGCCCAAATATTCCGCGGGGATCAGCCCGTCGCTCGTCTGGATGACATTCGCGTCGCCATCGAACATGTTGAGCATCTCGCCGGGCTTGAACCCCGCGCGCTTGCCGACCTCGAAGTCGTTGAAATCATGTCCGGGGGTGATCTTCACCGCGCCGCTGCCCAGTTCGGGATCCGCATGTTCGTCGGCGACCACCTTGAAACGGCGGCCGGTGATCGGCTGGAGGATGTCCTTGCCGATCACGCTTTTGTAGCGCGCATCGTCGGGGTGCACCGCGACCGCCATGTCGGCGAGCATCGTTTCGGGGCGCGTCGTCGCGACCTCGATATAGTTGCGGCCATCGTCAAGGGTCACGCCGTCGGCGATCGGATATTTGAAATGCCAGAAGCCGCCCTGAACCTCGCGCGTTTCGACTTCGAGGTCCGAAATCGCGGTTTTGAGCTTGGGGTCCCAGTTCACGAGGCGCTTGTCGCGGTAGATCAGCCCCTTTTTGTGGAGGTCGACGAACACCTTGACCACCGCGCGGGTGAAATGCGGGTCCATCGTGAATTGCTCGCGCGACCAGTCCATCGAACAGCCGAGGCGGCGAAGCTGGCCGGTAATCTGGCCGCCGCTCTCCGCTTTCCACTGCCATATCTTGTCGACGAACTCTTCGCGGCTGTAGTTGGTGCGCTTGTCCTGCCTGGCCTCAAGCTGGCGCTCGACCACCATCTGGGTCGCGATGCCGGCATGGTCCATGCCGACGACCCACAGCGCATCCTTGCCGCGCAGCCGTTCGTAGCGGACGAGCACGTCCTGCAACGTATTGTCGAGCGCATGGCCGATGTGCAGCGCGCCGGTGACGTTCGGCGGCGGGTTAACGATCGTGAACGGCTGCGCATTCGGGCGCGCCGGGCGAAACAGCCCGCGGCTTTCCCATGACTGAGCCCATTTCGCCTCGATGGCGGCGGGATCGAAGGTTTTTTCCATCGGCATAGCGGCGCGCTTTGCCAGCCATGGTGCGATGCGGCAAGGGGGTGATTGCCCCCTATGCGCCCCCTTCGCCCGTTCGCATCGAGCGAAGTCGAGATGCCCATCCGCGGCACGCGCCTTCGGGGTGTCTCGACTTCGCTCGACACGAGCGGAGTTGGGGGATTGTTATTTCTTCAAATAGCTTCCCAGCCAGTTGAACACCGTCTGGTGCCACTGGACGCTGTTCGCGCCCTTCAGCACCCAATGATTTTCGTCGGGAAACACCAGAAGCTCGGACGGCACGCCGCGGCGCTGGAGCGCGGTGAAGGCCGCGAGGCCCTGCGTATAGGGAATGCGGAAGTCCTTTTCGCTGGTGATCACCAGCATCGGCGTTTTCCACTCGGCGACGTGATTCACCGGGTTCCATTTCTCGAATTCTTCGGGAACCTCGAAATAGGCGCCGCCATGTTCCCATTCGTCGAACCATAATTCCTCGGTTTCATAGGCCATGGCGCGCGCGTCGAAGACGCCGTCGTGCTGGACCAGGCATTTGAAGCCGTCGGTCCACTGGCCGGCGATCCAGTTCATCATATAGCCGCCATAGGAGGCGCCGAGCGCGCAGGCGTTGGCAATGTCGAGCTGCGCATCCTGCTTGCCCGCCGCCGCGAGGCCGAGTTTAAGATCCTGAAGCGGCTTGCCGCCCCAATCCTTGTTGATGCTGTCGGTGAACGCCTGGCCGTAACCCGTTGAGCCATGGAAATCGACGGTGACGACGCCATAGCCCTGTTCGGCGAAGAGGCGGGGGTTCCAGCGCGTCGACCAGCCGTTGCCGAAGCTGCCCTGCGGGCCGCCATGGACGATGAAGGCGACCGGCAGCTGTGCAGCAGCGTTCGCGGGCTTCAGGATCATCCCCCACACCTTGTCGCCGTTCGCCCCGGCGAACTGCATGCGGTCGATCTTGACCGGATCGAAGCTGGCGAGCGTTGCGGCGTTGACCGCGGTGATCTGTTGCACCCTGCCCTTCGCGTCGCGGACATAAACGTCGGTCGGCAGCAGCGCGGTATTGCGCGTATAGAGCAGCGCGCCGCCGGGGAGAGGGGTGACGTCGCCGATGGTGCCGTCGAACGCTTCGCTCGAGGCCTTCAGCCTCTCGACCTTGCCGCTGGCGGCATCGACGCGGAACACCGGATGGTCGAGCACATCGTCAGCCGTGACGAAGAGCGACTTGCCGTCCTCGGCCCACGCGATCGAGGCGACCGAGCGGTCCCACGCATCGGTGAGCTTCTTCGTCTCGCCATTCTCGAGGTTGCGGAGCATCAGCACCTGCCGGTCGGCTTCATAGCCCGGCCGCGCCATCGCGGCGTAGGCGAGCCATTTGCCATCGGGTGAGGGCGCCGGAAGCGTGTCGGTCGCCTGATTATCCTCGGTCAGATTCTGCGGCATCATCCGGCTGTCGACCAGCCAGCTATAGACATCGAGGTTGGTCGAACGCGGTTCGTCGCGATCGGCCTTGCGCATCGTGAAATAGACGGTGCGGCTGTCAGGCCCCCATGCAAGTTCTTCGCCGCCGCCAAAGGGCTTCGACGGCGTATCGCCGACCAGCCCGGCGGCGATCGGGCGCGCGACGCTTGCCTTGCCGTCCGCGAGGTTGAAGACGAAGGGACGGCTGTGGGTTCCGGGCGTTTCCCATTGATCCCAATGGCGCACGAAACCGGCGCCATCCTTGTAGAGACGGCCGCTGCCGGGGCCGACAAGCGCGCCCTTGTCTTTCGCGTCGCAGCCGAAATCGGTGCATTCCATCGGAATGTCGCCCCAGGCGAGCAGGCGTTCGCCATTCGGCGAAATCTTGAAGCCCGCGACCTCGGCCTTGGTGTCGGTGACCTGCGTTGCGGCGGTTCCGGCCTTGACATCGATCCGCCAGACCTGATCGCCGCCCGAAGCGTTCGAGAGGAAATAGAGGCTGCCGTCGGGGGCGAAGGCGGGTGAGGTTTCATTCTTGCCCGGCGTGTCGGCGATCTGGGCGGGCTTGGCGTCCTTCGCCTTGCGATCGACGAGCCACAGGCCGGTCGAGCGTTTGTAGGTGTCGGGCGCGGTCTCGGTCATCTGAAAGACGACCCAGCGCCCGTCGGACGATGCCGCCGGCGCGCCGACGCGTTTCAGCGTCGCCAAGTCGACCTCGGTCATCGGGCGGGCGAGAGCGGGGGCGGAGGAAAGGGCGGCGGTCAGCGCGATCGCGCTGGTGAGGATATGGTTTCGCATGAAAGCGGTTTAGCGCTGCGATGTGCTTGTTCAAGCCTGTTCGTGGGATCGGTAGCGAATGCCCGCGCAATTTTATTCCAAAGTTCAGGAAAGTTCAGCCTTATGCGTCCCGCGATTTGGACCTTGCGATGTATTCGACGCGCCCGGCACCCTTGACCGTGGCCGCCTCAGAAAGCCGGGCAGCGATCCTTTTTGTCTATCAAAATGAAAGAGCCGGATCAAAGCTGGCACAGCCGGATAATGTAGGAAAGGCGTTTTTGAAGGCGACGCCTGCTTTGGGGTGGGAAGCTGCCCTCCAAAGCTCGTCATGCTGAACTTGTTTCAGCATCCACGGCCTGAGGTCTCGTCTACCGCTGCGCCGAAGGAAACGACAGGCCATGGACCCTGAAACAAGTTCAGGGTGACGAGAATGGAGATGTCGGCTTCCAGTCGTTAGCGGACAATGACGCCGCCCTTCATCACATGGTCGATCTTTTCGAGCACCGTGATATCGGCGAGCGGGTCGGCCTTTACCGCGATCATGTCGGCATAGCGGCCGGAAACGATCGCGCCGATGTCGGTGCGGCCCATTTCCTCCGACGCGCGGCCGGTGGCGGACTGGATCGCCTGCATCTCCGTCATACCATATTTGACCATATTGGCGAATTGCCGGGCGTTGAGGCCGTGCGGATAGACGCCCGCGTCGGTGCCGTAGCCGAGCTTGACGCCCATCTCTACCGCGCGGCGGAAGGCGGCGCGCTGGGCGTCGGTGGTCTCGCGGTTCTTGCGGAGATATTCCTCGGGCCAGCCCTCCTTGGTCCCGATCTCGTCGATATAGGTGCCGTTGTAGATGTCCATGACCAGCCAGGTGCCGTGCGCCTTCGCCATTTGCAGCGCTTCCTTGTCGGCAAGGCTGGCGTGTTCGATGCTGTCGACCCCGGCGCGGATCGCATTCTTGATCCCAACCGCGCCATGGGCGTGCGCGGTGACGCGCTTGCCGCGGGCGTGCGCGACCTTCACGACCGCGCGAAGCTGGTCTTCGCTGAGTTCGGGCGCGCCGGGTTCGGTGCCGATCGCGAGCACCGCGCCGGTCGCGATCGTCTTGATGAAATCGGCGCCATGGTCGAGCAGATACGCCGTCTTCTGCGCCGCTTCCTCGGGCGTCGCGGCGACGCCGAGGCGCATGTCGGGCGGAAGCTGGTCGTTCGGGACGACGCCATTCACTTCGCCGCCGCCGCCGGGAATGGTGATATAGGCGCCCGCGACCCACATGCGCGGTCCGGGCACGTCGCCGCGATCGATGGCATTGCGGAGTGCGACGTCGGTCAACCCGCGATAGGTGCCGACGTCGCGCACGCTGGTGAAGCCGGCGTTCAGCGTCAGGCGCGCTTTGCGCGCGCCGACAAGCGCGGTCTCGGCGGGCGAGGCCTTGATCGGCGCCGCGACGTCGGCGCTCTGCCCGACGTCGGCGAGGTGGGTGTGGAGGTCGATGAGCCCCGGCAATATCGTATAGGCCGACCAGTCGATGATCGTTGCCCCCGCAGGGGCCGTGCCGCAAGGGCCGACCGCCTCGATATGCTCGTCCGCGATCGTCACGCACTGGCCGGTGCGCACATCGTTCGAGACGCCGTCGATCAGCCGCCCGGTTTGGACATAAAGCGTTTCGGCGGCAGCGGGGGCGGCGACGAGCGCCGCCGCCGCGATCAGAGCGATGCGTTGAAGGTGTCGCACTGCTTCGGGTCCCCCGTTTCGAGGCCGCGGCGCAGCCAGGTCATGCGCTGCTCGCTCGTTCCGTGCGTAAAGCTTTCGGGCACCGGACGCTGGCCCGCCGAGCGCATCAGCGTATCGTCGCCGATCGCGTTGGCGGCGCGCATCGCTTCCTCCATGTCACCGGGTTCCATCACGGTCTGACCGTCCTTGTTGCGCGCGCGGTTCGCCCAGACGCCGGCATAGCAATCGGCCTGCAACTCCATGCGGACCTGCAGCGCATTGCCCTCGGCCTGCGAGGCGCGCTGCTGCGCCTGGCGGACCTTGTCCGAAATGCCGGTGATCGTCTGAATATGGTGGCCGACCTCGTGCGCGACGACATAGGCCTGCGCGGCGTCGCCGGCCGCGCCGAAGCGGTTCGCGAGCTCGCCGAAGAATTCGGTGTCGAGATAGATGCCGTGATCGGCGGGGCAATAGAAAGGCCCCATCGCCGATTGCGCGGCGCCGCAGCCAGAGCTGTTCTGTTCGGTGAAGAAGCGCAGGCCCGGTTCCTGATAGCCATTGAACTGGCTGCCCCAGAATCGGTTGGTCGAACTGAACACCTGACAGGCGAAGCGTTCGGCCTGGGTGTCGCAGGCGGCGCCCTCCGCTTGCGCGCTGCGGCTGTCGGCGGCCGGATCGGCGGTGCTGCCGCCGGTCAGGCTCTGAAGCCCGCCACCGAAAAAGACGAACGCCAGCACGCCGAGCAGCAGGATCGTTCCGCAGCCCATCTTGCGGCCAAGCAGCATCGGCAGCAGCCCGAAAAGCAGGCCGCCCATGCCGCCACCCCCACCGCCGCCGAACCCGCCGCCGCCACGCCCGAGGTCCTGAATATCGTCGCCGGGATCATAATCGTCGAGGCGCATGGGTTCCTCCCGCCGCTAAGTGTCTGTCCGGGGCGGATAGTGACAGCAGCGGGGGGCAATGGAAAGGGGCTTCGCGTCGATGGGAGGACCGCAATCTGTTCCCAAAGGAATCCTCATGGCGAGCGTCCTGAACCGCGGGCGACTTGCAATTGCGTCTGTTGCGGTGCACAAAAGAACGGGGTGCCGAACGCAGAGAAAAGGATCGTCCGAGTCCATGCCCCGCCGTGCCGCCCGCGCCGCTTTGCCGCTTCCCGATCTGGTCGTCCTCGTCCTTCAGGGCGGGGGCGCGCTCGGGGCGTTTCAGGCGGGAATCTATGAAGCGCTGATCGAACTCGGGATCGAACTCGACTGGGTCGCGGGTATCTCGATCGGCGCGGTCAACGCGGCGATCATCGCCGGTAATCCGCGCGACGAAGCGGTCGGCCGGATGCGCAGCTTCTGGGACGGGGTGTCGTCGGCGC